>JBJTIO010000075.1:0-9406 GCA_046095045.1 Actinomycetota bacterium
CATTCTCGTCGCCCTCACCGTCGCTGGATGTCCGTTGCGCAACGAGATCACCAATCGCGTCACGTCCGCGGTCAAGCCGCTGGTTGGTTCTGGTCGGGTCGATCTGCAATTCACCGTGATGACCGACGAGGACCGCGAGGACCTGCGCAAGAAACTTCACGGCGATCCTTCGTCGACCGCGGGGCACGGACACGCGCACGGACATGCCGAGGGACGCAAGGTTCCCTTCGCCGAGCCCGAAAGCAAGACCCGTCCACTGTTGATCTCGTCCGGCAAGGGCGGCGTGGGCAAGAGCAGTGTCACCACCAACCTCGCCGTCGCTCTGGCCGCGCAGGGATATTCGGTGGGCGTGCTCGACGCCGACATCTACGGCTACTCGATTCCGCGCATGCTCGGTGCCTCGGCCGATCCGGTGGCCATCGACCGCATGTTGCTGCCGTCCGAGGCCTACGGCGTGCGTTGCATCTCTATCGGTTACTTCGTTCCCGACGGACAAGCGGTCGTGTGGCGCGGACCGATGTTGCACAAGGCGCTCGAGCAGTTCCTCACCGACGTATATTGGGACGAACCCGATTTCCTTCTCATCGACATGCCGCCGGGAACCGGCGACATCGCTTTGTCGCTGAGTCAGTACCTACCCAAGGCCGAGGTGTACGTCGTGACCACACCGCAACCGGCCGCACAGAAGGTCGCGCGATTGTCGGCGGCGATGGCAGTCAAGGTCGGCTTGCCCGTGAAGGGAGTCATCGAGAACATGAGTTGGTTCACCGGTGACGACGGCAAACGTTACGAACTGTTCGGTAGTGGCGGTGGCGCGGAACTGGCCGAGGAGTTGGGCGTGAAGTTGCTCGGACAACTTCCCCTCGTTCAGGCGTTGCGCGAGGGCGGCGACGACGGCAAACCGATCGCGGCCGTTGCGCCCGACAGCGAACTCGGCAAGGCGTTCCACGAGATCGCGCGCCGTATCGCCGAGGACAACAAGCCACGCAAGAAGTTCCTGCGCGCGCTGCGCGTGAACTAGTCGTTCCAGAAACGCTGTTCGCGGAACGGGTCCGCATACATGTGGTAGCCGTTGCGTTCCCAGAACCCCGGAGCGTCGGACGAACGCAACTCGAGACCGCGCACCCATTTCGCGCTCTTCCAGAAGTACAGGTGCGGGATCACGACGCGCACCGGACCGCCGTGTTCGGGTGTGATCTCCTCGCCTTCGTAGGCGTAGGCGATCAACGCTTCGTCGGTGGTGATGTCGGCGAGCGGGACGTTCGTCGTGTAGCCGAACTCGGCGTGCTCCATCACATGGGTTGCTTCGGGCTTGACGCCCGCCATCGCGAAGAGGTCACGAACCCGAACACCGGTCCAGGTGGTGTCGAACTTGCTCCACTTCGTCACGCAGTGAATGTCGTACGTCAGCGTCACCGATGGAAGAGCCTTCAGTTCGTCGAGTGAGAGAACGAACGGCGCATCGACGAGACCACCAATGGAGAGATTCCACTGACCGGGGGCATAAC
Source organism: Actinomycetota bacterium (assembly GCA_046095045.1). Lineage (GTDB taxonomy): Bacteria > Actinomycetota > Acidimicrobiia > Acidimicrobiales > Ilumatobacteraceae > Casp-actino8. The sequence continues at coordinate 1,509 of JBJTIO010000075.1, forward strand.
TCGGGATGTCTCCAAGGTGAAGAACAGGGAAACGATCGGTGAGGTATTGGCCCGGAGGCAGACGCGAAGCGTCGAGACCCTTGGCTTTCAACTCCTGACGGTTGCGCTCGAAGAAACTCACGAGACGAGTCTGTCGCATCGAAATGGTTCGTGCGATGCCGGAAGTGGCTAGTTTCGTCGTGTGACCGACACATCGACCGTGTACCTGGTTCGTCACGCCAAGGCCGGCGATCGTTCCGCGTGGGAAGGCGACGATCGTGTGCGTCCGCTCACCGGCAAAGGTCGGCGTCAGGCGGTCAAGATCGGCGACCGACTCTTCCCCTTGGTGTCGATGCACGATGACGCGCTACTCATCTCGAGTCCGTACACGCGTTGTCTGCAAACCCTCGAACCACTCGCGGCCCGATTGCATGCTTCGGTCACGAGTGATGATCGATTGGCCGAGGGATACGACCGTGACGGTGCCCTCGATCTGATCGCCACGATTCCGAACGGTTCGGTGTTGTGCAGTCATGGCGACGTGATCCCCGACGTGATCGCCGCGTTGCAACGTCGCACGACCGAGATCGTCGGAGCACCAGATTGGCGCAAGGGTGCCGTGTGGGTGCTGGCCCGACGCGATGGCGAGGTGGTCGAAGCGTCAGCGTGGCCTCCCCCGCCCGCCGACTGACTCAGGGCGTCGTCGTGGTGCTCGACAACGCTTCGTCGATCTGATCCGACAGCCCTTGCACCAAGGCCGCAACCTCGGCCGGCGGATTCGATGCGAGACACGCATCGATCTCCGGGTCGGCTGCTTCCGGATCGTCGAGGAATCGGAAGAACGTGATGCCCATGAAACAGTGGGCGTCGGGATACGACGCATCGGTGATGGTCGCTTGACGCAACAGCACCAGTCCGTTCTGTAGTCGTTGAGCCGCCGTCTCCTCGTCGGTTTCCTGCGTGGCCGACAGAACGCTGAACCAGCCGAAGTACGTGAGCGCTTCGATGTTGTCGGGCTCGATCGCCAGCACGCGCGAGTACAGATCGAGCACCGTGGGAATGTCGGCCATGCCCTTCGACCGAGCTTCGGTCAAGAGTGAACTCACGCTGCCGTCGCCGACTCCGCCCGTCATCGTTTCGCCCGCACCGCGCTCGCCACTCGACCGCGCGACGAGAACGCCCGCCACTGCCGCCAGTGCGACGACCGCGACGATCCAGATCAGCGAGCGACCACGTGATGCGCGCTTGGTCGGCTCCTGTTCGAGTTCGGAGATCAAACGCGCGGCCCGCGCCGTGTAGGAATCCTTCAACGCTCGATAATCGAGTTCATCGACGTCACCGGCGGCGTGTTCGCGTTCGAGGACGACGAGCGAGTCGAGCAGGAACCGCTTCTCCTCCTCGAGAGCCTCGCGTCGGGCGGCACTCGTCACGATTCCGACTTTCGCAATTCTTCTTCGACGAGAGCGCGCTCCGCGTCGGTGGGCACGAGTGAACCTTCACCTCGCCAGCGACGGAACACGAACACCAACAACGCGGCGGCCATGATCGCCGCAGCCACCGGGGCGATCCAGATGGTTGCCTCGAGGCCGGACGCGTCGGGGACCAACCGCAGGTCGGCCTCGTAACTGTCGTCGATCTCGGCGACGATCTCGTCGTCGCTCAACTGACCGGCCGACACCCGCCGCGCGATCTCCTGGCGAATGGCCTGCGACGCCGATCCGCGCGACTCGTACACGCTCTCGCCATCGCACGTGGGACAAGCGAGCCGTTGGGCGATGGCGTCGATTCGCTCCTCGGCTGTGGCGGGACCCGACGCGCGAGAGATTCCGACGAGCATCAGCGCGACCACGATCACGGCCATCAACACCCACGCGGGCCAACGCTTGAGGCGACGATTCAGGTCCGAACTCACGATGCGGGCTCCGCCGACATGGCCGCGATGGCCTCACCAAGCAAGGTCGCCGTGATTTGTCCGGTGAAGCGCTGGGCGACCACACCAGTAGGGCTGATGATCCAGGTCTCGGGGACCTTGGCCACTCCGAACTTCACCGAGATGCTGGCGTCGTCGTCGCGCACGATGGGCCAACCACCACCTTGCTCGTCGAAGAACTTTCGCACCGCGTCCTCGTCGTCGTCGTTCACGATCGTGTACAACTCCGCACCGGTTCCCTCGAGCGCTTGCTGCGACTCGAAGAACTTCACCAGCTCGGGGTGCTCACGTTTGCACGGCACGCAGGTCGAGTTGAAGAAGTTGAGAACCACCCACGATCCGCGACGTCGCGACAGGTCGAAGGTCTCACCGTCATAGGTGGTGCTCTTCACCTCGGGAGCCGGCTTCATCAAAAGTGGGGTCGTCGGATCGGCGACGTCCTTGTTGAATGCCACGACCAAGAGCCCGACGAAGAACACGGTCAGTGCGGTCGCCACCAGTGCCGCGACTCGACCGACTGATCGACGTTCAGACATCGACAGTCTCCTTCAATCCGTCCGACACCGGTGCGGTGGGTCGACGACGCGATCCGGGGAACGCCGCCAGCACGGTGCCGAGCGCCATCAGTCCCCCACCGATCCACAACCACACGATCAGCGGCTTGATGAGAACCTTGATGCGCGCCGTGGTGTCGTCGGGTCGCACAGTGCCTTCGAGGGTGAGATAGATGTCGTGGCGCAATCCGGTTTTGACGCTCGGCGTGCCGACATCCATTCCCTGCTTCAGATATTTGCTGCGCTTGGGTTCGTACACCGGACCGTCGTCGATGCGCACGGCGGCGACGACGCTCGTCTTCACGTCGTCGGCTTCGAGCGAGAGTCCCTCGAACTCGAACGAGTGCCCCGAGAATTCGACGCGCTCACCGACGTCGAGGACGAACTCCTGGGTGCGCGTGTAGGCGCCACTGCCCGCGAGAGCGACGGCGATCAGGATGACGCCGAGGTGCACGATCATTCCGCCGTTCGCACGACCGACGACTCCGCGCCAACCCTGACGTCGCGAAGCCAACACGACTTGCCGCAGCGCGGCGCCCGCGGCGAATCCGCCGAGACCGAATGCGGCAAGCGGAGCCCATCCGGCCGACCCGGTGAGAACCGCAAACGCGAGCGCACCGATGCCACACCACGCGGGCCAGAACAGACGATCGCGCAGGACCTCCTGGCTCGCTTTGCGCCACGGCAACACCGGGGCGACCGCCATCAGGAAGAGCATCACGAGTCCGATGGGCTTCGACATGCGATCGAAGAACGGCGCCCCCACCACCAAACGTCGATCGTCGAGCACCTCGATGATCAACGGGAACACGGTGCCGAGCAACACCACGAAGGCGAAGACGCTGAACAGAACGTTGTTCGCGAGGAATGCCCCTTCGCGACTGAGCGGGGAGTCGATCGAACCCGGCGAACGCAATCGTTCACCACGCCAACCGATGAGGATCACCGAGGCGATCACGATGATCGCGAAGAAGGCGAGCAACCACGGACCGACCGCACCTTCGCTGAAGGCGTGAACGCTGTTGATCACGCCCGAACGGGTGAGGAAGGTGCCGAGAATCGTGAGGCTGAACGTCGCCACCACGAGCGAGAGGTTCCAGACACGCAACATCCCTCGTCGCTCCTGCACCAACACCGAGTGCAAATACGCCGTCCCGGTGAGCCACGGAAGAAAACTGGCGTTCTCGACCGGGTCCCACACCCAGACGCCGCCCCATCCGAGCACCTCGTAGCTCCACCAACTACCGAGGATGATGCCGATCGTCAGGAATCCCCACGAGTAGAGCGTCCAACGACGCGTCTCGAGCAACCAGCCCTCGCCCAATCGTCCCGTCACGAGCGCTGCCATCGCGAAGGCGAACGGCACGGTGAAGCCGACGTAACCGATGTAGAGGATCGGCGGATGGAACAACACGAGAATGTGGTTCTGCAACAGCGGATTCGGACCGGGACCATCGGTCACTCCAATCGGGCCGGTGGCGAACGGGTTGGCCGGACCGAAAGCGAGAAGGAAGAAGAACAGTCCGACCGCGAACATGAAGACCATCGCCCACGCCAGCAACTCGTCGCCCGCACGCTCCCGAAACTTTCGAGCCACGGCGGCAATGAACGCCGAGAGCACGAGGATCCACAACAGGATCGAACCCTCGAGAGCACTCCACAACGTGGTGATGTTGTAGAGGAACGGAGTATCACGCGAACCGTGCTCCTGAACGTAGAGCAACGAGAAGTCGCGCGTGATCAGCGCGCGCTCCATCATGACGAAGGCCAACAACCCGGCGGCGAACACCACGTAGGAGTAACGAATCGACGAACGAAGAGCACGCGCGTCACTCCGACGAATGCCCGCGAGGATGATTCCGATTCCGGCGATGCAGGTCAGGACACCGAGAAGAATCGCGCCACGCCCGACCGCGGCGTTCAGGCTGACCGCGAGCACTCGCCACCCTCCGGTTCACTCATCCGGTCGGGGTTCTCGGCCTCGTATTCGTTCGAATGCTTCACCTCGATGCGATCGCCCTCGAAGGTCGCGCCATTCAAAATTCCGTGAACGACGACCGGAATGCACTCCTTGAAGATGCCACCCGGATCGCCCTCGTAGCGAACGTTCATCGTCTCGCCACCGAAAGCGATCGAGAACACCGTCGTTGTTCCATCATCGACGACCGAGTCCTTTTCGACGACGCCCTGAACGCGCAATCGGCGACCTTGTTCGCACCCGTCCTTCACACCAACCTCGTCGACGTTGCAGTAGTAGTCGACCGCCGACGTGAGGAACTTCGTGATCACGACGAATCCGGCGGCAACGACGACGAGTAGAACGACGATCGCTCCCCACGGTCGTCGCTTGCGCGACGAACCCACGACCATCTCGCGTGGGCTGAGGTCGATCCCCGACTCGGCATCATCCGAGGCACCGATGCGCTGCGGATCGTCGGTCACGTCCAGGGCCTCTTCTCGCGCGGAACATCGCGACCGGCGCGACGCGAACGGCGCACAACCGACGCCACGTACACGGCGATCGATCCGAAGGTCACCACGTAGCTGCCGACGATGAATCCGAGATCGTCCATTAGCTGGTTGCCTCCGCGCGTCGAGCCGCGAGGGCGGCGTCGAGTCCCGAATCGTCGAGCATGTCCTGGAGCGCCAACGCACGCTGGCGATGCAACAACATCCAGACGTACATCGCCGTGAACACCACCACACCGAGGAAGAGACAGAACAACATCAGTCCGTCCATCGTCACGTCGGTGCCACGTCCGGCCACGCTCGCCTCCTGATGCAACGTGTTCCAGAGTCGCACCGAGAAATGCACGAGCGGAATCTCGAGCACGGCGAGCAGCGCCAACACCGCACTTCGTCGCGCGCGCTGATGATGCGAGCCACCGAGACCACGCACCGCGAGATAACCGATGTAGGTGACGAACAGGAACGCCGTCGTGGTGAGGCGGGCGTCCCACGTCCAGAAAGTTCCCCACGTGATGCGACCCCACAAGCTGCCGGTCACGAGTGAGATGCCCATGAAGAGCACGCCGATCTCGGCCGAGGCGCCGGCGATGCGATCCCACGTGAGTGAACGAGTGCGCTTCCAGAGATACGCCGCCGACGAGATGGCGGTCACGACGAATGCGAGGTACGCGAGCCATGCTCCGGGAACGTGCGCGTACATGATGCGCACCGATTCGCCCTGGTTCACGTCGGCCGGCGACACGAAGAGAGCGAGAAAAACCAACAGCGCGATACCGGCGAGGGTCACCACTCCGAGTCCGCGCGTGAACGCAGTGCCGGTCACGTTGCGTTCGGTCGTCGTGGGCATTCGTCCTCCAGAGCGTCAATCGTCGAGCAGCGAGCCGAACGCGACCGCACCCGACACACTGAACAACACGGCGAACACCACCAGCAAACCCAGCCAAGGCCAGCCTTCACTGACGGCGATGCCGTTCGTGCCGAAGGACGATTCGGTGGCCCGGGTCGCCCCGATCAGCACGGGTGCCACCACCGGGAGTACGAGGAGCGGAAGAAGCGTTTCCCGACCCTTGGCCCCGGCGGAGAGACCTCCGTACAGGGTACCCACGGCGGCCAATCCGCTGGTAGCGGCGAGGGCGGTCGTGACCAAGAGCACGCCACCCAACCACGAGATCTCTGCCCGATACAAGATCACGGCCGCCACCGTGAGAACGGCGACGAGAACGAGCAACTGGATCATCAAGGCGAGCACCTTGCCGAGGAAAATGCCGGCCGGTCGAACTCCGGAGGTGCGCAATTGATCGAGTGCTCCGTCGGCGGTTTCGACGGCGAAGGACCGGGCGATCACGAACAAGGTGCTGAAGAGTGTCGCGAGCCACACCAGTCCGGGAGCGACACGTTCGAGAATCGCGTCACTGTCGAGAGCGAAGGCGAACATCACCATCACGATGGCGGCGAACGGCAACACCTGATTGGTCAGCACCCGCCCGCGACGTTCGATGCGCAGATCCTTCGCCGCGACGAGCCGAGCGGTGCGCCACACCAACACGATGTCGTGACGGCGGCTCATGACCCCGTCCCCAACTCGCGCAACTGGCCCGCGACCACTTCGATCTGACGCGTCGCCAACGAGCCCGCGCGTTCGAGTTCGTGACTGGCGACCATGATCGTCGCACCAGCCTCGGCCGCTCGACGCAACACGGCGTCGAGCTCGTCGCGTCCGGTCGCATCGAGGCCCGCGTGGGGTTCGTCGAGCAACCACAACTCGGCTCGGCGCGCGACGAGCGTCGCCAACGCCGTGCGTCGACGCTGACCGGCCGACAATCGCGACACGCGCACGTCGGCGAGTCGTCCGTCGAGCCCCATACGAGAAAGCGCTCGCTTCACCTCGTCGTCGGTCGCACCGACGGTGCGCCCCCAGAAGACCACGTTCTCGGTGACGGTCAGGTCGTGATACAGGCCGTTCGCGTGACCCAACAATCCGACTCGTGATCTCACCAACCACCGATCGGTGGTCAGATCAACTCCGAGCACGTTTCCCGCGCCCCGTTCGATCTCCACGAGACCGGCACACAAGCGCAGAAGTGTGGTCTTGCCGGCACCGTTCGGTCCGCGTAAAAGAGCGATGTCGCCACGATTCACCGCAAGCGTCGCTCCGGCCAGAACCGGGAACGCACCGATCACGGCGACGACATCATCGAGTTGCACCACCAGTTCGGACATGCCCTCGTGACGATACCCGCGTGTTCGGTCAGGAGGGGAGGCGTGCGGGTAGCGTCTACGACGTGGTCGGAGACGGAAGCGAGTTTGAGGGGAACCTCGAGTCACCTGACGACTACGACCCATTCGGCGCGAACAAACCCATTCCACGAGTTCAATTGGCCGGACCAATTGAGCCGCTACTCACCTCTGGGACTTCTACAAATCCAGACGAACCTCGAACACGCCTGCCCTACTGGGATCGCCCAAAACAACCGCGCGATTGGTACTGGTTCCTCGGTCGCCTAGGAAACTCGCTCATCATCCTCGGTCTCTTGATGTTCCTGTTCGTCGGGTACCAGTTGTGGGGTACCGGAATCGAAGAAGCCCAATCGCAAAATCGACTGGAGAACACTTTCGCCGAACTGATGTCGCCAGTCAGCACATCAGTTCCGACCACCACTGGGGAAGGATCTGAAGCACCGGTGACCTCCGAGGTAGCCACATCTACGACGTTGACCCCGGTCAAACCAATTTCCATCTCCGAAGGTGACCCGATAGCCATCATCGAGATACCAGTGATTGGGGTCAAAAAATTTGTCGTCGCCGGAGTGCAACCTTCTGATCTCAAGAAAGGTCCGGGGCACTATCCGAACACTCCTTTGCCAGGTGAACTTGGGAATAGTGCGATCGCTGGTCATCGCACCACTTATGGAGAGCCATTTCGCAATCTTGATAAGTTGAGTATTGGCGACGAAATCCGCATCACA
>JBJTIO010000076.1:0-7903 GCA_046095045.1 Actinomycetota bacterium
CCGGGCTCGGGCACGGAGACTCTGTACGTGCGCATGTCGAGGGCACGAGTGAGGGACGGATGAATCAGCTGAACGTGATAGCCCTCGAGATAGTTGTCGACGTAGGTCTTCCAATTGCAGCGAAGTTCACGGGTCATGCGCCGCACGAAGCGAAAACTGGAAACCGGATGCTCGGCCACCACATCGGGAAGCCCGCCGAGCGAATCTCGTAGTGAGGGACCATCGTTGGAGACGCGCACGAACACCATGCCGCTCCAGACATCGACGGACACCGCTTGCAACGAACGGGAGTCGGGACAGAGATCGCTCGAATCGCCGAAATCACGCGCGGCAACCAACTCGCCCTTCCAGTTGAACGCCCACCCGTGGTAGCGACACACCAGGTTCCCGGTGGTTCCCTGACCGGGCCACACGATCGGTCCGGCGCGATGGGGGCACACGTTCAAGAACGCGGCGAGTTCACCGTCGGGGCGGCGGGCGACGACCAAAGGGAAGCCGGCCATGTCGGCGGCGACGTACGAGCCCGCGCTCGTGACCTCCGACTCGGAGCAGAACATCAGCCACTCATTCGACCACACACTGACGCGTTCGCGTTCGTACCACGCGTCATCGCGGTAGCGGTCGGGGTCGAGGGCGATGGCCATGTCAGAGTCCCATGTCCTTGGCGATGATGCTCTTCATGACCTCGGTGGTGCCGCCGTAGATGGTGGTGATGCGAGCGTCCGCCCAGGCTCGGGCGATCGGATATTCGCGCATGTATCCGTAACCGCCGAAGAGTTGCAGGCACTTGTCGGCGACCCGCTTCAGAAGTTCGGTGCACCAGTACTTGGCGGCGGCGGCCTCGGCGGCCGAGAGGCGCGATGCGTTCAGGGCGATCACGCAGGCATCGACGTACGCCTGAGCGACGTCGACCTCGGTGCGTTGCTCCGCGAGAACGAATTTGGTGTTCTGGAACGATCCGATCGTGGTGCCGAACGCTCGTCTTTCTTTCACGTAGTCGAGGGTCCACTGCACGCAGGCTCGTGCGGAAGCGAGGCTCGAGACCGCGATCGACAATCTCTCCTGCGCCAGATTCCCCGTGAGGTAATGGAACGCGCGTCCCTCGTCGCCCAGTCGGTTCTCGACCGGGACCTCGACGTCGGTGAAGAAGAGTTCGGCGGTGTCGGCGCTCGACTGTCCGATCTTGTCGAGATTTCGTCCTCGCTCGAAGCCAGGCATGCCTCGTTCGACCACGAGAAGCGACATGCCCGTATGTCGTTGTTCGGGGTCGGTCTTGGCGGCGACGATCACGAGGTCACTGTTGATCCCGTTGCTGATGAATGTCTTCGACCCGTTGACGATGTAGCGGTCACCGTCGCGACGGGCGGTGGTGGTGATGCTGGCGAGGTCGCTTCCCGTACCGGGTTCGGTCATCGCGATGGCGGTGATCAGTTCGCCCGAGGCGATACCGGGCAGCCACCGCTCCTTTTGGGCGTCATCACAGATGTCGGTGAAGTACGGCGTGGTGATGTCGTTGTGGAGCGTGATGCCGTTGCCAGCTCCTCCGATGCCCGCCAGTGCCAGTTCCTCACCGAGCACCGCGTTGAAGCGAAAGTCGTGGCTGCCGCCGCCCCCGTACTGTTCGGGGATCGCCATGCCGAGGAAACCGTTCGCTCCGGCCTTGAGGTACATGTCGCGCGGAGCGATGCCCTCTTCCTCCCAGCGCAGGTAATCGGGGCTGATCTCCTTGGCGATGAAACTACGAAAGCTTTCGGCAAAGGCCAGGTGCTCGTCGTCGTAGAGGGACCGTTCCATCCCTCCATTCTGCCGTCAGGCCCAACCCCCGGCATAAGCGACGAACTGTCCGGTGGTGAAGCGGCTCGATCCGTCGAGGAAGGCCATGCAGAACGAGGAGAACTCCTGCATCGAGCCGAGGCGGCGCATGGGAACCTGGGCCTCGATCTTGGCGCGCACTGCGGGGTCGGTCGCTCCACTGGCCTTCAAGAAGGCGGGGAAGTCCATGAAGTTCGTGCCGACGGCGTTCACCTGCACTCCCGTGCGGGCCACCTCGTCGGCGACGTTCTTCACGAGCATGGTTGCCGCCGCACGCGCGGAGGAATAGAGCGGTGCGCCCGGAGTCGGTCGAGCCGCCGACGCGCTGGTGATGATCAGCACCTGACCCGCTTCACGTTCGACCATCGCGGGGACGACGGACCGCAGGAAGTTGTACGGCGCTTCGACGCACCCGCCCAGCACCTGTCGCAGGTCGTCGAGCGAACTGTTGACGAAACGGCCGGTGACGATCTGGCCCGAGAACATCACCGCCGAGTCGAGACGCCCGAACGTGTCGAGGGCGGTTCGCACCATCGTGTCGGCCGCCGCGGGAGCGTTCAGGTCGCTGCAACCCGCGACCGAGGCGACCCGCGCTCCGAGAGATTCGATCTCGGTGACGAGAGCCGGAGTCGGATCACCGAGGACGAGATCGAAACCCCTCTCGGCGAAGCGACGGGCGAGATCGGGTCCGACGTAGTAGCGGGTGTCCGAAACGAGGGCAACGGGGCGATCGGTCATGTTGGCGACAGTAGGTAGAGGCAGGGCTAATGTCAATACACCGAGCCAGGAGGGGAACGTGGAGAAGTTCGAGGGACGCATCGGTCGCACCGTTGCCGAGTCCGAGCCGTGGTGGCCGACCCGACCCCATCCGGGCGACGAGGCGCCGAACGTCATCGTGATCTTGTTCGACGACATGGGTTTTTCCCATCTCGGCTGCTTCGGATCCGACATCGGCACCCCGAACATCGATCGCTTGGCGGCCGAGGGCGTGCGCTTCACCAACTTCCACGTGACGCCGTTGTGCTCGCCGACGCGCGCCGCTCTTCTGACCGGACGCAATCACCACGCGGTCGGCATGCGCAACATCTCGAACTTCAACAGTGGCTTCCCCCACATGCGTGGTCACATAGCCAACGAGGCGACGACGATCGCCGAGATGTTGCGTGAGTCGGGTTACGCCACCTTCGCTCTCGGAAAGTGGCATCTCTGCCCGATGACCGATGCCTCAGCTGCCGGACCCTTCGACCAATGGCCGTTGCAGCGTGGATTCGATCGCTTCTACGGATTCATGGATGGCGAGACCGACCAGTTCCATCCCGAGTTGGTCTACGACAATCACTGGATCGAGCCTCCGGGTCGCCCCGAGGACGGCTATCACCTCACCGAGGACCTCATCGACAAGGGCATCGAATTCATGCACGACACGGTGAGCCTGCGACCGGACCGGCCGTTCTTCATGTATCTCGCATTCGGAGCGACCCATGCACCGCACCAGGCACCCGAGGCGTATCTGCAGAAGTATCGCGGCGCATTCGACGAGGGTTGGGACGTGTTCCGCGATCGATGGTTCGCCCGTCAAAAGGAACTCGGAGTCATTCCGGCCGACACCGTGCTCGCACCCCGCAACCCGGGCGTCGAGGCGTGGGACGATCTCTCGGACAATCAGAAGCGACTGGCGTGTCGTCTCCAGGAGGCTTATGCCGCCTTCCTCGATCACACCGACGATCAGATCGGACGCCTGATGGTGTCGTTGAAGCGTCTCGGAATCGACGACAACACCTTGATCTTCCTGATGGCCGACAACGGGGCGTCGCAGGAGGGCGGACCTTTCGGTGTGCTGCACGAGATGAAGTTCTTCAACATGATCATCGAGACGCCCGACGAGGCGATCGCGCGCATCGACGAGATCGGTGGACCGCATTCGCACAGCAACTATCCGTGGGGTTGGTCGCAAGCGGGCAACACGCCGTTCAAGTGGTACAAGCAGAACACTCATGAGGGTGGAATTCACGTTCCGTGCATCGTTCGCTGGCCCGCCGGTATCGGCGACCGAGGCGGTTTGCGCGATCAGTTCCATCACGTGAACGACATCGTTCCGACGATTCTCGAGATCACCGGGGTGAAAGCCGGCGCCACTTATCGCGGGATCGACGTCATGCCCATCAGCGGGGTGTCGATGAAATACGCCATCGACGATCCTGCGTCGCCAACGCGCAAGAAGATCCAGTACTACGAGATGGGCGGACATCGGGGAATCCACGTCGATGGATGGAAAGCCGTGACCCGTCACACGATGGGCACGTCGTTCGATGACGACGTGTGGGAGTTGTATCACGTGGCCGTCGATCGCTCGGAGACCAACGATCTGGCCGCGAAAGAACCGGAACGTCTGCGCGAGTTGATCGCTTTGTGGTGGGAGGAAGCCGAACGCGAGGGCGTACTACCGCTCGACGACCGTGGTCTCGAGTTGTTCGGAGCCAAGTTCACCGATCGCTCGATTCATCCGACTTCGCGCACGTACGTGTATCGGCCTCCGATGGCTCCGTTGCCGGCGCAGGCGGCGGCGTCGCTCGGCGGGCGCAGTTGGGACATGGATGCGTTCGTCGATCTGACGGAAGGCCACGGTGGTGTGATCTACGCGTCGGGCACCGAGAACTCGGGCTTCAGTTTCTACGTCGACGGCGGCCATCTCGTATTCGATTACAACATCTTCGGAGAACACCACGTCGTGACGTCTGATCGCCGGGTGCCCGCGGGTCGGTCGGTCCTGTCGGTTCGCTTCCGCCGATTGGGCAAGGACGGCACGGCGACGATACAGATCGACGGTGTCGATGTCGGAACCCTGTCGGTCCCGTTCGTCATGCGCACGATGTCGAGTGTCGGGCCGAGTGTCGCGTACGACCACGGATCGCCGGTCGCCGAGGGCTACGCCCATCGTCGGGACGGGTATCCGTTCGAGGGCGAGATCGATCGGGTGGAGATTCGTTTGATCTCGCCGAAGAAGCCCGGCGACGTGGCCGAGGCGGAGCAGCGTCAGGCTCTCGGTCGCCAGTGATCGGCCGGCTTCGATGCGTCGATGGTGACGCATAGAAGCGTCGAATCGGTGACCGCGGTGAGCGTCACCGAATCTGTCGATGCCACGCTGAGTGTCGCACCCGCGAGCAGGCGACCGCTCGTGCTTCCGTCGACATCGACCGATCCGTCGAGCAAAACCCACATGCGGGGGTGCAGGAGAGAGGATTCGGGGTCGATCGAGTGTGAGGCACTCGCGCTCAGGCGCACCACCGAGACATCGGCGAGACCATTGGTTGCGACGCGAACGCCGGTGTCGGTGCGTTCGACTCCTGTGCCGACCGGGATCCAGTGTCGGTTGCCCGCGTGGTGATGCACGAAGGACTGACCACTCCATCGAGTGTCATGGTCGACGCCGTTCGGGAGTCGCAGATCGTGTTCGACGAGAGTGAGGTGCTCGGCGGGGTAACCGATCTCGACGACCTCCATGCCATCCGAGTTCGACAGCACCCGGTGGCGAATGTGCGGGGGCTGGATGACGCAGTCTCCGGCGTGGAGCAGGAACGGCTCTCCCTGATCCTCGTAGACGACTTCCACCCAGCCGCGTCGACAGAAGATGAGTTGGAAGAGAACATCGTGGTGATGCACGTAGTCGGGCACCGAACCGGCCGATTCGATGCGAATGCTCGAGGCGATCACCGCCCCGCCCCAACGACTCGGGATGAGGTCGCGGTAGGTCATGCCGGCCCGCCCCACGTGATGGTCTCCGTCGTGGTCGCTCGGTCCAATCGATGTTTCTTCGACCACGGGATGAACAACCAAAGAAGGCGTCGACGAACGGCGAACGGTCAAACCGTCGGGACCCACGGTGTCGCCATCGACGAGGTCTGGTCCAGCGATCGCGATGACGGTCCCGGTTGGCCGACCTATCTGCAGTTCGATCGTCGTGCCGTCTCGTGCGAGACGCGCGGACCGCGGTGAATCTGCGGGGTGTATGGACAGCAGGTCGAAATCGGCGTTGGTACGCAGGAATTCGATCGCGGGCCCCAGGTCGGACACTGGTACGACGACGACGGTCGAAGTGGGGGCGGCGTCGCTCACGGCTTTACTGTAGTGAGGGTGTTCACGAGCGTCCTTTCCGACGGTGCCCGATGAGTGTATTCACGTCACGAGGGTTCCCGATCCATTACGAGATGGTCGGCTCGGGTTCGCGGATTCTGTTCTTCAACGGTTCCGGAGCGAGCATCGAGGTCTCGCGGCCGTTGATCGATCTGCTCGCGGCGCATCACACGGTCCTGGTTCACGATCAACGTGGCCTCGGGCTCACGGGGGTGCCGGAGGGTCCCTACGAGATGGCCGACTACGCGGCGGATGCGACGGCGCTCCTCGAACACGTCGGCTGGGATCGCACGATGGTTTTCGGCATCAGTTTCGGGGGAATGGTTGCGCTCGAGTTCGCTGTCACCCATCCCGCGATCGTCGAGCGTCTCTATCTCGCGTGCACGAGTTCCGGTGGTGCCGGCGGATCGTCGTACCCTCTCCACGAGCTCGCGCTGCGCACGGAGGAAGAGCGACGGGCGATGTATCCGACTCTCGTCGACACTCGATTCGACGCTGACTGGTTGCGCGACCATCCCAATGACGCGGCTCTTCTGACACCTCGTCCGGCACCGACGGGACGAGCCGCTCAAGGCAACGGCTGGCAACTCGACGCCAGAAGTCGCCACGACGTCTGGAATCGTCTCGGTGCGATCGACTGTCCGACCTTCGTCGCCTCGGGTCGCTTCGACGGCATCGCACCGTTGGACAACGGCGAGAAGTTGGCGCGAGCCGTCAGCGGTGCGCGATTCGAGGTGTACGACGGTGGGCACATGTTCTTGTTCCAGGATCGACGAGCGTTCGCCGATCTGCGTGAGTTTCTCGGAGGTGTTCGATGAGCATTCGGTTCGACGACAAAGTCGTGGTGGTCACGGGTGCGGGCCGCAACCTTGGTCGCGAGTACGCCCTCGAGTTCGCTCGTCGTGGTGCCGCGGTCGTCGTGAACGATCTCGGAGTGGGGATCTCGGACTCCGATGGCGCGGTGGCGGCACCGACGACCAATCCAGCGGATGACGTGGTTTCCGAAATCGTCGCACTCGGCGGACGGGCCGTGGCGAATCGCGATTCGGTGTCGACCCCTTCGGGGGGACGTTCGATCATCGACACGGCGATCGACACCTTTGGTCGGCTCGATGCCGTGGTCAACAACGCGGGTCAGGTGCGCATGGATCGCTTCGAGGAATTTCCCGAGGCGAGCATCGATGCCCTCATCGACACCCAATTACGTGGACCATTGAACGTGTCGCGCCCGGCCTGGAAATGGATGAAGGATCACGGTGGTGGACGCATCGTGAACGTCTCCTCGGGTGCCGCATTCGGTGGGGTGCCGGACGGAAGCGTGTACGCGATGGCCAAGATGGGCGTGATCGGCCTGACCCGAGGGATGGCGAGCGAGGGCGCACAGCACGGAATCAACGTCAACGTCGTCGTGCCGTACGCCAAGACCCGACCGGGAACCGCGTTCGGACCGATTCCGTGGTCGGAGTCCCTCGGCGAATGGTTGAGCCCGGGCCTGGTCGCCCCTCTCGTGGTGTGGCTGGCTCACGAGTCGTGCGAGCTGAACGGCGAGACGATCAGCGTCGGAGCTGGTTGGGCCGCCGCGGTTCATCTCCAACTCCAGGACGGTTACACCAATCGCGATGCGACGTGCGAAGACATCGCCGCGAATGTGAGCGCGATGATGGAGGGAGCGAGTTCGCCGCTCACCGCCACATCGTCGAAGGCGGTTCGTCATCTTCTGAAAGGATTCCGCCCGTGAATCAGTTGCACGAACTCGGCTTCTACACCCTTCCCGGCGCTCCGAAGTCGCCGCACGACCTGATCGCCGAGGTGCACGACGCGGAGGATCTCGGGCTCGGAACATGCTTCATCTCGGAGCGTTTCAACATCAAGGAAGCGGTCACTCTGTCGGGTGCGGTCGGTGCGGTGAGTCGTCGTCTCGGGATCACGACGGCGGCGACGAACCACAACACGCGTCATC
>JBJTIO010000077.1:0-32514 GCA_046095045.1 Actinomycetota bacterium
TGCTGGGAGAACGGCATCCTGCTCGGCTGGCGCGACGGCTACGTGCGCGGCGGCAACTACACCTTCGACGAGTTCACCGACGGCGAACCCGAGGTGTGCGGATTCTTCGCGGGCTACTTCTACATCAACCTCGCGAACGTGCGCATGCAGGCGGTGCGCAGTCCCTTGCTGACCGTCGAGCAACTCGACCTCGCCTTCTTCGGTGATCATCCCGAGGTGCCGCCGTACGAGGCCCACCCGCTCGACGAGCGACCCGACCTGGTCGAAGGCATCCTCGGCCACCTCGGATTCGTGATGACCACCACGTCGATTCCGGAGGTCGACGACGAGAAGGCGATGACGATCGGACTGCGCGCGGGTCGTCCCGACCTCGGCACGCTCAGCGATGCCGGTCTGTTGGCCCGCGCTCGCATGTTGCAGCCGCTCCTGCGCAAGTTGTTCGACAGCCACACGCCGCCGTCGTCCGACTCGGCGATCGCTCCCGGTGTGCTTGGTGCGGTGTGCGCCGCCATCGGTCAGCCCGAGACCGCGATGAAGTTGCTCGCCGGAATCGGTGACGTCGACTCGGCCGAACCGAGCTACCGAATGTGGGATCTCTCTCGTGCGGCCAATGCCTCGGCCGCGGTCACCAAGGAGTTCGACGCGGGAGTCGACGGACTGCTCGGTCGACTGCGGGCCTCGGCCGGTGCGCGCGATTGGGTGACGGCCTTCGACCAATTCCTCGTCGAGTTCGGTTCGCGCGGACCCAACGAATGGGAGATCAGTGCCGACACGTGGGAGACGCGTCCCGAAATCGCGCTCGCGGCGATCGACCGCATTCGTTTGCAGAGCGACGCCGAGTCGCCCCGCATCCGTAATCAGCGCATGGCCGATGAACGCCGTCGTCTCACCGATGAGGTGCGGGCGCTCGTGAAGCCCCTCGGCGACGAACTCGCCGGTCAGTTCGAGGGTGCGTTGGTCGCGGCGAACCAGATGGCGATTCGTGAGCGCACCAAGACCAACATCATCCGCGCCTTGCACGAGGTGCGCATGGTGTTCCGCGAGTTGGGTCGACGCCGCGCCGCCGAGGGCACGCTGCGCGATCCCCATCATGTCTTCGTGCTTCTCGAATCCGAGTTGGATTCGTTCCTGTTCGACGGAGCGAAGATGACCGACCTGCTCGCCGATCGGTACGCCCAGTGGCAGGCACTGCAGAGTCTCGAACCGCCGTTCTTCATCAAGAATGGCGTGGTGCCGCCCTTGAGCGCGTACAAGAAGAAGGGACAAGCGACGGCGACGAAGGCCGCCGTCGGCGAGGTGGTGCAAGGGGTGCCCGGATGCACGGGTGTCTACGTGGGTCGCGCCCGCGTTGTGCTCGACCCGGCCGAACCCGGTGATCTCGAGCCCGGTGACGTGCTCATCGCTCCGAACACCGATCCGGCGTGGACGCCGCTCTTCATGTCGTGCGGGGCGGTCGTGGTCAACGTCGGTGCGGCGATCAGTCACGCGATCATCGTGAGTCGCGAGTTGGGTCTGCCGTGCGTCGTCTCGGCCACCGATGCCACGTTGCGCATCGCGAGTGGCTCGTTGATCGAGGTCAACGGCGACACCGGAGCCGTGACCGTTCTCGAGGTGCCGGCATGAGCAAGCCGTTCCGATTCGGATTGCAGGCCTACGCTCCGGCGTCGGGCAAGGATTGGCGCGATCTCGCGCGCAAGGCCGAGGACATGGGTTTCTCGTCGTTCCATCTCGCCGACCACGTGATCGGACCCGGACCGGCGTTGAGTGCGACCGGACATCCGGTGCAGACCGTCGCCGCGATCCCGGCGATGGCGGTGGCCGCCGAGGCGACGAACACCATCAAGATCGGTTGTCGCGTGTTGTGCGTCGACTATCGCAATCCGGTCATGTTGGCCAAGGAAGTGGCGACGCTCGATTTCTTCTCCGAGGGTCGTCTCGAACTCGGTCTCGGGGCGGGTTGGTTGCAGAACGAGTACGAGGCGATGGGGATTGCCTTCGATCGCGCCGGAGTGCGACTCGACCGCATGGAAGAAGTCATCGGTCTCCTGCGGGCCTCGTTCGCCGAGGGCGAGTTGAACATCGATGGCACGCACGTGCACGCCGTCGGCTTCGAGGCCGTGCCCAAGCCGGTGCGAGTTCCTCCGCTGATGATCGGAGGTGGGGCCAAGCGTGTGCTCACCATCGCCGGACGCGAGGCCGACATCGTGAGCCTGAACTTCGACAATTCGTCGGGCAAGCTCGGCCCGGCCGGTATCGGTTCGTCGACCGCGGAACTGACGATGCAGAAGATCGGCTGGGTGAAAGAGGGTGCGGGCGCCCGTTTCGACCAGATCGAGATCGAGATCGCCGCGTACTTCACCATCGTCACGCCCGACGGCGACGGCACCCGCGCCAAGATGGCGCCGATGTTCGGCATGACGCCGGAGGTTCTCGCGGACCATCCGAACGCGCTGATCGGTTCGATCGATGAGATCTGTGATCGCATCGTCGAGCGTCGCGAGAAGTTCGGCATCAGTTACGTGTCGTTCGGGGCATCGGTGATCGACGCGGTCGCGCCGGTGATCGATCGACTGGCCGGCAAGTGAACCGAATTTCGACAACCCCATCGACCACGAACACGGAGACACAATGAGCGTCGACATCTCGAATTTCAACCCGTTCGATCCCACCACCCAGCAGTGCCCCTTCCCGCATTACGCCAAGATGCGCGAGGAGGCTCCGGTTCATCCGGTGAGCTCGATCGGCGTGCACATGGTGACCAAGCACGACCTGGTGATGCAGGTGTTGCGCGATCCGCAGACGTACTCGTCGCTCTTCGGTGGCGCCGGCATGCCCCTCAGCGGGCCCGAGCGCGAGAAGTTCGCCGAGGTGATGTCGAAGGGTTACCCGCGCGTGCCCACGATGCTCACCGCCGACCAGCCCGAGCACACGCGGTATCGACGTCTGGTGTCGCGCGCGTTCCACCCCAAGGTGATCGCCGAGATGGAGCCGGTCGTCCGTGAGATCACGGTGAAGTTGATCGAGTCCTGGATCGACAAGGGTCGCATCGAGTTCGTCGCCGAGTTCGCGGTTCCGTTGCCCGTGCGCGTGATCGCCAAGGCCCTCAACGTCCCCGACGATCGTCTGGCCGACTTCAAGCGCTGGTCCGACGACTCGATCGCTGGTATCGGAACCAACATTTCGATCGACGATCGCATCAAGGCCGAGTACGGCGTCAACGAGTTCCAGCACTACTTCGCCGAGCAGATCGAATTGCGACGCACGCACCCGCAGGACGATCTGTTGACCAATCTGTTGAACGCCACGATCGACGACGACGATCCCGAGGTCACCGACACACGTCAACTCGACATGCCCGAGATGCTCAGCATCGTGCAGCAGTTGTTGGTGGCCGGAAACGAGACCACCACCAAGACCTTGACCGAGATGATCCGCCTATTGGCCGAGAATCCTGACGAATGGGCGAAATTGAAGGCCGATCCCAGTCGCGCCGAGCGCGTGATGGAGGAGACCCTTCGCATGTCGACGCCGACCCAGGGGATGTGGCGCGTCGTCACCAAGGACACCGAACTCGGGGGAGTGGCCCTGAAGAAGGGTCAGCGAATCATCATCGTTTTCGCCTCGGCCAATCGTGACGAGGACCTGTTCGATCGGCCCGACGACTTCGATCCGGACCGCGAGAATCTGCGCGACAACCTCGCCTTCGGAAAGGGAATCCACTTCTGCCTCGGCGCCAATCTGTCACGGCTCGAGGGCAAGGTGGCGGCCGAGGAACTGTCGAAGCGACTCGACACCATCACGCTCACACCGAACAACAAGTACGAGTACTTCCCGAGCTTCATGTTGCGTGGTCTCACCAACCTCGAGATCGAGTTCACGGCCGCCAAGGTGTCGTCATGAGTGGTGCGATGTCCGGCAAGGTTGCCGTCGTCACCGGTTCGAGTCGCGGCATCGGTCGCGGCACCGCGATCGCTCTGGCCGAGATGGGAGCGACCGTGTACATCACCGGACGCAACACCGGTGACGGCCCGTTGACCATCGACACCACCGCCAAGATGGTGAACGATGCCGGCGGAGTCGGAATCGCCGTCAAGGTCGATCATGCCGACGACAAGCAAATCGCCGATCTGTTCGCGCGCGTGAAGGACGAAGCCGGACGACTGCACGTGTTGGTCAACAACGTGTACAAGATTCCCGATCCTCCGGCCTGGGGTGGCGGATTCTGGGAGCATCCGATCAGCATCTGGGACGATCAGGTGGGAATCGGTCTGCGCGCGCATTACGTCGCGTCGTGGCACGCGGCTCCGTTGCTGTTCGCGGGCGGACCCGGTGGCTCGATCATGAACGTGTCGTCGCCCGGCGGAAGTTCGTATCACTTCAGCTCGTCGTACGGTGCGGGCAAGGCCGGACTCGATCGTTTGAGCGCCGACATGGCCATCGAGTTGAAGCCTCAGGGCATCGCCTGTTGCTCGATCTATCCGGGTTCGGTCGCGACCGAGTTCATTCAGGAATGGGCCGGCAAGCGTGGGAGTGATCTGACAAAGGCGCAAACCACGCTCGGTGTGGGGCGCGCCATCGCGGCGCTCGCCGTCGCACCCGATCTGATGGAGCGGTCCGGCTCGATTCAGTGGGTCGAGGACATCTCGGTCGAGTTCGACGTGCGCGACGAGAACGGGAACCTCGCTCCGGCGTATCCGGGTCGCATTCGCCGCTGAGTTCGCGACCGTTCAGAACTCGAGGTCGAGGCGGTCGACACCACGGATCGTGAGTCGATCGCGCCAGGTGATCGCCCCGCTCGCGCGCATCTTCGGGAAACGCGCGACGAGACTGCCAACGGCCACCTCCGCTTCGAGTTTGGCGAGATTCGACCCGAGGCAATAGTGGATGCCGGCGGCGAAGGCGAGATGCCGCCCGGCGTTGGGGCGGTCGAGACGCAAGCGGTTGGGATCGTCGAACATCGCCGGGTCGTGGTTGCCCGCTCCGAGCACGGTCGTGACCACGGTGCCGGGTTCGACGGTGATCGGTCCATCGGAACCGAGGTACTGAACCGGGACCATCGGAACCCGCACGGTCTGCTGCACCGGTCCGTCGTAGCGCAGAAGTTCGTCGACGGCACGGGTACCGATCGTCGGCTCGGCGTGCCAGAGCGCCAATTGGTCGGGATGATGCAACAGGGCGTTGACCGAGTTGCCGATGAGGTTGACTGTTGTCTCGTGTCCGGCGATGTACAGCAACACCACGAACGAGATCAGTTCGGCGGCATCGAGGGTGTCGCCGTCATCCTCGACCGCGATCAGGGCCGACAACAGATCGTCACCGGGTGTCGAACGCCGCTTCTCGATGATCTCGAACAGGTACGGAATCAGTTGGGCGAAAGCATCGTCGACCAACTTCAGATCGTCCATCGTCGATGCCGGTTCGAGTGCGAAGGTGATGACCTGGCTCCACTCGCGCAATTCGTCGGCGCGATCGGTCGGCATGTCGAGCAGATCGGAGATCACCTGGAACGGGATCGGAAACGCCAATTCGTCGACGAGCTCGATGCCCCCGCGCGCCGCGGCTCGATCGAGCACATCGTCGACCAACTGCTGCACTCGCGGACGCAAACGCTCGATCGATGACGGCGTGAAGGCCTTGCTCACGAGTCGTCGCAGACGCGTGTGATCGGGCGGATCGAGGTTGAGGATCGTTTTCGACGAGTTGCGGCTGCGGCGGCGGTCGCGCTTGGCCTTGGCGAGAGGGTCGGTCGGTTCGTTGCCATTGGCTTCGATGTCGCGACTGAAGTCGTTGCTGCGCAACGTGTACGCGACATCCTCGTAGCGCGTGAGAATGACGGCATCGCCCGCTCGGTGACCGGGATCGTGCTCGCGCAGTGCGTCGTAGAACGGATACGGGTCGGCGCGGAACGCCGGATCGAGTGGCGTGAAGCGAGCCAGTGAGACGTCGGTCATCGCAGTGCCTTCATCGAATCGGCGAGAGCGTCGACGATGCGATCGATCTGAGCATCGGCGATCATCCGGGGCGGACAGAACGCGTTGGTGTCGGTGCCGATGGCTCGAGTGATCACGCCACGCTTCAGCATCTCGTCGCGCACGGCAAAGGCATCGATGCCGGCGTGATGCCCGACCGCCCACACCGCGCCGTCACCGCGCACGGACGCAACCACACCATCGTCGGCCAGAGCCCGAAGCCCGCCCGAGAGTCGCGCTCCGACGTGGTGGGCGCGTTCGACCAGACCTTCGCAGCGCATGATGTCGAGGTTCGCCAACGCGGCGGCGCACGCGGTGGGATGACCCGAGTACGTGAAGCCGGTGCGAAGGAAGAAGTTCGGGTCGTGCTCGAGTGCGGAACGCACGGCGGGACCGACGAACACGCCACCCAAGGGTTGGTAACCCGAGGTGACCGCCTTGGCGAAGGTGACGAGATCGGGTCGCACGCCGAAGCGATGCGCGGCGAACCAATGTCCGAGCCGACCGAATCCCGAGATCACTTCGTCGTAGATGAGGTGCGCACCGTGCTGGTCGCACAGGCGGCGCACCGACTCGAGATAACCCTCGGTCGGTGGGTACACGCCTCCTGCCCCTTGCACGGGTTCGACGAGAACGGCAGCGATCGTCGAAGCGCGTTCGCGCATCAGCGTGGCGAGAGCTTCGACATCGTCGGCGGGAACTTGCATCACGTCGCCGACGTATGGCGCGTACCCCTCACGGTTCGGGGCGATGCCCTGAGCGCTCGTACCGCCGTACGCCGTGCCGTGATATCCGCGTTGGCGCGAGATGATGAGCGTCTTCTCCGGGTGACCGGCCTGAATGTGGGCGAGCCGCGACAACTTCATCGCGGTGTCGACGGCCTCCGATCCCGAGGAGGTGAAGAACACGCGGGCGTCGGCCATGGGGGAGATGGCGACCAACTCGTCGGCCAACTGCTCGGCCGGCCGGTTGGTGAAGGGATCGAACGTCGAGTACGCGGCCAGAGTTCCGGCCTGACGACCGATGGCGGCGGCGATGTCGGATCGCCCGTGGCCGACCGCGCAGTACCAGAGGCTGGCCATACCGTCGATGTACTCGTTGCCGGCCTCGTCGTAGACCACGGCTCCCTGACCCCGAACCAGGGTGATGAAGTCGCCCTTGGTGGGCTTGGCAAAGGGATGCAGGAACGACGAGACCATGCCGTCACGGTAGTTCCGGCGACCCGAATGCACCCGGTGTGGAGTTGACAGTTGAAATGAGAATGATTATCATTATGGACATGCGTCGTTTATGGCCCACCCTTGCTCTGCTCTCCCTCTTTCTTCCGGCATCTCTCGCGGGATGTGGCGGCGACAACGAAGCGAACCAGGCTGACCGTGCGTCGGTCGTGGTGACGACATCGATTCTCGGCGCGATCGTCACCGCGGTCGTGGGTGACGCGGCGACCGTCGACGTGATCATGCCGAACGGCGTCGATCCGCACGCGTGGGAGCCCTCGGCCAAGGACATCGAACGGGTTCAGAGCGCCGATTTCTTGGTGGTCAACGGATTGCATCTCGAGGCTTCGCTCGACGAGGCCATCGACGCCGCACGAGCCGACGGCACGGTGGTGTTCGAAGCGACGCGGCACATCGACGTGATCGCGGTCGACGGTGACGAGGAGCACCCCGACGGGGACCCGCATTTCTGGACCGATGCGGCGGCCATGGCCGACGTCGCGATCGCCCTCGGTGACGCCTTGGCCGACGTGGGCATCGACGTCGGTGATCGTGCCTCGGTCGAATACGAAGAATTGCTGACGCTCGACAACGAGTTGCGCGATGAGTCCGCGACGATCGACGAAGGGTCGCGCCGACTCGTGACCGGTCACGAATCGCTCGCGTACCTCGCGCGCGCGTACGGCTTCGAGATCGTTGGCACCGTGGTGCCCGGTCTGACCTCGAACGCGGAAGTGTCGGCCGGTGAGCTGGCCGACCTGAAAGCCGTCATCGACGAGCAAGGTGTCGGCGTGATCTTCACCGAGAGTGGTACGCCGTCCCAAGTCGTCGATGCGATCGCCGACGAGGTGGGTGTCGAGGTGGTCGAACTCGACACTCATCTGCTTCCCGAGCATGGTTCGTACGTCACTTTCATGCGCAACCTCGTATCCGCCATCGTCACGGCGCTCTCCTCGTAATCTCCGCTCGTGTCGAATCTGATCGACCCTTTCGTTCGCAACGAATTCCTGCTGCGGTCGCTCATCGCCGGGATACTGGTGTCGATCGCCTGTGCGATCGTCGGCACCTACGTGGTGTTGCGAGGAATGGCTTTCGTCGGCGACGCCCTCGCCCACGGTGTTCTGCCCGGGGTCGCGGGAGCGGTGCTCCTCGGAGCACCCGTTCTGGTCGGCGCGGCGGTGGGGGCCGGGGTGATGATCGCGGGAGTCACTTTCATTACCGCCCGTTCGCGCTTATCGAACGATTCGGCGATCGGACTGCTCTTCATCGGTTTGCTCGCGCTCGGCGTGGTGCTCGTGTCGAGTTCGGATTCGCTCACGGGCGACCTCGAGGCGATTCTCTTCGGTGAGTTTCTCGGGGTAAGCACGAGCGATCTCGTGATCCAGGCGGTCGCTCTCGTCGTGGTCGGTGCGGTGTGTGCGTTCGCGGCTCGCCCATTGCTGGTGCTCTGTTTCGACGCCGACATGGCCGATGTCATGGGGTACCGAGTGCGTCGATATCACCGACTCCTGTTGGTCCTCGTGGCGGGAACCGTCGTGGTGTCGTTCCAAGCGGTGGGCTCGCTCTTGGTCTTCGGGATGTTGCTGGCGCCAGCTGGAGCCGCGGCCCTGGTGACGCGACGCGTCGGTTCGATGATGGCGGTGGGTTCGGCGATCGGGGTGTTGTCGACGTATCTCGGACTGCTCGCGTCGTACCACTTCGATTGGGCGGCCGGAGCATCGGTCGTGTTGTGCGCCGTGGCGATCTTTTTTCTCGTTCTGATCGCGACATCCTTCCGTCGACGAGGTGCGAGCCGTGCCTGATCGCACTCCCGTTCTGGCGGCCCGTCGACTGTCGGTCGGTTACGAAGGACGAGCGGTGTTGTCGGGTATCGACGTGTTCGCCGCACCCGGATCGTCGATCGCCCTCGTCGGACCGAATGGTTCGGGCAAGTCGACGTTGTTGCGCACTTTCGCGTCGTTGATCGATCCTGTCGAGGGAGCAGTCGAGGTGTGCGGTTCGCCGGCGCGAGCTGCATCGACGCGGATCGGTTATCTCAACCAGTTCCACGCGAACGCCACCACGCTGCCGCTACGCGTGGCGGACGTCGTGCACATGGGGCGCTTCGACCGACGTGGGCGTTTCGCCCGGCGCTCGGCGGCGGACAACGAAGCGGTCACCGATGCGCTCGAACGAATGCGCGTCTCCGACTTGGCCGATGAATCGTTGCGCGATCTTTCCGGAGGACAACGTCAGAGGGTGTTCCTCGCGCAGGTTCTCGCCCGCCGCGCCGACCTACTTTTGCTCGACGAGCCCACGAGCGGACTCGACGCAACCGCGCGGGCCGTTCTCTTCGCGGCGCTCGACGATGAGCGCCAGCGCGGGGCCGTGGTTGTCACGGCGACGCACGACGTCGGCGAGGCGTCACGGTGCGATCGGGTGATGTTGCTGTCGGGGCGCTTGATCGCCGACGGTCCCGCCGATGTCGTTCTGACCCCCGACAATCTGCTGGCGACGTTCGGTATCGGTCTGGTGCGATCGGGGGACCAGCTGTTGGTCACCGATTCCGGTCATCATCACGACGACCACACCGGCCACGAACACTGACGAGGTCAGTGTTCGTCGTAGTGATCGCCGTGAGGCGCGTGCAAGTGACCATCGTGCAGGTAATCGACGTGATCTCCGTGCGGGATCGCCGTGTGTCCGCAGTCGGGTCCGTGAACGTGGGTGTGCTCATCGTGGGCCACGCATTCCTCGGCATCGCACTCGTCCCAATGGTCGTCGTGTTGATGGTGGCGATGCCCGTCGTGCACGTAGTCGACGTGATCGTCGTGCACCACGGCGACGTGTCCGCAATCCGGTCCGTGAACGTGGGGATGCTGTGGGTCCACGCCCAAAGTATGACATCGGACGCGTCGTCGGGTTGGGCATGGCGGCGACGTTCGGTGTCAAATGAGGCATGGCCATCGATCGGATTCTCGGCATCCTCGACGACGTCATGGACGTCACGGTCGTGCCGGGCTACACCCGCCTTGGCTACGTCGTGCGGTCTCGCTCGCGGGACTGGGAGAAGTTCGCGCCGAACGCACTGAAGGGTCGCACGATCGTGGTCACCGGCGTCACGTCGGGTCTCGGACGCGCGACGGCGGTCCAACTCGGTGCGCTCGGGGCTCACTTGGTGCTCGTCGGGCGCGATCGCGAGCGAACGGAGGCGGCGGCATCGTCGATCGCTTCGACATCGACCGGTGGGGTCGAGGTGCAGATCGCCGACATGGCCGAGCCCGCTCAGGTGCGCGATCTCTGCGACCGCTTGTCCACGCTCGACCGCATCGATGCCCTCGTGCACAATGCCGGTGCGTTGTCGAAGCAGCGTCTGGTCAACTCGCTCGGAACCGAGGTCACCCTCGCGGCCCAAGTGATCGGACCCCACCTCATGACCCGCCGTCTGATCGACAAACTCGCCGGCGGCCGGGTGATCGTCGTGTCGTCGGGAGGCATGTACGCCGCGCCACTCGCGAACGTCGATGATCCCAGTTCGACGGTCTTCGTCGCTTCGCACTACGACGGAACTCGTCAATACGCCGCGGCCAAGCGCATGCAAGTCACGTTGAACGAGATGTGGGCCACTCGCGAACCAAACGTGCGATTCGCGGCGATGCATCCGGGCTGGGCCGACACGCCGGGCGTGCGCACGTCGTTACCCGGCTTCGCTCGCGTCACCGGACCGTTGTTGCGTGATGCCGACGAGGGAGCCGACACGACCGTGTGGCTCGCTGCCACCACGAGCGACATTGGTTCCGGGGGTTTCTGGTGTGATCGCGGTCGTCGACCGATCCACAAACTTCCGTCCACGCGACGCAGCGACACCGCGCAACGGCGCGAAGCCCTGTGGCGTTGGTGCGAGAGTCAGGTCTGATTCATGATCTCGTCGGCGTAGCGGCCCGATCGCACCAGATCGGCCATGCGTCGCATCGCGGGCTCGCTGTGGCGGAAAAACTGCTTGTAACCGTCGCACAAATGATTGAGCCCGGGTTCGCCGTCGGGTGTTCGTGCGAATCGGTCCTTCGGGCATCCTCCGTGGCAGGCGTAGAGGACGTCGCACTCGCGACACATGCGGGGGAGTGACGTCGCCTTGTTGCGGCCGAACTCGATCTGTCGTGTGGAGCCCACCATGTCGGACATGGGGGTCTCGAGGATGTTGCCGAGGCGGTGGTCGGGCTCGACGAAGTGGTCGCACGAATACAGATCGCCGTTGTGTTCGAGGGCGAGCGCCGATCCGCAGGTGGGGGCGTGCACACAGAGGGAGTGGAGGTCGAAGTGCGCGCCGAGGGTCACGTCGAACAACTGCACGAAAACCTCGCCCACGTCGCGCGTCACCCATTCGTCGAACACCCGACAGAGGAACTCCCCGTATTGGGCGCCGCTGATCGAACGAGAGGTGACGAGGTCGCCGTGCTGCGTGTAGAGGATGCGTCGTCGGCCACGTCCGGTGCCCCATCCCTTCTCGGCCACGTCGATCGTCGCCTCGGTCGCACGTTCGACGATGGGGATGAACTGGATGTGGCGCGCTCCCAGTTCGTCGCGGAAGTGGCGGTAGACGCCGAGCGGATTATGCGCATTGGACGACGAGATCGAACACAGGATGTTGGTTTCGATCTCGTTCCGTCGCAAGAGATCCCAAGCCCGGCGCACATCGTCGTACGAACCGCGCCCGTCCTTGCCGACGCGATGAACGTCGTGCATCTCGCGGGGTCCGTCCACGCTGAGGCCGACGAGCACGTGATGTCGTCGGAGAAGCGCGATCCACTCCTCGTCGATCAACGTTCCGTTCGTTTGCATCGAATGTTCGAGCTTTTGTCCCGGGCGGGCGAGGGACTCGGCGAGAGCGAGGGCTCGCTCGAAGAACGCCACGCCCATCAGCGTCGGCTCGCCTCCCTGCCAAGCGACGTTCACCGGGCCATCGGGCTGAGCGGCGAGCATCTGGGTGAGGTACGCCACGAGCACGTCGTCATGCATCCGCATGCTCTCGCCGGGATACAAAGCGTCCTTCGACAAGAAGAAGCAATAGGTGCAATCGAGGTTGCACACCGCTCCGGTCGGCTTGGCGAGGAGATGGAACGGGCGACGGTCAGCGGGCATCGAACGACTCGTGCCACAGCAAAGGATTTCCGGGTCCGTCGGCGATCGAGCCGGGGGTGGCTCCGCCGAGCCACAGTACGCGGTCGAATTCGCGCGCCGGGTGACCGGACTCGGTGACTCGCGCACCGTCGGCGAAGTAGATGACGGTCATCACGGCCCGCAGCACGTCGGTGTCGTTCGCCGGCGCCGAGTGCAACGTCCAACCCGAATGGAATGTGGCGTCTCCGGCGGCGAAAGGCCCGTGGGTCGCCAGATCCCATCGACGTTCGGACACGAGTTCGGAGAAATGTTCGTGAGAAGCGTCGCCGATCACTTTTTCCCCGAGATTGCCGAGACGATGCGTTCCGGACGCGAACGTCATGCCACCGATCTCGCGCGGCACATCGACGAGGGGCATCCACATGGTGATCGTGCGATCGGTGTCGAGGGGCCAATACACCTGATCCTGATGCCAGGGCGTATGTCCACCACCGGGCTCCTTGTAGAGAGCCTGGTCGTGATAGAGCCGCACACCGGACACTCCGAGTAGTCGGGCCGCGACGCGAGCAAACCGACGAGCGTGCACGAACCGTTGCGTCAGGGGGTCGTGCGTGTGAATACCCGCGGACTGAATGAAGGCCCGTCCGTAAGTGTCGCGTTCCGCGAGCGGTCGGCGGTCCCAGCGCAGTTTCTCGGTGGCGGCGTCGATCGAGGGTCGGACGACGTCGATCTCGTCCCGGGAGGCGAGACCACGGACGACGCAATGACCGTCGCGGGCGAATCCAATGATGGAGTCGTCGCTCAATGGGTAGGTGTCGTCGAGTTCGATGTCGACCGTCCCCATTCCCTCATTGTGCCATCCCCGTCGGGTGTGACCTCCGCACGGCCGACGGGGCACGTTCATCGATGATCGATCGGGTGTGGGCGTCGTGGATCGGTCAGAATGAAGGAGGGTCGCCCGACCACGTGGAACGAGGAAGCTGATGGAGTTCGCCTGGACCAAGGAGCAACAAGAGTTGCGCGCGTGTGCACGCGAGGTCGCCGAACGTGCCGTCGCGACCTACGGCCGGGCCAACGACTCGTGGATCAACGGTTGGTCCAAGGACTTCGCGCTCGAACTCGGTCGCCTCGGCTGGATCGGGCTCACATGGCCGGTCGAGTTCGGTGGAGCGGGTCGTCCGGCGATCGACCGCTTGATTATCGGTGAGGAGTTGATCAAGGCCGGAGCACCCATCGGTTCGATGTGGTTCGCCGACCGCCAGATGGGTCCGACCCTCATCACCTACGGGCGTCCCGATCAGCAGGAGGAGTTCCTGCCTCGAATCCTGAGTGGCGCGTCGACGTGGTGCATCGGGATGTCGGAACCGAACTCGGGATCCGATCTCGCCTCGCTCAAGACCCAAGCCGAACGACGTGGCGATCATTGGCTGATCAACGGTCAGAAGATCTGGACGAGTTTCGGTGCCGTCGCCGACTACTGCTACCTCATCTGTCGCACGAGCAACGACGGCCCGCCGCACGCCGGCATCAGCGAGATCATCGTGCCCATGGACACGCCCGGCATCGAGGTGCGTCCGATCAAGGACATGACGACGAATCGACATTTCTGCGAGGTGTTCTTCACCGACGTGAAGGTGCCGATCGAGAACCTCGTCGGTGTCGAGGGTAACGCCTTCAAGCAGACGATGAGCCAACTCGAACACGAACGTGGTGGCATCGACCGACTCGTGAGCAACCAAGCGCTGTACGAGATCGCTCGTCAACGAGCCGACACCACGAACCCGATCGTGCGGCAGCGCATCGCCGCGCTCGAGATGAAGTACCGCATCGGACGCATCCTCGTCGTGCGTGAGGTGTTGCGTCAGGCACCGCCCGGCTTCTCGGCTGCCACCAAAGCGTTCTGCACCGAGCACGAATGGGACGTGGCCCAATTCGTCGCCGAAACACTCGGGCCCGAAGCGATGCTCTGGGATCAGGTGACCCAAGGTCTCAGTTACGCGCCGGGTTACACGATCATGGGTGGAACCTCGAACGTCATGCGCAACATCCTCGGAGAGCGCGTCCTCGGCCTGCCCCGATAGCCGACTACGGTTGGCGGTCGGGGAGGGAACATGAGCGACTGGAAATTCGCCGACGTCTACGAGGGCATCGCCGCCAAGATTCCGGATCATCCGTGCCAGATGCAGGGTGACCGGGTGATCACCTGGGGGGAGTTCAACCGCCGCGCCGGTGCGCTCGCACTCGACATGTTGGCGGCCGGGCTAACGCATCAGAGCAAGGTGGCGGCCTACCTCTACAACTGCCCCGAGTACCTCGAGACCTACGTGGCCGCGTTCAAGGGCGGTTTCGTTCCGGTGAACACCAACTATCGCTACGGCCCCGAGGAAGTCACCTACCTCTTCGACAACGCTCAGGCCGAATCCGTCGTGTTCCATTCGGCGTTCGCTCCGCTGGTCGATCAGGTGCGCGCGAATCTGCCGTTGGTGAAGCGTTGGTATTGCGTCGTCGATCCGGGTGATGTCGTGCCCGATTGGGCGACCGATTACAACGCGGTCGTCGCGGGCGACGCGCCGCTTCGGGTGGAGGGTCCGTGGGGTCGAAGTGGGGACGATCTCTTGTTCCTCTACACCGGTGGCACGACCGGCATGCCCAAGGGTGTGATGTGGCGTCAGGACGATTTGTTCAACGTCGTCGGTGCCGGCGGCAACGTGGCCCTCGGTATTCCTCCGGCTTCTTCGGTCGAAGAGTTGGTCGAGCGCGTCGATCCGAATGCCCGCGGGCTCGTCGTGTTGTCGGCGTGTCCGCTGATGCACGGCACCGGACAATTCACGAGTTTGATCGCGCTCAATCTGGGTGGCTCGGCCGCCACGTTGCCCTCGCGGTCGTTCGACGTGTCCGAGTTGCTCGCCAATGTCGAGAAGCATCGGGTGCAGACACTCGTCATCGTCGGGCAGGCGTTCGCCGGACCGATCCTCGAGCATCTCAACACCAATCCGAACCGCTACGACCTCTCGAGCCTCATCATGATCACCTCGTCGGGGGTCATGTGGAGCCAGGAGAACAAGGACGGCTTGCTCGCGCACCTTCCGCACGTGATGCTTTTCGACTCCTTCGGATCGTCGGAGGCCGTCGGCATGGGTGGTTCGATCAGTCGCGCCGGCGAGGCGGCCACGCGCACGGCGACGTTCGCGCTCGGACCCACGTGCGCGGTGTTCACCGAAGATGGTCGTCGCGTGACCCCGGGTAGTGGCGAGCGTGGTCTGGTGGCCGTCGGTGGATTCATCCCGCTCGGTTACTTCCGTGACGAGGCCAAGAGCGCGCAAACGTTCCGCATCTTCGAGGGACAACGGTGGAGCGTTCCGGGCGACTGGGCCGAGATCGCGGCCGACGGAAGCCTGATCCTGCTCGGTCGCGGTTCGGTGTGCATCAACACCGGTGGCGAGAAGGTCTTCCCCGAGGAAGTCGAAGAGGCATTGAAGAAGCACGCTTCGGTCCGTGACGCGGTCGCCGTGGGCATTCCCGACGATCGTTTCGGCGAGACGATCTGCGCGATCGTCGAGGCCGAACCCGGACACACCCCCGATCTCGCGACATTGTCGGAGCACGTGAAGGCGCACCTGGCCGCGTACAAGGCACCTCGACACTTGGTACCGATCGACACCATCGGACGCGCTCCGAACGGCAAGGTCGATTACAAGCGTCTGAAGGCGCACGCCCTCGATGTTCTTGGTGGGCGGCCGTGACGGGAATCGATTTACGACGTCGTCTCGACGCGGGGGAGACCGTGCTCATGCCCGGTGTATGGGATGCTCTGTCGGCTCACATCGTGTCACAAGCGGGCATGTCGACGGCGTTCCTGAGTGGGTTCGCGGTGTCGGGAACGTTGTTGGGGCGTCCAGATGTGGGGCACCTCGGACAATCGGAGATGTACGACGTGGCTCGTCGGGTGTGCGGTGCAGTACGCGATCTCGATGTGGTCGTCGATGCCGATACTGGATACGGAAATGCGATCAATGTTGTGCGGACGATCGAACTCTGGGAGCACGCCGGTGCGAGTGGGATATTCATTGAGGATCAGGTCTGGCCGAAGCGCTGTGGCCACATGTCCGGTAAGTCCGTCGTTCCCACGGAGGAATGGGTCTCGAAATTGAGAGCCGCATGCGCGCGGCGAACGCATCTTCATGTCACCGCCCGCACCGATGCCCGAGCGGCGATCGGGCTCGACGAGGCGATCGATCGGGCCAAGCGGGCACGTGACGTCGGTGCCGACGCTGTTTTCGTGGAGGCCCCCGAGTCCCTCGCCGAACTCGACACCATCGCCGCGGCCCTCCCCGACGTCGTGCTCGTGGCGAACATGGTCGAAAGGGGACGTACCCCGCTGTTGACGCCGGCCGAACTTGGCGCGCGGGGCTTTCGCTTGATCGTGTCACCGCTGTCGCTCTTGCTGGGAGCGGCCAAGGCGATGTCCGACGTCGCCTCGAGTTTGCGTGACGTCGGTTCGATGAGAGGTGATCTCGATCGGCTCATGCCTTTCGACGATTTCAATGAGCTCGTCGGACTCGATAGCCATCTCGCTGACGAGGCCGAATTCGGTCGGTGAGATCGGTGCCATTCGGCATCGGGTTCGGTAACCTGACGGCGTTCATCCAGAGTGGTCCGGGCAACCGGACCCGGCAACCTGGGCGGAAGCCCCAAGGTGCCTCCCGTGTTCGGGCGAAGCGATTCGCCGGGTCATGGGGATGTGGTCGGCGCGAGCCGGCAACGAAGCTTCCCGGATGAGCACCCGTCACGAGAGGAGCTCAGCCATGGCGAAGACACCGCTACCCGCAACCGGGGCGTGGCGCATGGGCGACCCCGCGGGACAACGTCAGTTCTTCACCCTTCCCGCCGATCGCAAGTTGGCGACCGATGTTGGCGTCGTGATGGAAGGTGTGACGACCGCCTACGAGACGTGGGGGACACTGAACGCCGACGCCTCGAACGCCATCTTGTTGTGCCACGCCTGGACGGGCGACAGTCACGCCGCGGGTCGCGCCGGTGACGGACATCCGACACCGGGTTGGTGGGAAGGCGCCGTCGGACCCGGCCTCGCCGTCGACACCAATGAGTTCTTCGTGGTGTGCGCCAACGTGCTCGGTGGTTGTCAGGGTTCGACCGGACCCGCGTCGCCGCATCCGGTCGACGGTCAGCCGTACGGATCGCGTTTCCCCGTGATCACCATCCGCGACATGGTGCGCGTTCAGGCGCGACTCGCCGATCATCTCGGTGTTCGCAAGTGGCGCTCGGTGATCGGTGGATCGATGGGTGGCATGCAAGTGCTCGAGTGGGCGATCACGTTTCCCGAACGCGTCGGTTCGATCATGCCGATCGCGACGTGCGCCCAAGCATCGGCGCAACAGATCGCGTGGGGATCGATCGGGCGGCGTGGCATCACGAACGATCCGAAGTGGCGGGGCGGCGACTACTACGACGCCGCGCCCGGGGACGGACCGCACGAGGGTTTGTCGACGGCGCGCATGGTCGCTCAAGTGACGTTCCGAAGCGACAACGTGTTCACCGATCGCTTCGGCCGCGAGATGGTCGGGGGAGAGGGATCGTCGACGTTGGCCCTCGAGCAGAAGTTCGAGGTCGAGCGCTATCTCGAGTATCACGGTGAGAAGTTGTGCCGACGTTTCGACGCCAACAGTTACATCAGCATCGGCAAGGCGATGGACCTGCACGACGTCGGACGCTCGCGCGGAGGTCTCGCCGCGGCGATGAAACGGATCACGATGCCGACGCTCACGATGGGCATCTGGAGCGACTTCTTGTATCCCGTGTATCAGCAGTTGCAGATCCGCGACATGGTGGCGGCCAACGGGGTGCGTTCGGAGTACCTCGAGGTCGATTCACCCCACGGACACGATGCGTTCCTGATCGAACTCGATCAGGTCGGTCCGGCCGTGAAGCGGTTCATCGAGTCGATCGACTAGGAGAGCAGCGCGTCGATCGCTCGGGCGGAGCGACTGTTGCGGGGCAGGCGCAACATGACATCGCGATCGCCCGACAATTGGACGACCTTGGTGCGCCGACTGCCATCGACGATCTGCCGCACCGCGAAGTCGCCGTTCACATCGCCGTTCTTTCCGCGTCGGGCCCTCAACTCGACGTGGTCGTCGTGCACCCAACCGCGGACCTCGACCCACTGCGGGCGTTCGCGCGGATCGAGGATGGCGGCGCGGGCGATGAAGCGACTGCCGTCGCGGTTCGACCAATGTGGTTCGAGGCCGAAGGCGAGAACGGCGGACACGACGAACAACGCCACGATGAGCACGAAAACGGCGGTGTCGCTCATCACCCCAGTTTTCCATGTTCGATGTGGTCGTGCGTGACGCGTCGGGCCATGCTGAGGCATGCCCGAGATCCTCGAGGTCGAGATGTTCCGACGTGCGAGCGAGGCCGTCGTGGGTCGACGCATCACCGCCGTGTTGGCCGACGACCCGATCGTCGTTCCCGAACCCGCTCCTCTGCGGGCCTTGGTGGGCGCGACGGTGGTCGAAGTGGTGCGTCAGGGCAAGTTGATGGGAATCGTCGTCAGTGCGTCTCGGCAACGCAGCACGATCGATGTGCACTTCGGAATGTCGGGACGGGTGATCGTCGACGGAAGATCACCGATCGAAGAGCTGGCGTACGGCGCGTCGGACGACGCGCGCTGGCATCGTTTCGGTCTCGGTTTCGGGCGACGTTGGTTGATCGTGAGCGACCCGCGTCGATTCGCTCGGATCGGTCGTGATGCGGATCGGTCGACGCTCGGGCCGGACGCGTGGACCGTCGGCAAACGAGAATTCGTCGCGGCGTTGCGTGGACGGCGAACCGCGATCAAGGCGGCATTGCTCGATCAGTCGGCCGTCGCCGGACTCGGCAACATGCTGGTCGATGAGATTCTGATGCGCGCCGCGATCGATCCT
Source organism: Actinomycetota bacterium (assembly GCA_046095045.1). Classification (GTDB taxonomy): domain Bacteria; phylum Actinomycetota; class Acidimicrobiia; order Acidimicrobiales; family Ilumatobacteraceae; genus Casp-actino8. The sequence goes on from JBJTIO010000077.1 coordinate 19,231, forward strand.
CGTCGTCCGGTCGTCTCGCTCGACGACACGGAATTGGCCGCCCTTCACCCGTTGATGCGCCGCGTGCTCGATCAACTCTGGAAACGAGGCGGCAGCCACGCCGGCGATCTGTCGGCGGAACTTCGCCTTCCTGGTGCCCCGTGCCCGATCGACGGGTCGGCGCTTCAGCGTGGACGTGTCGGTGGCCGCACCACGTTGTGGTGCCCGGCGCACCAGCACTGAGCCGCGTCGCACGAATCGGTCGATTTTCCGACAGACTGTCGACGTGCTTGGCGCCTCGTTCCTCCCCGCGGTCGAGACCACCACGGTCTCCGACAGCGGCAACACCACCGTCGTTCTGGTGGTGACCGGCGTGTTGGTGCTGTTCGGCGCGGCGCTCGCGGCGCTCGGGGTGTGGTACTGGCGCAGCACCGTGCCCGATCCCGACTCCCTCGGGCCGTTGCATTCGATGAGCGAGCGTTCGTACGGCGAGCTCGACGAGGTCGAGAAGCGTCGTCGCCTCGATGTGATGCGACCGTCGTTGGCCCACGAGATGTCGGCGTCGCGTCCGCGCGAGAAGGCGTTGGTGCCCGAAGTCGACGAACCGGAGACGGATGCTTCCGTGACCGTCGAACCGGAGACCGTGCGAGCACAACGCGTCGAACCCGATCCGCAACCATCGTCGTATGACGACTGGGAAGATGAGCAATGGCCGGGCGACGACTGGTCGGAACTCGATGGCTGGGACGAACCACGCCCCGCCGAACCGGTGGTGGATCACGACGACGAGATCGATCGGGTCGATGAGCCCGAATTCGAACCCGAAGTGTTCGAGCCTGAACCCCCTCGGCGTTCGTCGATCGATCCGCTCATCGGCTGAGTGAAACGGTTCCCGACCGTGTCGGGCACTACCGTTGAGACATGGCCGAACTCGACCTCGATGCGATGATCTCCCGATTCAAGGCCCGCGCGGCGGCCGTGAAGCAACGTCCGTTGCCTCCCGTTGCCGGCGAGGAACGCGCGCGCTTCATCGAACAAGCCCAACTCGATTTCCAGGATTTCGCCATCATCGGTGATGCCACGGCGTCGATCGAGGACGGAGTGTTGGTTCTGCGCGTCGACCTGCGTCCGGCGCAGAAGTGAGCGACGCCCGCCGGAACAGCGCCGAATTGGCCGTTCCGGCGGTGGTTCTGGCCACGGTCGCGTGGGGACTCGGCCCCTTGATGGTGCGCGCCATGGACGTGTCGGGCTACACCACGGCGTTGTTCCGCATGCTCCTCGGCACCCCGGCGATGATCGTGGCGGCACGACTGTTCGGACGCCCGTTGCGGTTGGTCGACCTGAAAGCGTGCGTCTGGCCCGGCTGCTTCTTCGGTGGCTCGATGGTGATGGGATTCACGGCTATCCGCTCGACGTCGATCGCCAACGCGACCCTCATTGGTGCACTCACTCCGGCGCTGTTGTTGATGGGTGCGAATCGACTCGTGGGGGAGCGCAGCGATCTGCGCCGACTCCCGTGGGCGTTGGTCGCGTTGTCGGGTCTCGCCGTCGTCATCTTGTCTGGATCGAACACCGATGGTGCCGCATTGTCGGGCGATCTGTTCGCGGCAGGGAATCTGTTGTGCTTCACCTTCTATTTTCTGATCCTGAAGAAGCGTCGTAATGCGGGCATGGACGGATGGGCGTTCCTTGCGGGAGTGTTCGTCGTCGGGTCGGTGGTGATCACGCCGTTCTGCGTGGTGATGGGCGACGACACCTTGTCGATCACATGGAAGGACCTCGGATTCCTGACCTTGATGGTGGCCGGTCCCGGTTTGGTGGGACACGGATTGATCTCGTGGGCGAGCAAGCACATTCCGGTCACCACGACCTCGCTCCTGACCCTCGGGAGTCCGGTGGTGTCGGTGTTCGGCGGATGGCTGGTGTACGAGCAGCATCTCGGCTGGGCCCAGGTGGTCGGAGCGGTGATGGTGCTCGGCGGGTTGGCGGGAAGCGTGTGGGAACGCACGCCCAAAGGGGTGCCGGTGGTGCTCGAACCCGCCGAGTGACGGGTTGCCGGAGCCGGTCGGCGGGGTAAACTTGGCATTCCTGCGGATGTGGCTCAGTTGGTAGAGCATCACCTTGCCAAGGTGAGGGTCGCGAGTTCGAATCTCGTCATCCGCTCCAGTTCACGAATCCGGCCGATGGCCGGGTTCGCGTCTTTTACGGTCCGGCCGATGGACGGGTTCGCGTCTTTTACGGCACCTGCGGTGACCGAGAGCGGCGCTCGGTGATGAGCCCTCCTCGATGAGGGGTACCGTGACCCCATGAGGCAGCTGAGCGGGCTGGACGCGACTTTCTTGCACATGGAGTCCTCGACCATGTTCGGCCACGTCTCGGGGCTCGCCCTCTACAGCCGTCCGTCCGCCGACTTCGACCCCTATCGCGTGGTGTACGAGCGTTTCGAGGCCCTCGCCGGTCGTGTCGAGCCGTTGCATCAGAAGCTGCTCGAGGTGCCCCTCGGTCTCGATCACCCGTATTGGATCACCGACGACGATTTCGACCTCGAGTATCACGTGCGCCACCTCGGGCTCGCTCCGCCCGGTGATCGTCACCAACTCGCCGATCAGGTCGCGCGCATCTTCGGACGCGCCCTCGATCGAGCGAGGCCGCTCTGGGAGGTGTACGTCATCGAGGGATTGGCGGATGGTCGTTGGGCGTTGATGACGAAGTTCCATCATTCGTCGATCGACGGGGGCGCGGGTGTGGTGTTGCTCAACATGCTCACCGATTCCACCCCTGACGCGACACCCGATCTCACCCCGGTACCGATCGAACCCGAGCCGGTGCCGACTCCCTCCGAGTTGATGCGTCGCGGAGTGTCGAAGTTGGCCGTCAATCCGGTGCGAGCGTTGCGATTGCAATTGCGCGTGGCCCAAGGCGTCGCCGACTCGGTCGGTTTCCAACCGGCGAGCCAAATCACGCGGCAGGTTCGCCGCACGGTGCGAGCGATCACCCGGCGTCCCGACGAGGAGCACCCGACCGCCGAAGATCGGGTGCGTCTTCCGCTCACCCCGGCACCGCCGACCCCGTGGAACAAGACGATCACCGCTCATCGACGCTTCGCCATGCGTTCGGCGCCGCTCGACACTCTGCGGGCGCTGAAGTCGGCGTCGGGTGGAACGGTGAACGACATCGTGATGGCCGTGTGCACCGGTGCGTTGCGCAACTACCTGCTTCGGCACGACGCTCTTCCCGATCGACCGTTGCGCGCCATGGTGCCGGTGTCGTTCCGTACCGGGGAAGAGGACGTGCCGTGGACCAATCTGGTGTCGGGGATCATCGCCGACCTGCCGACCGACTGCGACGATCCGCGTGAACGGGTGCGACGATGCCACGAGGCGATGGAAGTCGCCAAGCGTCAGTTCGAATTACTCCCGGCCGACACGATCGCCCAAGGCGCCCAGGCCACCTCTCCGATACTCGCGACAGCGGCCACTCGCTTGGCGTCGCGCTTGCGTTGGGCCGACCGCGCCAACTTGTTGCCGAACAACGTCGTGATCTCGAACGTGCCCGGACCGCGCGCGCCGATGTGGCTCGGTGGGGCGCGCATGGAGAACTACATCCCGATCTCGATCGTCACCGACGGTATGGGTCTGAACATCACGGTGCACAGCTATCTCGACCGACTCGACTTCGGACTCATCGCATGTCGCGAACTGGTGCCCGATCTGTGGGATCTGCTCGACCTGCACTTCGACGAGATCGCCTTGCTGTGCGACGTCTACGGGGTCGATCACGACCTCGCCGCCGAAGCCGGCTAGGCGTTGGCGGCGCGCACGTAGAACGATCGATTCCAGTCGCGCCGTTGCTCTCCGTCGACGGTAATGCGCCATTCGTACGCTCGTCCGGGCGGCAGGGCGATCTGCGGTATCTGCACCGCGAGGTTGTGGTCGATGTCCGATCCGGGTCGCGCACTCGGGGGTCGTTCCACGCGGAAAGCGATCTGCAGTGCGAGCGGATTTCCGTTCACATTCGCCGGACGACCGTCCTCGTCGACCAGCTCGGCACGAATCACGATCTCGCGCCCCGTCATGTCCCACGGCACCTTGGCCAGAAATCCGAGGGCACTGGCAAACGGGCCAGCACCGACCTGGCTCCAACCGGCGCCGGCCATCATGATCTTTCCGTCGTGGGTGACGGCGTAGTCGGCCAACACGACCTGTAGTTCGATGGACATCGTGCCCTCCTCGTCGCAGATTACTTGCGCGCGTCCTCCGATTACCGTTGTGGCGTGCTGCGCGGAGACTCGAACAATCGTCTGGTGCGCACCTTCCGGCCTCGTCGCCGTCGATTGGGCGCCGAGATGGAAGAGGTCTACTCGCGCACCCGCGAACTCTGGAGCATCGACGAGGAGGGCGACACGATCGACGCCCGTCGCATCTTCGATCGTCGCGCGAGGGTCGTTCTCGAGATCGGCGCGGGCCGTGGCGATCTGGCCATCGATGCCGCACTGCGCAACGACGATCTTGGTCTGATCGCGATCGACGTCCACACGCGGGGCATCGCCAACATGCTGAGCGCGATCGAACTGCACGGGTTGAGCAATCTGCGCGTGGTCGAGGGGGACGCGCAGGTGTTCGTGCGCCGATTGCCCGACGAGTGCCTCGACGAGATCTGGGTGTTCTTCCCCGACCCGTGGCCCAAGGCCCGACACCGCAATCGCCGCTTGTTGCGCGCCGACATGATCGCCACGTTGACCCGACCGTTGCGGGCCGGGGGAGTGCTGCGCCTCGCCACCGACATCGACGATTACGCGCGCACGGCGACGCGCGCCATCGAGCAATCGGGACTGTTCGAACCGCCATCGGTGGGTCGCCCCGATTGGCGCATCGAGACGGTGTTCGAGAAGCGTGGCTTCAGCGAGGGGCGACTGTCCGTCGACCTTTCGTGGCGGAAGATCTCACAAGCCGAGTCGTGAGCCGGCATCCAGATCGTCGGCGGCCGAGAATGCGCGCCGCACGAGCGAATCCATGAGGGCCGCTCCGCGTTCGTTCGCGGTGTCGAGCGTGAGGATGCTGGCCGCGAAGGACGTGCAGTAAAAGAGCATGCCTTCGGCGTACCCCTGCACGATGCGGCTCGGGTCGGCCCATTCGGCGGGCACGCCGAGGGCGCGCATTCCGGCGCAGTAGCGCTCGATCAACTCGTCCTGCATCGCGCGACGCATGTCGGTGGGCAGATTGGTGCCGAGGAAGTACACGAGGTCGGTCGTGCTCGGTGCGCGCATCGACAACTGCCAATCGATGAGCGTCATCGCACCGTCGGCGTCGTAGAACATGTTGTCGAGACGAAAATCGCCGTGGGTGAGAGTGCACGGCCAGTCGGTGTAACCGGTGATCCATGACTCGACCATCGGAGCGAACGTCTCGCACCACGCGAGCACTCGGGACGGCAACGAATCCTGGTAGCGCTCGAGGAACATGGGCCAGCCCATCGGAAACATCGTGCCCACCGAGGCCGACATCGGGTCGTCGATGCTGGGCATCCAGTCGAGCGTTGCGAGTTCGGGATGATCGAACCATTGCCCGTGCAGGCGGGCGGCGACATCGATGGCGGTGCGGGCTTGTTCGGGTGTCGGTCCGGCGACCTGATCGCCGGGTTTGGCCGGACTCAGGTCCTCGAGGATGAGCGCGTACGGCTCGGCCGAACTGTGCAGGCACCGGGCGAGGCGCACACCGGTGACGCGGTGAGCGACCTCGGTGTAGAAGCGGTGCTCGCGTTCCCACACCCGCATCATTTGTCCGATCATCTGTCCGCCGGGATCGGACGTGGGCAACTTCACGATCACCGAGTCGGGCACGTTCGATCCGCGAAGGGTCACGCGCGCGAGTTGCCCCATGAACCCCTCGCCCGAGCCGATCGTCGTCGACGAGAAATCATCGACCCGTCCACCGAGCGATCTCGACAGCCACTCGGCATCGATGTCGGCCAGAACCTGCGGTGTGTCGCCCAACGACACCACCTCCCCCTGTGTTGTCCCCGTCGTGAGTGTAGGTCAGTCGCCGAACTTCGATCGGCGACGGTTACCGTTCGAGCATGCTGATCGACGAGTTGCGCGCCGTGGTGGGCGACTCCAATGTGTTCGACGGTCACGGCACCGGTCACGTGGTCGATTGGACGGGTCGCTTCGTGGGGAGCACCGATGTGGTGGTGCGACCCGGTTCGACCGACGAGGTGCGGGCCGTGATCGGCATCGTGCGTGCGCACGGGCGGGCACTCGTTCCCCAAGGTGGCAACACCGGGCTCGTAGGTGGAGGAGTGCCGTTGCGTGGTGAAGTGGTGCTCAATCTCGGTCGAATGAACGCGGTGAACGCGCCCGATCGGGCGACCCGCCAGATCGTGGTCGAGGCCGGAGCAACCCTCGAGGCCGTGCAACGTGCGGCGGCCGCCGTCGGCCTGCGGTATCCGGTCGATTTCGGAGCGCGGGGCTCGGCCACCATCGGCGGAACGATCGCAACCAACGCTGGTGGCGTGAACGTGCTTCGGTACGGCTCGACGCGCGCTCAAGTGGTGGGACTCGAAGCAGTGATGGCCGATGGTTCGGTGCTGTCGACGATGTCGGGACTGCTGAAGGACAACACGGGTTACGACCTGCGTGGCCTGATGTGCGGCAGCGAAGGCACCCTCGGTGTCGTGACGCGAGCGGTTCTCGCTCTCGTGCCCCAGCACGAGCACCGAGCGACCGCGTTGGTTGGTTGTGCATCGGTCGCCGACGCGATCGATGTGGTGGCGGCGGTTCGCTCGGGAACCGACACCGTCGACGCCGCCGAGTTGATGTCGCGGCGGGGCGTGACCCTCGTGTCGTCGGTGGCCAAGGTCGCGGTAACCTTCGACGCGCCGTGGTACGTGCTGATCGAGACATCCGCGAACGTCGATCAGACCGCGATCCTGCAGGAGTTGCTCGTCGATCGCGAACAGATTGCGGTTGCCGACGGAACCGCACGACGTGACGCGCTATGGCGTCTGCGTGACGAACACACGCCGAGCATCGCGACGCTCGGCACGCCCTTGAAGTACGACGTCACCGTCCCGGTGACCGCTCTCGCCAATTTCGTCGACGACGTTGTGGCCTCGGTCGCCAGCACCAGTCCGAAGGTCGAGGTGATCGTGTTCGGTCACGCCGCCGACGGAAACCTTCACGTCAATCTGATCGGCGCCGACCACGACGACCATCGACGATTCGACGCGGCCGTGTTGAACGTGGTCGCCGCGCATCGCGGCAGCATCAGCGCCGAGCATGGTGTGGGCGTGGCCAAGCGCGAATGGTTGCATCTCACTCGTTCGGCCGACGAGATCGCCGTCATGCGCGCGATCAAGGCCGCGCTCGATCCGGGGAATCTGATGAATCCCCACGTGCTGTTGCCCGCGGACTGACCGCGACTAGCTGGTCATGCCTCCGAGCCCCACGAGACCGCGCGCCAATTCGATCTCACCCATGTGACGCAGCCCGTGTTGGTAGAGCCAGCACTCGATTCCGTCGAGAACGGTGAGGCCCGGCTCTCCGGCGACGCGCGCGCTGAAAGTGCTCGCGATCTGCGGCGGGAAGGGACGAGTGATGACGACGCGATCGAGTGCCGCCGGATCGAGGTCCTTCAACCACGCGGACGTGCGTCCGAAGACGGCCCGCATGTACTCGACGAATGCGCCCAGATCACCGATGCGCTGATGCACCATCTCGTCGACGGTGCGGTGCTTGCCGTGATCGTTGACCCCGACCCCCACGCGCGCCTGCCAATCGTCGTTCCAGATGGGCGGCGTGCCAGTGAGGAGCATGAACGAAGCGTCGTGCATGTTGACGTAATGGAAGAGCGAGAAGGCGATGGGGAGCACGCCCTCGCGTTCGAAATGATTGACGTGGCTCGTGTCCATCGTGGACAGGGCGTCCTCGTAGAGCGAGAACATCGCGTTCATGCGACGGGTGAGCGAATCGAGGACGGCGACGTTCGACATGCCGCCATCTTCGCACGCCGACATCTTGTGTCACGAATGGTGCCACTTCAGTGGCAAGGGTGCTAGGTTCACCCCATGCGCTACGGAACCATCGATTTCGAATACGCCGCCGACCTGTCGACCCGCGAACCCGATCGCGACGGTCCGGTGTTCATGGTGAACTTCATGAAGTACCGCGAGAGCGCCGACTACGACGGTGTGAAGGGTGCCGACGGCAACGCACCGGCAGGCATCAGTGGCGAGCAGGCCGACGACCTCTACAACCCGACCGAGGTTCTGCACAAGATCGGTGCCGAGGTGGGCTTCTTCGGTCCGGTGGTCGCCCAAGGCAACGAGGGCGAATGGGACCGCATGGGCATCGTGCGTTACGCCTCGCGTCGGTCGTTCATCGAGATGCAGAACCGTCGCGATTTCAAGGAGAAGCACGTTCACAAGGAAGCGGGCATGCTCTACACGATCGTGATGGGCACCACGCCGCTCGCCCCGCACGGCGCGATCAAGCGGGCCAACTTCGTGGAGTTCGTTCTGACCGCCGGTCCGCAGAGCGGTTCGCCCGACTCGCGCACGGCCCGCCTCGCAGTGGAGGGCACGATCATGGGTGACGGACGCCGCTGGGGCGAACTCACGATGCGCTGGGTCGACGAGATTCCCGCCGTCGCTCCGACCGAGCGCGGGGGAGACGTCGTGCGCGTCGTCGCGCGCATCGCGATCGACCGCATGGGCAAACTTCTCGCCGGGCTCTAACGAGCGCGAAACGTGATCGGCACCGAATTCGGGCCGAGCACGAAGTTGCCCCGCCGCCACTCGATGTCGTCGGTCGCGAGACGGATGTCGGTGACCCGCCGCAGGAGTTCCTCGAACATGATGCGCAACTCGAGGCGCGCCAAAGGTGCGCCCAGACAGTGGTGTCGCCCGTAGGCACCGAACGCCACGTGATCGTTGGGCGTGCGCCCGACATCGAAAGTGAACGGATCGGCGAAGACGGACTCGTCCCGATTGGCCGATGGGTAGAGGAGGAGCACCCGATCGCCCCGATGAATCTTCAACCCATCGACCTCGATGTCGGCTGTGGCGGTGCGGTTCATGTTGCGCACGGGTGTGCTCCAACGCAACATCTCCTCGATCGCGGTGGGGAGAAGACTCGGGTCGTCGGTGAGGCGTCGCATCTGATCGGGATGTTGCGCCAATGCGGCCACGCCGCCCGAGATGACGTGGCGCGTGGTTTCATCTCCGCCCACGAGCACGAGCATCGTCTCGAACATGACGTCGATGTCCGACAGGCTCTGGCCTTCCCACTCGGCGTTCACGACGAGGCTCACCAGGTCCTGAGCGTCGCCACCGCGACGTTCGTGCACCTTGGCCATGATGTAGTTGTTCCATTCGAGAACCGCGTGCTCGACCTCGGAACGAATCTCCTCACCGCCGGTCGCGAAGAGATCGGACCAGTGCAACAGACGATCGTGATCCTCGGCCGGTAGCCCCATCAATTCGCCGATCATGAGCATGGGCAACGGCGTGGCGATGTCGCGCACGATGTCGCATTCCCCTCGATCGATGACCGCATCGATCAGTCGATTGACGGCGGCGCGCAGGAACGGCTCGTGGTCGGCGACGCGCCGTGGCGTGAATCCGGCCCCCACCAAGCGTCGACGCTTGGTGTGCTCGGGTGCGTCGAAGTTGATCATCGACGGCACCGAACTCTCGGGACGCGAACCGAGTCCCGAGCAAAAGGTGTGCCACTCGCGGCTCATCATCGACACGAGTCGGTGGCTTGCGACACCCCAAATGCCGGTGTGGTCGTCCCAGTAGAGGGGTGCGTTCGCGCGCATCCAGGTGGTGATGCGATCGAAGTCGGCGTAGAAGTCGGGGGAGAGCAATCGCACGTCGGGGTGAATCGGATGTCCGGCGTCGCCGCGACCACCGCGCAGGGTGACCGTGAAATCGAGATCGGGATCGAGGCCCGAGACGCGGTCGTCGCTCATGCGCGCACCCTAGTGGGCTCGCGAGGGGGTCAGCGCTTCGGGCGGTCGCCCACGATGCTGGCCCGCTCCATGATGCGGATCTCGGGCCAGTAGTCGCTGCTCGCGTAGTGCTGACAAGCGCGGTTGTCCCAGAACGCGATCGAGTCCTTTTCCCAGTGGAAACGGCACTGGTATTCGACGTAGTCGCTCTCGCTCCAGAGTTCGGACAACTTGCGTTCGCTCGTCTCCTCGTCGACGCCCAGGATGCGGCTCGTGAAGATGGGGTTCACGTACAGGTGACGACGACCGGTGGCCGGATGGGTCGCCGACAATGGGTGCACGACGACCGGGTACTTGGCCCGCATCTCGGCCATCTTGTCGGAGGTCACCTGACGTCCGAAGGACAACATGAAATCGTGCTCGGCATCGTGCGAGTCGACGAACGCCTTGTTCTCGTCGGTCAGTCCTTCATACGCCGCGTACATGTCGCTGAACAGGGTGTCGCCGCCGGACTCGGGCACGTGTACGCCGTGCAGGATGGCCCCCATGCTCGGGCATTCGCGCCATGTCACGTCGTGATGCCACGAATTCTCGTAGCCCTTCACGTCGAACGACTTCTCGAAGCGCACGAGCTCGGGGGCGCCGGTGTTCGACGGGATGAACGGGTGAATCTCGAGTTGGCCGAATCGGCGTCCGAACGCCACGTGCTGTTCGGCGGAGAGGGGCTGGTCGCGGAAGACGATCACCTTGAACTCGTGCAGGGCACGACGGATTTCGGCGATGACGTCGTCGGACAAGTCGCGACGCAGGTCGACCCCGTGCAGGACCGCGCCGATGGTGGCGCCGAGGCGCTAGACCTCGAAGTGCCGCCATTCGAGGGCGGCCAGACGAGCGCGCTCTTCGGCGAGATGGAGGATGGGTCCGATGCGCTTTCCGCGCAACATGATGCGGTCCTGGGTGATGTGGGCCCCCGGATCGCGGGTGGCGATGATGTCCTGATGGGCCGTGGCGCTCATGTGTGTCCCCTCCATGACCGTTTCTGACGGTGTGTCAGAAACTCTAGCCGATCGATTCGGGACTCTCGGCCTGTCGGGCACCGACCAGAGACCACGGAGTGAACCGGAGGTGTGGGGCAGAATGTCGCACGGAGATAGGGGGCCGACATGTCGAATCGTGAACCAGCGAGCGTCGAGGAAGCGGGCTACGTGTTCGTCGACCCGGCGGCCTACGCCGACGAGGACTACTTCCACCGCGCGTGCGCGAAGCTGCGTCGGGAGGATCCGGTGCATTGGGTCGAGAGCCACGGCGTGGGTTTCAACTCGTTCTGGGCCATCACGAAATCGGCCGACATCTTCGAGATCGAAGCCCGCAACCAGATCTTCTTGAACGAGCCGCGTCCGGTGCTCGGCAGCATCGAAGACGACGCCCGCAATGGTGCGACCGGCGGAATGTTGCGCACCTTGATTCACGTCGACGATCCCGAGCACCGCGAGTTGCGCGGTGTCACCCAGGAATGGTTCCTGCCCAAGAACCTCGCCAAGTTGGAAGACATGCTCGCCACCTACGCCAAGCGATACGTCGACAAGATGGCCGACTTGGGTGGTCGATGCGACTTCGCGCGCGACATCGCGATGTTCCTTCCGTTGAACGTCATCCTCTCGATCCTCGGTCTGCCCGAGAGCGACTACGGACGCATGTTGAAACTCACCCAAGAGCTGTTCGGGGGAGCCGACGAGGACATGCGTCGCGACTCGGATCCCGCGGCGATCATCGCGGTGATCCAGGACTTCTTCGAGTACTTCACCAAACTCACCGAGGAGCGCCGCGCGAATCCCACCACCGACATGGCATCCGTGGTCGCCAACGCACGCATCAACGGTGAGGAACTCACGATGATGCAGACCATCGGTTACTACGTGATCACGGCGACCGCGGGCCACGACACCACGGCTTCGGCGATGGCGGGCGGCCTGCACGCGCTCATCGAGCATCCCGAGCAGTTGCAACGCCTGCGCGACGACCCGAGTCTCATGAACACCGCGGTCGACGAGATGATCCGCTGGGTGACACCGGTGAAGCACTTCATGCGCACGGCCACCGAGGATTACTCGCTACGCGACAAGACGATTCGCGCCGGCCAGTCGGTGCTGCTCTCGTATCCGTCGGGCAACCGCGACGAGGAGGCGTTCGTCGACCCATTCGCGTTCGATGTCGGGCGTTCGCCGAACAAGCATCTGGCTTTCGGCTTCGGCGTGCACTACTGCCTCGGCGCGATGCTCGCCCGCATGGAACTGAAGGCGTTCTTCAAGGAACTGCTGCCTCGCCTCGATCACATCGAGTTGGCGGGCGATCCGAAGTTGATGAAGACGATCTTCGTGGGCGGCCTGAAGTCGTTGCCCGTGGCGTATTCGATGCGCTGAGCGATCAGCGGCGAGGATCCGGGCTGACCACTCGTCCCGGTCGGGTCGAGGAATCGAGCAGGCGACCGTCGCGCACGACCTCGCCACCGTTCACGAACAGGTGATGCATGCCGCTCGGTTGCGAGGCGGTGAGTCGTTCGCCGTCGGCAGGGAAGTCGCGCACCCGACTGACGGGTCCGGGAGCGACGGTTTCGGGGTCGAACACCACGATGTCGGCGTGGGCACCCACGCGAATCTCGCCTCGGTCGGTGAACCCGAAGAGATCGGCCTGCACCTTGGTGAGTTTGCGCACCGCGTCCTCGAGAGTGAGGGCCTTGCGTTCGCGCACCCACACCCCGAGAAGGTCGGTCGGTAGCACCGCGTCGCACAATTGACCCACGTGCGCGCCCGCATCGGACAATCCGAGCGTGCACTGTTCGGTGTTCAACAGCATCGTGATGCCATCGATGTCGTCGTTGGCGAGCAGGGCCTTCACCCGCAACTTCAGGTCGGGTTCGCGCAGCGTCACCTCGAGCAACGCGTCGAAGGGGCCGACGCCCAACTCGTCGGCGATCTGGGTCACGCGCCGTCCGACGAGTTCGGGCGAACTCGGTGCCTCCATGATCTCGAATGCATCCCAGCGCGGGCTCAGCACTTGTCCCGACGCCCAGAAGGCGAGAGCGCGTTCGCGCCATGCCGGGTCGGCGTAGGCGGCGCGGCGTCCGGCCAGATCGAGCGGCATCAGTTCGGCGAAGACCGGATTGATGTTGAGGGTGCACGGCTCGACCATCGTCTGCGAGAACGACAGCGGCCGACACGACACCTGGGGCCACACCTCGACCCCGCGAGCGACTCCGGCGCGGTGGATCTCGGCGGCTTTCAGGTGCGTGCCCTGTGACGTGGTGAGCAGGGCCGTGAAGGTGATCGGTGCTCCGATGCGCGGTTGCAGTTCGTAG
>JBJTIO010000078.1:0-7552 GCA_046095045.1 Actinomycetota bacterium
GCGACCGGTCTTGCGCAAGGCCACGTACTGCTGCACCACGTCGACGATGGAGACAGTCGCTCGAACCCGCTCGATGTCCTCCTCGGCAATGGCCATGGACCGAGGCTAATGCAGGGATGTTCCCCGGGAGTCAGGGCCATCCCGTTCGGTACGCAGCGAGGCGCCGATCGCCACGGCCAGAACCAACGCGATGACCCCGAGGCTGATCGGTGTCGAGATGTGGTACCACCGGATCATGAGCATCTTCACACCGACGAAGGCAAGGATCACGGAAAGTCCATGTTTCAAATACGTGAAGCGAGCCTGAGCGTCAGCGAGAAGGAAGTAGAGCGCCCGGAGCCCGAGGATTGCGAATGCATTCGACGAGAAGACGATGAATTGCTCCCGACTCACCGCAAGCACCGCCGGCACCGAGTCGACCGCGAACAACACGTCAGTGAATTCGATCAAGATGATCACCGCGAAAAGAGGTGTCGCCAACCGTCGACCGTCCACTCGCGTAAACAATTTCTGTCCGTCGTAATCGGGTGAGGTGGGAACGAATCGGTTGATGAATTTCATGAATCGACCCGAGGCGGGATCGATCTCGTCGTCACCCTCTCGCATCAACTTCACCGCGGTGTAGACGAGGAATCCACCGAACAAATAGAGAACCCATTCGAACTTCTCGATCAGGGCGACGCCCGCGAAGATGAACACCGCGCGCATGGCGAGAGCACCGAAAATTCCCCAAAACAGGACCCGATGCTGATACTTGTTGGGAATCCGGAAGTGACCGAGAATGAGAGCCCAGACAAAGACGTTGTCGACACTCAGGCTCTTCTCGATCAGGTATCCGCTGATGTACTCCCCGGCTGCACCGCCGCCGAAGGCGATCGCGACGACCACAGTGAACGACAGCCCCAGCCCGATCCACACAATGCTCTCGACTAATGCCTCACGGACGTGCACTTCATGGGCGCGACGATGGAAGACGAGAAGGTCCAGACACAAGAGAAACGCGATGAATCCGAGCAGCGCCAACCACGCCCAGCCGGGCACGGAAATGTCGACGAAGTCGCGATCGGGGTCGATGGACCCGACGAGGGCGTTGAAGACGATCAATCGCGGCCGAGCAATCCGCCCAGACCTCCGGCGCTCCCCGAGTTGCTCGTGCCGACGAAGCTCTGGATCCAACCGATCAACTCGGTTGGGTTGCGCGTCTGGGTCCATACCTTGCCGGGTCCGGTGAACTCGAACACCAAGCCCTCGCCACTCTTGAACGACTGGATCAGTCCGCCGCCGCTGGCCTTGCGCATCGCCATGTTGACCGAGCCCTCGTAGGCGACCATATGTCCGGTGTCGACGATGAGCGACTGACCGGCCGCGAGATCCCACGATTCGAGAGCGCCGTAGCAACCGAACACCACGAGACCGTTTCCTTCGGCCCGGATGATGAAGCCACCCTCACTACCGAACATGTTCTTGAACCCGCCCCACTTGGCGTCGATGGCGACATTGGTGTCGTTGGCGAGCCATGAACCCTTCTGGATGAATAGTGGGGTCGAGGAGTTGACCTCGAAGGCCACGACGTCGCCCGGAAGACGGGACGCCACGTCGACGTGACCACCCTGAGCAGACGCGGTGTAGGTGCTGACGAAAAAGCTCTCGCCTCCAAGCGCGGCGCGCTTCAGGCTTTTGAGAACGCCACCTTCAGCCTTTGACGACAACTCGACGCCGGGCGACATCGTCATCATCGCACCACTCTCGACGCGTACTGGTTCGTTCGGTCCGAGTGTGATTCGGGCGACACCGAACGACGGACCTTGACGAGTCTGGACCTGCATGATTACTCCCCTCCGCGGGGATCGTGTCCCCAACTACTTCGTTTCGCTCTTCTTCTTACCACTTGACGCGGCGATCACTGCTTGCGCCGCGGCCAATCTGGCGATCGGCACACGGAACGGAGAGCAACTGACGTAGTCGAGGCCGACTCGGTAGAACAGGTCGATCGACTCGGGGTCACCCCCGTGCTCACCGCACACTCCCAGTTTGATGCCCGGCTTGGCCGCGCGTCCACGTTCTGACGCAATCTTGACCAATTCACCCACTCCTGACTTGTCGATCGTCTCGAACGGGTTGCGCTTCAGCAGTCCGTTCTCGAGGTATGCCGGCATCATGCGGCTCTCGACGTCGTCGCGGCTGAAACCAAAGGTCATCTGGGTGAGGTCGTTGGTGCCGAAACTGAAGAAATCGGCCTCCTCGCTCAGTTCGTCGGCCCGCAAAGCGGCGCGAGGGGTTTCGATCATCGTGCCGATCGAAACCTTGGGCTTCTTGGCCGCCTTCTTGGTGGCGTTGGCGATGCCGTTGACCACCCACGACCGGGCCAACGCCAGCTCCTCGCGCGTGACCGTCAAGGGAATCATCACCTCGACGATCGGCTTGCCGCCCTTGGCGGCGCAGTGAGCCGCGGCCTCCATGAGGGCTTGCACCTGCATCGCGTACAGACCGGGCTTCACGACGCCGAGGCGCACACCTCGTGTTCCGAGCATCGGGTTGAACTCGGCCCAGTCGTGAGCGGCCTTCAGCAACTTGGTCTCTTCAGGAGTGAGACCGGTCGTCGCCTGCTTGATCTCCAGTTCGTCGACGCGCGGCAGGAACTCGTGCAAGGGCGGATCGAGCAGTCGCACCGTCACCGGCAGACCGTTCATGGCCGTGAGGATGTCGATGAAGTCCTTCTTCTGGACGACTCGCAACTCCTCGAGCGCCGCCGCTTCCTCGTCGGGACTTTGCGCGAGGATCATGCGTCGCACGACCGGCAGACGATCGGGAGCAAGAAACATGTGCTCGGTACGGCACAGACCGATTCCCTCGGCCCCCAACTTGCGCGCGTTGGTCGCATCCTCACCGGTGTCAGCATTGGCGCGCACGGCCAACTTGCCTTTGCGCACCTCGTCGCTCCACTTCAAGATGATGTCGAATTCCTTCGGCGGTTTGGCGGCCGACAGTGCCACCTCACCGAGCACGACTTCGCCGGTGGATCCGTCGAGCGAGATCACGTCGCCTTCGCGCACCACGACACTGCCGGCGGAGAATTGCTTGCCCTCGATGCGAATCGACTCGGCGCCGACGACGGCTGGCGTTCCCCAACCACGAGCGACCACGGCGGCATGGCTCACCAGACCGCCGCGGGCGGTGAGGATGCCCTGCGACACCATCATGCCGTGAACGTCTTCAGGACTCGTCTCACTGCGAACGAGGATCACCTTCTCGCCTCGATCGGCGGCATCGGCCGCGTCGTCGGCGGTGAAGTACACCTTGCCCACGGCCGCGCCAGGTGAGGCCGCCAAACCCTTGGCGATCACCTTGTTGTTGCCACCCTCGAATTGCGGGTGCAGAACCTGATCGAGGTGTTCGGCCGACACACGATTGATCGCTTCCTGCTTCGAGATCTTCCAGATCTTCTTCGGGCCCTTCGTCCCCTTGGTCATGTCGACCGCCATGCGCAACGCCGCCGCGCCGGTGCGCTTGCCCACGCGGGTCTGCAGCATCCACAACTTGCCCTGTTCGATCGTGAACTCGGTGTCGCACATGTCGGTGTAGTGCGCCTCGAGTCGAGCGAAGATCGCGAGGAGTTCCTTGTGGATCTTCGGGAACTTCGCCTTCAGTGCGTCGAGGTCCTCGGTGTTGCGAATTCCCGCCACGACGTCCTCACCCTGAGCGTTCACGAGGAAGTCGCCGTAGGGAACGTTCTCTCCCGTGGCCGCGTTGCGGGTGAAGCCCACTCCGGTACCCGAGTTGTCGTCGCGGTTACCGAACACCATCGTCTGCACGTTGACCGCGGTGCCGAGATCGTGCGAGATCTTCTCGCGCACGCGGTACGCGATCGCTCGCGCGCCGTTCCACGACTTGAACACCGCTTCGACGGCTCCGCGCAGTTGCTTCTCGGGCGCTTGGGGAAACGCCTTTCCGGTTTCGGCTTTCACCACTTCGAGATAGCGCGTGCACAGACCCTTCAACACGTCGGCCGACAACTCGGCGTCGTTGCGAACACCAGCGGCACTCTTGGCGTGCTCGAGCGGATGCTCGAAGTGCGCGCCGTCGATGCCGAGCACGATGCGTCCGTACATGGAGATGAAACGTCTGTACGAGTCGTAGGCGAAACGCTCGTCGCCGGTGACCTTGGCCAGACCCTTCACGCTCTGATCGTTGAGACCGAGGTTGAGGACCGTGTCCATCATTCCCGGCATCGAGAACTTCGCGCCGGATCGAACGCTGACGAGCAGAGGATCCTTCGGATCGCCCAGATTGCGCTTCATCGCTTTTTCGAGCTTCTTCACCTGCGCGGCGATCTCAACATCGAGACCCTTCGGCCAACCACCGTGCATGTAGGCGCGGCAGGCGTCGGTCGAAATCGTGAATCCGGGCGGCACCGGCAACTTGAGGACGCTCGTCATCTCGGCGAGGTTGGCGCCCTTCCCACCGAGCAAATCCTTCATCTGCATCGGGGGACGACGGTGTTTGTGATCGAAAGAGTAGACGTACGGCACGAGAGGGAAGTCTACGACCCCATCGACCGACAGTCTCAGCCGACCGACCTCCACTCTCGACGTGCCCGTAACATTCCGCCATGCGAATCCTCGGGTTTCCCGTGCAGATACGGCCCGGTTTCGTCCTGTTCATGCTCCTGATCGTGGTCGTGAACGGACAGCCCATGGGATTTTGGCTCGCGGGTTCAGTAGCGGTCTTCACTCTGGTTCACGAACTCGGACATGCCGTCGCGGCGCGTCGTACCGGAGCAACCGCGCGCATTTCGCTCGATTTTCTCGCGGGATACGCCTCATTCGCCCCATCGCGCGAACTCTCCCGAGGAGAACGGGCGATGATCGCGTTGGCCGGACCGCTCGTTCAGATCGTTCTCGGCATCGTCGTGCTGCTCGCGATGAGAGTCGATCCGCTGTCGCATGCCGATTACGCGTCCGAGTATTCGTCACTCGCCATCTGGTGGGCCGGGCCGATGATCGGTCTGTTCAACCTCATTCCCGTGCTGCCCCTCGACGGCGGCACGATCGCTGGCGAGATCATCGACCGTTTCGCCCCGGGTCGCGGTCGCGCGCTGATGACTCGCATCAGTCCACCGGCCCCCGCGGTCGCCTTCGTCGTGATGGTGCTCGTCGACGACCTCCGACCGCTCGCCGCGTTCGCCGCGATTCTCCTTGTTCTGCAGATGCAGATCGTGTCGTCGCGCGCCCCGACTCGCGCACGAGACGAAGATCAACTGATTCAGAGACGACGCCTCGTGGAGGCCGAGTCCACGGCGTGGGCGACGGGGCGTCCGGGATTGATGGTGCCCCCTCAAGTGGTATCCCCGTGGTGGGAAGCATCACGTGCCGTCGCAAGTGGACGTCCCGATCTCGCCGTAACGACGATCGTCGACGATCTGTACGGACGTCGACCGGGGCAGTGGTTCCCGCCCCATGAGGCGACCCCAGAACAACTCGAACCGATCGTTGCCGTCGTCGAACCCAACCTGCCCCCACCCACGGGTTCGGAGCGACTCAACTCCGTTCATGCGCTCGTCGAGGTGTTGAGAATCACCGGACGAACTCAGCGCGCCGCCGAATACGGAGCGGCGGTGTTCAGCCACACGCGATCTGGCGCACTCGCGATTCAAATCGCGCGATGCGTGGCGGCACTCGGCGACGAACAGAACGCCGTGCAATGGTTGACGGTTGCGGCTCGGTCGGATGCCGAACCAGCGGCATTGCTCGCCGTCCTGGTCACTGCCCCAGAATTCGCACTCCTACGAGAACACCCTGAGATCGCTGAACTGATTCGCGCCCTCAAGGACTGACGTCGTCGATCAAATCCGGTCATCGTCGATAGCGCGATCGACGAAAGCCAACGCCCGGTCACCCGCGACCGACGTGATGCGACCGACGTCGACCCCGTCGACCATGACCGAATCGCCCACGCTTCGACCATTCGCGACGATCGACCTCAACGTGCGCGGCGCCGTGGCTCCTCGACTGTCCATGCGTTCGACCAATTCCTGTCCGGGGTAGCAACCCTTGGTGAAACTGACGGCGACGGACACCACTCCGAGCGAAGCCGGCACGGTCTCCCCCGCGATCACTTCGGAACCGTTGGCGGGCCACATCGATCGCACCCGTTCGATCTCGAGATTCGAATCGTCGACGACCTTCACGGCCCCCAACGATTCCGGAATCGTCGCGCCGAGGATGTCGACGGCCACACCGTCCTCCCACCAGACGCGGTGGGCCCGTGGATCGTCGAGATCCATGGAACTGCCGTCGGTGCTTCGCAGGCGAACAAGATCGAGTTCCCGACGACTGATCGACGCCTTGGTTCTGATCAGGAATCGACGAAGTCGGGCCTCGATGAGATCGAGCAAGGCCTCGGTCGCGGGGTCGACGAGGACGAGGAATGTTTCGTCGCTCTCGCGAACGACGCGCACCAGTGCCACGACCTTGCCCGTTGGTTCGAGCAACAACGACTGCCGCGATCCATTCTCAGACAGCGATTCGATGTCGTTGCTCAGTTGCGAGTGCAGGTAACGCCGGGCGTCGGGACCTTCGACGACGATTGCCGTAACTTTTTGGCGCACCGCGATGATCATGCCGGGGTCCCACCCGATCGGCGCCGCGCGGTCATGCGGCGCGCGGCCGGAACCGCGGCCAACAACGCCGCCGCCTTGTTGCGGCACTCCAGATCCTCGTCATCGGGTTCGCTATCGGCGACGATGCCGGCGCCGGCCTGCAGATAGGCGGCATTCTCTCCGATGAACATCGTGCGGATCGCGATCGCCGTGTCGAGGTTTCCGCTGAAGTCGACGTAGCCGACCACACCCGCGTACGGCCCGCGCTTCACCGGTTCGAGGTCGTCGATGATCTCCATCGCGCGCACCTTGGGGGCACCACTGACGGTTCCGGCGGGAAGGGTTGCGCGCAACACGTCGATCGCCCCACGATCGGGCAGCAGATCGCCGCTCACCTGAGAAGTGAGATGCATCACGTGGCTGTATCGCTCGAGGGTCATCAGTTCGTCGACATGCACCGATCCGAACGAGGCGACCCGGCCAACGTCGTTGCGCGCCAGGTCGACGAGCATCACGTGTTCGGCGACTTCCTTGGGGTTCTCGCGCAACTCGGCAGCGAGTCGACGATCGTGCTCGTCGTTCGTTCCACGTTTGCGGGTCCCGGCGATCGGCCGACTGATCACTTTGCCACCGAGCAGTTGCACCATCGGTTCGGGCGAACTTCCGACGATCGTGACGCCTCGCTGACGGAGGAAATACATGTACGGACTGGGATTCACCTGACGAAGGACGCGATACATATCGAAGGGTTCGGCCTCCAACTGGATCTCGTAGCGCTGCGAGAGGACCACCTGAAAGATGTCTCCGGCTCGGATGTGTTCCTTGGCGACCTCGACCGCGCGTTGGTACGCCCCGTCCGGCATCGACGACCGCACCGACGGCAACACGTCGTCGCGCGATGGTGGCTCGACCGGCGTGTACGACAACGGGCGAGCGAGATCGTCGACGGCCGAA
>JBJTIO010000079.1:0-3586 GCA_046095045.1 Actinomycetota bacterium
CCCGCTCTCGCTTCCCGATCGCACGTGGCCCAACACCGTGATCACCAAGGCACCGCTGTGGTGCTCGGTCGATCTGCGTGACGGCAATCAAGCGCTCATCGACCCCATGGACCCCGAACGCAAGCGGCGCATGTTCGACGAGCTGTGCAAGATCGGATTCACCGAGATCGAAGTGGGATTCCCATCGGCGTCGCAACCCGACTTCGACTTCGTGCGTCAGTTGGTCGAACAAGATCTGATCCCTGACGACGTGACCATTCAAGTGCTGGTGCAGAGTCGCGACGAATTGATCGAGCGCACTTACGAGTCACTGCGTGGTGTGAAGAAGGCGATCGTCCACTTCTACAACTCCACCAATCCCCTGCAACGAGAAGTGGTGTTCGGACTCGACAAGGAAGGCATCAAGCAGATCGCAGTCAACGCCGCCCGCAAATGTCTGCTGATGGAATCCACTCTGCCCGACTCCTACATTCGTTACGAATATTCGCCCGAGAGCTTCACCCTGACCGAGCCCGAATACGCCATCGAGGTGTGCGAGGCCGTGATGGATGTGATCAAGCCCACGCCCGAGAAGCCCCTGATCCTCAACCTTCCGGCGACCGTCGAGTGCTACAGCCCCAACGTGTACGGAGACGTCATCGAGTGGTTCTGCCGCACGATCAAGAATCGCGACAGCGTGGTCGTGAGCCTGCACCCCCACAACGACCGTGGATGTGCCGTGGCCGCCGCCGAGTTCGGTGTGATGGCCGGAGCCGACCGGGTGGAAGGCACGTTGTTCGGCAACGGCGAACGCACCGGAAACGTCGACGTGATCAATCTGGCCATGAACCTGTTCGTGAACGGTGTCGATCCCGAACTCGACGTGAGCGACATCGACGCCTTGCGTCGCACCGCCGAGTACTGCAATCGTTTGCCGGTGCACCCGCGGCACCCGTACGTGGGTGATCTGGTGTACACCGCGTTCAGCGGAAGCCACCAGGACGCGATCAAGAAGGGTTTCGAGTCGATCGACCGCAAGGCCGCCGAGAATGGTCGCGCGCCCGGCGAATACGACACGTGGGGCGTGCCGTACCTGCCCCTCGATCCCAAGCACCTCGGTCGCACCTACGAAGCCGTCATCCGCGTGAACAGTCAGAGCGGCAAGGGCGGAGTCGCGTATGTGATGAAGACCGAGCACGGGTTCGACCTTCCGCGGCGTCTGCAGATCGAGTTCTCGAAGAACATCCAGCACATCACCGAGGACCTCGGAACCGAGGTGAGCCCGCTCACGATGTGGACGGCGTTCCGCGAGGAGTACCTCCCCGAGCAGCCGCGCTTCGTGCTCGAGAGCCACGAGATGCGCAGCCAATCCGCCGACGGAGGTCGCACGACGATCACGGCGCAGTTGGTGGTCGACGGCAAGCACCAGACGATCACCGGCGCTGGCAACGGTCCGATCGACGCTTTTGTCAACGCCATGCGTACCGGACTGAGCGCCACCCTCGACGTGGCCGACTACAGCGAGCACGCCATCGGCAAGGGATCGGAGGCCCAAGCCGTGGCCTACGTCGAGACCATCGGCGAGGGCGGGCGCACGCTGTGGGGCGTTGGCACCGACGAGAACACCGTCACCGCCGCATTGCGCGCCGTGTTGTCGGCGCACGAGCGTCACCAGGCGTCGGCGGACTGACGAGCGAGCACATGCGGCGAACTACTGTCTGAGTCGGGTCATAACGACTCACGGTGCGAAGGGAAACTCATGAAGGTCTCGGTTGATTTCGACGTCTGTGCCTCGACCGGAAGCTGTGTGCAGGTGTGCCCCGAGGTCTTCGAGGTGCGCAGCGACGGCTACCTCTACATCTTGCAGGAGAACCCCGGCGAGGAACTGCGCGACAAGGTCGAGCAAGCCTCCGACCTCTGCCCCACCGCCGCCATCACGGTCGAAGGCTGAGTCGACGTCGTGGGATTCCACGACAAGTTGAGGTCCGCGTGGACCGCGACCGATTCGATGCTCTGCGTCGGACTCGATCCCGATCCCGCGCGCATGCCCGCTGAGCTCGCGAGCGACCCCGAAGGTGTGTTCGAATTTTGCGCCGGCATCGTCGACGCCACCGCTCATGTCGCGTGTGCCTTCAAACCACAGATCGCCTACTTCGCGGCGATGCGCGCCGAGGATCAACTCGAGCGCCTGTGCGCACACATCCGTGATCGTCATCCGCACGCGGTGCTGGTTCTCGACGCAAAGCGGGGCGACATCGGGCCGACCGCCGATAAGTACGCCGACGAAGCGTTCCGTCGCTACGAGGCCGACGCAGTGACGGTGAATCCGTATCTCGGGACCGACTCGCTCGAGCCGTTCCTCGCTCACGCGGGCAAGGGCGTGATCGTGCTCTGCCGCACTTCGAATCCGGGAAGCGGCGATTTCCAATCGCTCGAGGTGAACGGCGAGCCGCTATACGAGCGGGTGGCGCGGATGGTGGCCGATCGCTGGAGTTCACTCGGCGAGATCGCTCTCGTTGTGGGAGCCACGTATCCGATCGAGTTGGCGCGAGTGCGCGCGATCGTCGGTGATCTGCCGCTGCTGGTGCCCGGCATCGGGGCCCTAGGCGGCGACGTCGAGGCACCGGTGCGCGCCGGACGCGACTCATCCGGACGCGGGATGATGAGCAACTCGTCGCGCGCGATTCTTTACACGTCCGCGGGTGACGACTGGGCTGCGGCGGCTCGCGTTGCAGCCGAAACCACGCGCGCCCAGATCAACGCCTCCGCCTGACGCGGTCAGGCCGAGAGGACGTGCACGCTGGTGATGCCCGCGGCGGCGCGCAACTCTTGCAACACCTCGGCCGGCACCGGACCCGACGGAGCGATCACCATCAACGCCGACCCGGCCTCGGACGACCGGCCAACGTCCATGTCGTTGATGTTCACGCCGGCGTTGCCGAGCACCGTTCCGACCAGACCGATCACACCGGGGCGATCGTCGTTGCGCACCACCAGCATGTTGTCGGCCGGTGGTACATCGGTCGCATGATCCTCGATCATCACCAGTCGGGCCTCACCCCGGCGCCCGATGAGCGTCGCCGCGATGCTGTGCTTCTCGGTACGCAACGTCACCAGATTGACGAAGTTGTGCGAATCACGGGTCGACGTCTCGCGCACCTCGACGCCGGCCGCTTTGGCCAACTGCGGAGCGTTCACGTACGACACCGGCTCGTCGCTGACCGCTCCGAAGAAGCCCTTGAGCGCGCTGAGGCTCAAGATGCGCGTGTCGTACTGACCGATCTCTCCCTCGGCGATGATCTCGAGTTGCTTCGGCGACTGCCCCACGAGGGACGCGAACAAACGGCCCAACCTCTCGGCCAGTGGCAGGTACGGGCGCAGCGTCTCGTTGGCCTCGGCCGCCGACACGTTGACCGCGAACGGAACGAAATCACCGGCCAACGCCAGTTTCACCATGTCGGCGATCGTGTCTCCGGCCTTGTCCTGTGCTTCGCGCGTGCTCGCACCGAGGTGCGGCGTGACGACCACGTTGTCGAGCGCGAACAACGGACTGTCGGTGCACGGCTCGACATCGAACACGTCGAGTGCCGCGCCAGCAATGCGGCCG
>JBJTIO010000080.1:0-6716 GCA_046095045.1 Actinomycetota bacterium
AGGGCGCCTCGGTGGACGGTGCCTCTGAAGATGCGGGTGCTGCGGTCGAGTCGCTCGAGCCGGAGTCGTCGCCACCACAGGCGGCGGCGGTGAGGCCGAGAGCGAAAACGGCGGCGGCTACCCGACGGGTTCCTGTACGCATTTTCTCCCCTTTGGTTTGTCTCGACACGTGGATCGTGCCGATGCGCACGTCAGGGGCTTGTTCACGGATCGCTCACGGTCCCCCTCGGTAAGCAAACTGATCATACAGTCAATTAGGGTCCACTGTTAAATAGTGAGATCCAGGAATCAGGGTGAGCCGGGAATAGCGGTCGGCGGGGACTGAGTGCCTAGTTTCGGTGGTGGGGTTTGTGGTGTTTGGGGAGTTGTTGATGGGGGTTTCGGTGATGGGGGAGTTATTGATGGGAGAACGGTCGTGACCAAGATTCTGCAGATCTTTTCGCTCTCGAAGACTTTCCCGGGCCAGGTGGCCCTCGACAATGCCACCTTCGACGTGGAAGAGGGCGAAGTCCACGCTCTCGTCGGTCAGAACGGCTCGGGCAAGTCGACCCTCATCAAGGTGCTCGCAGGATTCCATCAGCCCGATCCCGGGCATCACGTGACCATGCGCGACGAAATCTTCGCCATGGGAGACGCTCAGGCGGCCGCGGCGGCGGGCATTCGTTTCGTGCATCAGGACCTCGGACTCGTCGAGGCGGTGAGCGCGGTCGAGAATCTGGCGCTCGGCTTCGGGTATCGAACCGGATTCGCCAAGCGGATCAAGTGGCGCGAAGAAACCAAGCGCGCTCAGAAGGCCCTCTCCGATCTGGGATTCGACATCAACGTGCGCGTGCCGGTGGCGGCGCTGGGTGGGGCGGCGCGCACGGGTGTGGCGATCGCGCGCGCTCTGCAGGACGCCGAGCAGAACATCTCGATCCTGGTGCTCGATGAGCCCACGGCGTCGCTGCCCGGCGCCGACGTGGATCGTCTGTTCGAAGCGATTCGACGATTGAAGGCGCGCGGCATTTCGGTCGTGTTCGTCTCGCATCACCTTGAAGAAGTGTTCGAGATCGCCGATCGGGTCACCGTGTTGCGCGACGCCAAGGTGGTCGCCACGCGGAACACCTCGGAACTCGACATGCCGATGCTTATCGAATTGATCGTGGGTCACAAGGTGACCGCCGCAACCGTCAACCGCGAGGTCGATGCGTCGCTGGAGCCGCGTTTGCAAGTGACCGGACTCAGCGGACTTGGTCTCGACGATGTGTCGTTCGACGTGCGCCCCGGCGAAGTGCTCGGCGTCGCCGGTCTCACGGGATCGGGTCGTGACACGTTGATCCCGTCATTGTCGGGTGCGATCGACCGACTCGGTGAAGTGGCGATCGACGGCAAGGCTCTGAAGTCCGCCGATCCCGGTGCGGCCATCTCGGCCGGCATGGCCTTCGTTCCCGCCGACCGTTTGCGCAACGGCATCATCGCTCTGATGAGCGTGCGGTCGAACACCACGATCGCCAACGTGAAGCGCAACAAGACCGGATTGCGCCTGAATCACAAGAAGGAAAAGGCCGAAACGCGCGAGTGGATCGACCGCTTGTCGGTGGTCACCACGGGTAGCGAGGCGCCGATCAGCACCTTGTCGGGCGGCAATCAACAAAAGG
Organism: Actinomycetota bacterium; assembly: GCA_046095045.1. GTDB lineage: Bacteria > Actinomycetota > Acidimicrobiia > Acidimicrobiales > Ilumatobacteraceae > Casp-actino8. The sequence continues at coordinate 1,638 of JBJTIO010000080.1, forward strand.
TGATGATGTCGCGCAGTTTCCGCCTCGAGCCGCGTGTTCTGTTGCTCGATGAACCGACCCAAGGTGTCGACATCGGCGCGAAGGAAGAGATTCACTCGTTCGTCGATTCCGCGGCGGCCACTGGTTCGGCCGTGGTGGTGGCCTCGACCGATTCGGCCGAGTTGGCCCGGCTATGCGATCGCGTGATCGTCATGCACCGAGGCGCGATCGTCGACACCGTGTTGCGCAACGCGGGTTCGGGCGCGAGTTCGATGGCCGAGCGCATCGATCAGGTGTTGTTGGCAGGTTCGAGCCTGGTGGCTCACAAGTGAACGAAAGTCTGAAGAGCGAGGGGAAGCACATGTCAGGTAACAACGAAACCGCCACGGCGAGTGTGGCGCCGCAAAGCATGGCGCCGCAGAAGTCGTTGCTCGCCAAGCTGGGTCTCGATCGCTTCAGCGCGCTCTATTTGTGGGGCGCGTTCATGGTGATCTTCGGTCTCTGGAAGACGGACACCTTCCTCAGCGTCGCCAGTGTGAAGTTGATCGCCGGCGAGAACGTGGCGGTCGGCATCTTGGCTCTGGCGTTTCTGATTCCCTTCTGCGCCTCGACGTTCGACTTGTCGATCGGCGCGGTGATGTCTCTGTCGGTCGTGATCACGTGCTTCCTCTCCGATGAGAAGAGTCGATCGTTCAACATGCCCGTCGGTTACGCCGCGTTGATCGCCGTGCTGGCGTGCACGTGCGTGGGAATCGTGTCGGGATTCGTGGTGGTCAAACTGAAGGTGAACTCGTTCATCGCCACGCTCGGTATCGGTCAGGTCGTGAGTGCGATCGTCTTGAAGTTGTCGTTCAACCGGCAGATCACCGGCACGTTCTCGTCGACGTTCGAGCGTTTCGGTCGCGGCGACATTTTGGGCATTCCCGTGGTGTTCTATTACTTGGCGGTGTTGGGCATCATCTGTTGGTTCGTGCTCGAGCACACGCCGATTGGTCGATACATCTATGCCACCGGTGGAAATCCCGAGGCCGCGCGCCTGGCCGGATTGCGTACCGATCGCATCATGTGGGGCTCGTTGATCGCATCGTCGTTCCTTGCGGGCGTCGCCGGCGTGGTGTTGAGCGCCAAGGTCGGTCTGTTCACCTCGGCCACGGGTCCGAACTATCTGTTCCCGGCCATCGCCGCCGTGTTCTTCGGCGCCTCGCAGTTGAAGGGGCGTCCGAACGTGGGCGGAACGTTCATCGCGTTGTACGCGTTGGCCTTTGGCATCAAGGGACTGCAGCTGGTCGTGGGCACCGACTCGTATTGGGTGAATCCGATGTTCCAGGGCACGACGTTGATCATCGCGGTGGCGTTGGCCAGCCAGCGCGGCGTGGCCAAGATCCGCAAGCGCAAGACCCCGGCTAGCGCCTGACCGTCACGACCCGAGTCGTCGGGTCGAGCGTGAGTTTCCAGCCACCTTCATGGGCGGCGTGATGGTGCTTGCTGCAGAGCGGAATCTGATTGTTCATGTCGGTGCGACCGCCGTGTTCCCAGTAGTCGATGTGGTGGATCTGACAGTGATGGAAGCCGACGTCGCAATCGGGTATCGCACACGTCGGGTGGATCGCTTCGAGTGCGCGGCGTTGGTGGACGGTGGCCAGCCGGCGTGATCGGCCAACATCGAGAGGTACTGAGTTCCCACCGAGAACCATCGGGATGATGTCGGCCTCGCAGGCCAGACGGCGGGCCGTCTCGGCGGGGATGTCGTTGCCAAGTGCGGTTCGGCACACGCCCGTGCAGCCCAGACCGTTGATCAAGGTGGCGAGATCGACGTGCACCACGACTTCGGCTCGGGTCGGACGCTCGGTGATGGGATCGGTTGTGTCGCTCGTCGGTTGATCGATGAGGGCGATGAGCGCGCGGGCACGACGATGTGCATTGGGTTCGATGCCCGGCGCCACGATCACCGGTTCGTCGCCACCGTGGAACATGCGCTCGACCTGTCGTTCGAGGAGCGACACGAAAGCCATGCCGCTGATGGGATCGAATTGCCCGCGCACTTGCGTCATGCCGTCGCGATCGGTCCATGTGGAGAGATAGGTGGAGCGGCGTTGATTTTCGAACACGGCCAGTCCGCCATCGGTCTGCACCGCGCTGGCGGTCTTCTTGACCAGCGAGTCGAAGTCCTTCACCGACATGGTGGTTGCCGCCTCGGTGAGGCGGGGGAGCTCGGCGAGGAACGCATCGCGATCGTCACCGGCGAGGCGCAGGCCCCGACCCACAGCATCGAGGTGGGCCACGGTGGTGTCGCCCACGGCGAGGAGAGCCGCGAGATCGGGCGCCGTCTCGGCGACGTGAGCGCGCGCGACAGTGTCGCGGGCCTCGCGACCGGACATGCCGGCGTGAGTCATGAGTTCGCGCTCGGGGATGGCGAACTCGGGGTGCTCGGCCGTGGCCAATGCGTCGATGTGGGCGGTCACGGCGATGATGCGCGCATCGATCACGGCGCGATCGCGCTTGAGGGTGGCGAGTTCGGTTCGGGCTTCGGCGAGTGTGACGCCGACGAGAGGGGAGAAGGACGCGCCGGTGGCTGAGACTGACTGTTTCATCGGGGACCTGTCCCTTTCTCACGCCGACTAACTGTTACGAACATATGTTCGCAAATTACTCGTGGGGTGTGTCGCGGTTCGTCGAGAAAGTTGACCGATGCGAAATCAGTGTGACGTGTCAGTGGAGAGGTGTCCGAACGTCGCTCGCCAACGTGGATCGGGATGCACGGTTGTCGCCGGCCGCGATCGGCTGAAAACCCGACTACTTCTGATACGGCGCGACCAAGCGCTCGATGTGCTTGGCGAGAACGTCCATCTCGAGATTCACCTTCGAGCCCGCGGGTCGGAATCCCAGCGTTGTCACTTCGGCCGTGTGCGGGATGACGGCCACACGGAAGGTGTCGTCGGTGATGTCGAACGCGGTCAACGAGATGCCGTCGACGGTGACCGAGCCTTTCTCGACCAGATAGCGCATCATCGACTTCGGTACGCGCACCACCAGATCGGGTGCGGGCGACACCACTTCACCGACGCCGTCGACGTGGCCGAGCACCATGTGGCCGCCCAGTCGATCACCCAACGCCATCGGTCGTTCGAGGTTCACACGGTCGCCCACGCTCAACGACCCAGTGGTGGTGCGATCGAGGGTCTCCTGCGACACGTCGGTGTCCCACCAGCGCGTGCCCGCGTCGATGCCTTGATCGACGAGGGTGAGGCAGCAGCCGTTGACGGCAATGGATGCGCCCAACCCCGAGCCTTCGAGCACGGTCGAGGCCGCGATACGCAGTCGAACTCCGGCACCCCACTCGGTGGTGACGGGAGTCGATGTCACGACGGTGCCCAACTCTTCGACGATGCCCGTGAACATGGGGTCAGGGTATCTGTATGCCTGAGCAGGTGCGATTACACCTCGACCCGAGGCTCGGGCCCACGGTCGGGGTGGAACGCCCGCTCCACCCCCGTAGGCTTCGACCGTCCGTTGGGGTTCCGACTCCGGCGTGATGCTGGGGCCGTCCGGCCCGAGCGACCTCCACATACACGGAAGGCAGGGACCGCCATGGCTGGCACCCCCAAGGCTGAAACGATCGCGCAGCATCGTGCGCACGCAACCGACACCGGTTCGCCCGAGGTGCAGATCGCTCTGCTCAGCGAGCGCATCGATCACCTCACCGATCACCTCAAGGATCATCCCCACGACCACCACAGTCGTCGTGGCTTGCTCATGATGGTCGGTCGACGTCGTCGTCTTCTCGATTACGTCAAGGGTCGTAACGTCGAGCGTTACCGCGAGATCGTTGCCAAGTTGGGCCTGCGTCGCTGAGACGCGCGTCCGACAGCACTACAACCAAAACCGAGCAGGAAAGAGTTCGGTTGTCAGTGGCCCCGGCCGACACTGAGGTGTCGACCCCGCCCACTGGGAACCGACCTACTGCTCCATAGGCGGCGCGGAAAGGATCCGAGCCGCGCGAAAGGAGCTCGTCATGGCCGATGCCATCCGAGTGTCGGGTCCCGTTGGGGGCACCGACAAGACCCTGTCGTTCGAAACCGGCAAGCTGGCTTTCCAGAGCCAGGGAGCGGTGGTCGCCAGCATTGGCGGCAGCATCGTTCTCGCCACCGCGAACGCAGCCAAAGATGTCCGCCCCGGTGTGGACTTCTTCCCCTTGACCGTCGACGTGGAAGAGCGGGCCTACGCGGCCGGCAAAATTCCCGGCGCGTTCTTCCGTCGTGAAGGTCGCCCGAGCGAAGGCGCCATCCTCACCTGCCGTCTCACCGACCGCCCGCTGCGTCCGGCATTCCCCGACGGTTTCCGCAACGAAGTGCAGATCGTGCTCACCGTGCTCGGTGCCGATCAGGTGAATCCGCACGACGTGCTCAGCATCAACGCCGCTTCGGCCGCGCTGATGATCTCGGGCATTCCGTTCGAAGGCCCCATTGGTGCCGTGCGCATCGCGTTCGCTCAGGACGGCTCGTGGGTTCCTCACCCGACGTACAACGAAGGTGAAGAGAGCACGTTCGAACTGGTGGTCGCGGGCCGCGAACTCGACAACGGCGACGTCGCCATCATGATGGTCGAGGCCGGTGGCACCGAGAAGTCGTTCGAGTACTACGCCAATGGCGCTCCCAAGGTCGACGAGCGCGTGCTCGCCGGTGGGCTCGAGGCATCGAAGCGTTACATCAAGGAGTCGATCGCACTTCAGCGTCAGTTGGTCGCCTCGGTGATCGCGACCAAGGGCCCCATCACCCCGCTCGCCTACACGCCGATCCTCGACTACACCGACGATGTGTTCGCCGCGGTCGAGGGAATCGCCGGACCGCTGTTGGCCAACGCCATCACGATCGCTCGCAAGGCCGATCGCAACGCCGCCACCGACGCCGCGGGTGACGCCGCCGTCAAGCAGTTGTGCGGCGAGGGCGCGCCCTTCGCCGGCCAGGAGAAGGCCGTGCGCGAGGCCGTGCGCAGCCTCACCAAGAAGCTCGTGCGCAAGCGCGTCGTCGAGGCGGGGATCCGCATCGACGGTCGTGGGCCGAAGGACCTGCGTCCCCTGTCGTCGGAGGTCGGCGTGCTGCC
>JBJTIO010000081.1:0-6509 GCA_046095045.1 Actinomycetota bacterium
TCATCTGGCGTTGTTTGGCGAACGGCTTGCCGATGTTGCCGACGATGAATGCGCCACCGACCCAGGCGAGCACGGCCAAGCGGGCCACGGGCAAACCGTTGGCCTGAAACGACCACAGGAATGCGAGACCGTAGACGACCAGCGCGACAACGCGAATGATCCGGTATGACGGCATCTGCGCGACGTCGTCGTGGCGACGACGACCTCCGCGGCTACTTCGTCGACTCTTCGAGTGCGCGACGCACCAGCACCTTGGCGAGATGCGTGCGGTACTCGACGCTGGCGTTGTTGTCTTTCGACGGTGCGGCATCGGCGGCGGCCAAAGCCGCAGCATCGGCGATCGACGCGCCACCAGCGAGGGCCTTGCTGACACTCGTCGCGAGGACGGGAGTCTGACCCATGGTCACGAGACCGACGCCCGAGCCGTTGGCTCCGCGCCATGCGGCGACACCAACGATGGCCCAGTCCTGGGCGCGACGATTGAACTTCTGGAAACTCCAGCCGGCGCCGTTCATCTTCGGGACGCGGATCTCGGTGATCATCTCGTCGGGTGAGAGATCGGACTCGAAGAAGCCCTTGTAGAAATCGCTCGCGGCGATCTCACGCATGCCCTTGGGTCCTTGCACGACGTACGTCGCTCCGAGAGCGAGCGTGGTGGCCGGCAGAGCGGAGGCCGGGTCGGCGTGCGCGATGGTGCCTCCGATGGTGCCCCGATGACGCACCTGCGGGTCGCCCACGTGGGATGCGGCGTGGGCGAGCAACGGCACGTGCTGGGCGAGCACCGGCGACTTCTCGACGTCCATGTGGCGGGTGAGAGCTCCGATCGCGATGTGGTCTCCGGCATCGCGGATGTAGGAGAGATCCTTGATGCGCGCGATGTCGATGAGGACGGCGGGCTGGGCGAGACGCAGCTTCATCATGGGCAACAGACTGTGTCCGCCCGCGATGAACTTGGCGTCGTCGCCGTATTCACCGACGAGCGAGATGGCCTCGGCGGCCGATCCAGCGCGGACGTAATCGAAAGAAGCGGGAATCATCTCAGCACCTCACTTGCCGGCCGCGGCGAGCACGGACTTGACGATGTTGTGGTAACCGGTGCAACGGCAGAGGTTGCCTTCGAGGCCGATGCGGACCTCTTCCTCGGTCGGGTTCGGGTTCTCCTTCAGGAGGCTGGTCGCGGCCATCACCATGCCGGGCGTGCAGTAACCGCACTGAAGTCCGTGGTTCTCCATGAACGCCTTCTGCATGGGATGCAAGGTGCCGTCAGCGGCGGCCATGCCTTCGATCGTGGTGACGCTCGAGCCGTCGGCCTGCACGGCGAGCACGGTGCAACTCTTCACGGCCTCGCCGTCGATGTGCACGCTGCACGCTCCGCATGACGACGTGTCGCATCCGACGTTGGTGCCGGTGAGTCCGAGAACCTCGCGGATGTAGTGGACGAGCAGAGTGCGCGGCTCGACGTCGCTCACGTGCTGCTTGCCATTGACAGTGACCCGGATTTCCACGGTGCTACCCCCTTCAGGCCGACACATTCGGCTCTTCATTCTGCCCGATGGCGAGTGGACCCCGCTCACCGGACCGTCCCTACCGTAGACGCTCGATGACCTGGTGCGGAAGTGCCGCGAATCCGACGGTTTCGGGCCCGAAAAGTGCCGCGGCGATGGCCTCGGCGCCGTCGACCAGTCGAGGGCCGGGCCGAACCATCACGGCGTCGGCATCGATGGCCCAGACGGCGGCCCGCGCGGGGAGGTGGTCGAGGATTGTGCGGGCCTGCTCGGTCGCACCGGCGAGGTCGTAGCCGCACGGTGCGACGATCACGTGATCGGGATCGACGGCGCGAATCGCATCCCAGTCGGTGGGGAACGACTTGCTGCCCGGGGCACACAGGATTGGTTCGCCACCTCCAGCGCGCACGACGTCGGGAACCCAGTGACCGCCGACGAAGGGTGGATCGACCCATTCGAGAACGAAGACCGTCGGCCGTGCGACGGCGGGGGTGTGCTCGGCGAGTCGGCGCAGTCGAGCACGCAATCCGGCGATCACCTCGCGTCCACGATCGGGAACTCCGGCCGCGTCGGCGACGGTCTGCACCGAGGCGATCACCTCGTCGAGAGTCTGCGGATCGATCTGCAGCACGACGGCTCGGCAATTCAACCGAGCCACCGCCTCGTCGACATCACCACTCGGCACCGCACAAACCCGACACAGGTCCTGGCTCAAGATGAGGTCCGGATCGCATCGTTGTAGTGCCTCTTCGTCGAGTCGGTACAACTCATCACCGGCGGCGAGTCGCGCGCGCACCAACTCGTCGATCTGCAACGGCGTGAGATGTTTGGTGTCCATCCCTCCGACGACGATCTCACGCCCGGCACGAGCCGACATCGGGTGGTTGCACTCGAAGGTGACGCCGAGAAGATCGTCTCCGAGGCCGAGTTCGAAGACGATCTCGGTGGTCGAGGGCAACAGGCTCACGATGCGCACCGGCGGAGAGTAGGCGATCTGCCACGATGGGGGCATGGGCGGAGGGTCCGAAAACTCGGGTTGGCGTCAACTCAGCGAGGGTGTGCATCTTCCGTTCGATCCGCGACTCGTGGTTCCCGCACTTCACGAGGTGCGTCTCGCGATCCCTGATCCAGCGCCGGTTTCCGACGTCGTCGACGCTGCCCGACGCGCGGTGATCGAGCGTCTGCGTGATGTCGTGACTCCTGGAATGACGATCGCGGTCGGGGGCGGGAGCCGTGGTCTGACACAACGGGTCGATTTGTTGCGCGGGACGATCATGGGACTGCGCGAACTCGGAGCCGATCCGTTCGTCGTGCCGGCGATGGGTAGCCATGGTGGTGGAACAGCCGAGGGTCAGGTCGCGATGTTGGCGTCGCTCGGAATGACCGAGGAGTCGGTGGGAGCCGAGATACGCGCGACGATGGCGACGGTCGAGGTGGCCCGCACCGCATCGGGTATGCCGATTTATCTCGACGAGCACGCCGCGGCAGCCGATCGAATCCTTCCCGTCAATCGCATCAAGCCGCACACCTGTTTCAAAGGGCCGATCGAGAGTGGTTGCACGAAGATGGCGGTGGTCGGTTTCGGCAAACAACCGGGGGCGGCACAGATTCATTCGTGTGGTCCGAGCGAGATGCGGCGACGTTTGCTCGATGGCATCGATGCTCTCCGTGCGACCGGTCGCCTGCTCGGTGGAGTCGCGTCGGTCGAATCGGCCGGAGGCAACGTGGTCGAAATCGCCGGATTGACCGCCGACGAAGTGGGTGGGGAAGCCGAGGTGCGCCTCACCGAACGTGCGCGCGAACTCGTTCCACCGCTGCCCTTCGATGAGATCGACGTGTTGATTGTCGAGCGTGGCGGCAAGGACATCTCCGGAACAACCATGGATCCGAACGTGACCGGCCGCTACTGGGTGCACGGACTCGATGATCTCGCTCGCCCGCGCGTGGCGACGATCGTGCTGGTGGGAATCACCGACGTGTCGGCGGGCAACGTGCTCGGTGTCGGTCTCGCCGATTTCGTGCCGGTGTCGGTCGCCGAGCGCATCGACTGGCAGAAGACCTACCTCAACTGTTTCACCGCCGGACCGTCGGGCGTGCGACGCGCGCGCATGCCGATGGTGTTGCCCGATGAGGACGCGTGCGTGCGAGCCGCGCTCAGCATGTGTGGACGAGCGATCGACGAAGCCAAGCGCGTGGTGCGCATTCGCTCGACTCTGCACCTGACCACGTGTTGGGTGAGCGACGCACTTCTGGGTGAACTTCCGCCGGGAGCCCGTCGGCTCTGAGTTCTCAGAGGTCGTAGCGCCGCAATCCGGTGAGCGCGAAGATCGTCGACGCCGTGAACATCACACCCATCGCGACGAGTCCGCCCCACGTTTGCGCCCACGTGATGTCGCCGAGGAATCCCTGTCGGGCGAAACGAAGGACGTTGGTCATGGGGTTCACTCGGGCGCAGGCTCGGAGCCATCCGCTCATCGACGCCAACGGCACCTGCGACGTGGACAGGAAGATGCAGAAGAAGATGGCGAATTGGGTGAGGGTCGCCGCTCCGAGATTGCGCATTCGGAACGTGAGTCCGAGCGCCAGACCGCACGCGCTGAGCGAAACGAGGACCGATGCGACGATCACCATCGGGATGGCCAGAAGACCGCCCGGCGTGTGCAGTCCGCCGATATAACTCACGATCACGACGAAACTGACGGGAACGACTCCGCGCGCGATCGCCGCCGCATATCCGCCAATGACGATCGTCGAGCGTTTGAGCGGAGCCATCAACACGCGATCGAAGAAACCGGTCTCCATGTCGTTGAGCAAACCGAAGCTGGCACCGAGAGCACCGAAACTCGCACCCTGAATGGCGTTCAGAGGCATGTACCAATTCATCGGATCGATGTTCAGCATGCGCACCGCTGCGCCGAACGCCCCGCTGAAGGCGATCAACTGGAACACGGGCATGATCAACGATGGGATGAACGCCGATGGCATGCGTCGCACGCGCAGCAAACTGCGGCGCACGAGGGCCGCGACCACTTGGGGCGAATGTGCTCCCGCACTGCGAATCGTCGCGGTCATGTGGCGGCCAATCTCTTGTTCAGCGAACGCAGGGCGAATCCGATTCCGACCGCGGCGACCGCGAGAGGGATCAACCAAGCATTGACGAACTGTTTCGCCGCGAGGTCATGATTCATGAAACCTTGCATCCCTTCGACGACGTGCGACATGGGGTTCCAGTCGGCCACCGTGCGATACCACCCGGTCATGTAGTGGCGGGGGAAGAACGCCGACGAGAGGAACAGAAGCACGAACACGAGGGGGAACGACCCTTGCACCACTTCGGGGCTACCCGACTTGATGGCGATCGCGGCCATCAGGCCGGCCATCGCGAGTCCGAGCAAAGCCCCCGACACGATGAGGCCGATCACACCGAGGGGACCACTCTCGACTCGTGCACCGAACACCACGAAGAGTGTCAGGAAGACGACCACCTGCGTGACCCCGACAACCATGCTCGCCGCGAGGCGACCGAGCACGATCGACACCCGGGAGATGGGGGAGGCAAGCAGGCGTTCGAAGAAGCCTTGTTCGATGTCGATGGCGAGGTCACTGGCCGCTGACGTCGCACCGAAGAGAACGCCTTGAACGACTGCTCCGGCGACGGCGTAGTTGAGGAACGAGGTGGCGATGTTCTCGCTGAAGTACGGATCGCGGGCGAGTTTGTTGAAACTGGCCGATCCGAGAGCGGCGAAGAACAAGGGGAAGATGAACGCTGGCGCCAACGCCGCGGGCTGACGGAGACGACCGCGCACGCTGCGTTTGGTGAGTTGCGCGCTGTGATTGATCGCGGTGGCAACGGTCATTGGGCACCCTCGAGGCGATGACCGGTTGCCTCGGCGAACACGTCGTCGAGGCTCGGTTCGTTGAGTTCGAGATGTCGCACCTTGATGCCCGCCTCGTCGAGCGCGCGCACGACCGCGGCCACGTCCTCGGCTCCGCGGGCGAGACCGACACCGAGCGTGCCCTCGGCCGACGGTCGCAATTCGCCGTGTCGCCCGAGGATGCCGCGCGCCGCATCGACGTGAGTTTGATCGACGTTCACGAAAAGCGTGGGTGAACCGACGCGTGCCTTCAGATCGCGCGGTACGCCGGCGCGAACGATGTGCCCGTGATCGACGATCGCGATGCGGTCTGCTAGTTGGTCGGCTTCCTCGAGATACTGCGTCGTGAGCAGCACGGTGGTGCCCGATTGATTCAGCTTGCGCACTTCCTCCCACAACGTGAGGCGGCTCATGGGGTCGAGGCCGGTGGTGGGCTCGTCGAGGAAGAGCACCGACGGCTGGTGAACGAGCGACAACGCGAGATCGAGGCGACGTCGCATGCCACCCGAATAGGTGCCGACACGACGCTCGGCGGCCGCGGTGAGCCCGACGCGCTCGAGCAGCTCGTCACCTCGCTGACGACCGGCGCTCTTGGAGAGTCCGTAGAGCACGGCCTGCAGGTTGAGCAATTCGCGACCGGTCATGAGCGGGTCGATGGCGGCGTCCTGCAATGCGACACCGATCGAGCGACGCACCTTGTCTGCTTCACCGACGACGTCGAACCCGGCCACGTGCGCGGATCCCGACGTGGGCTTCAAAAGAGTCGTGAGCATGCGCACGATCGTGCTCTTGCCGGCTCCGTTCGGGCCGAGTAGTCCGAAGATCTCGCCCGAGTGCACCTCGAGGTCGACGCCGTCGACGGCCTTGACGATGTTGTCGCCCGTTCCGAAGTGGCGGACGAGTTGTTGAGCAACGATGGGGGATGAACTCACAGTTGCACGCTACAAGTTTCGGGTCGGAACCCGAAACTCGACGTGAATTGCAGCTCTCAGCGGGCGTTGTGGATGGCCCGCCACACGCGCTCGGCGGTGCAGGGCATCTCGATGTGCTTCACGCCGAGATGCGACACGGCGTCGACGACGGCCGACTGAATGGCCGGTGTCGAACCGATGGTGCCCGACTCGCCGAT
>JBJTIO010000082.1:0-6718 GCA_046095045.1 Actinomycetota bacterium
TGCGAACACGCGGTCAACGACAACGCGAGTACGAGGCCAGAGAACGTGAGGCCGGGGAGCGCGCGCATTCGGTCATGTTACGCATCGGTGTGCGACGCGCACGGGCGGGTCGGAGCCGGTTGCATCACTAAACTGGCGACATGTCGTCGGCGTCGGATTTGTGCATTCTCACGGTGCACGCACATCCCGACGACGAGGCGTCGAAGGGTGCGCCGACTCTGGCCAAGTATCACGATCTCGGGGTGCGCACGGTGCTGGTGTGTTGCACCGGTGGGGAAGAGGGCGACCTGCAGAATCCGGCCCTTCGGGCCGAAGGTGGCATCTTCGCCGGTCTCGATGACGCCGAGATCAAGGTGGCTCTGGCCCGCGTTCGCCCGCGCGAACTCGCGGCTTCCGCGGCGATCATCGGCTTCGACGAGGTGGTGATGCTCGGCTACCGCGACTCGGGCATGGTCGATTCGCCGGCGAATGATCATCCCGACTGCTTCCACCAGGCGACACTCGACGAGGCGGTCGGACGTTTGGTGACCGTGATTCGACGCGAACGTCCTCAGGTGCTCATCACCTACGGCGACGATCAACGGGGTTACCCGCATCCCGATCACATCAAGGTGCACGAGGTCTCGGTCGCGGCTTTTGCTCGCGCGGGCGACCCGACGTGGTATCCGTGGGCGGGTCCGGCGTGGCAACCACTGAAGATGTATTACTCGGCGTGGTCGCGCACCCGGTTGGTGGCGGTGCACGAGGCGATGTTGCGCCTCAATGGTTCGTCGCCGTACGACGAGCGCTGGCTGAATCGCCCGTCGCACGACGAACGCATCACCACGCGCACCCACATCGCGTCGCACATGTCGGTGCGCTCCGGTGCGTTGCGGGCGCACGCCACCCAGGTCGACCCCACCGAGGCGTGGTGGTTCGGACTCGACGACGATCAGTTGAGCGAGGTGTATCCCTGGGAGGATTGGGTGCTGGCGCGCTCGGCCGTCGGTGGGCCGAGTGATGACGACATCGAGACCGACATGTTCGCCGGGATCGCCGATGTGCTGTCGTTGCCCGCGGGTGTCGATCGACCCGGGCGGCTGACGAGTCCGCAGCCGGTGGCTTCATGAGCGACAATCGCACGATCCAGTTCCGCGTGGTGATGGCCAAGAACGACGAACGCGTCGAGGGTCCCGATGACGCCGACACCGTGGCGACCATCGCCAAAGCCGATGCCACGATGGATCCGACCGTGGCGTTCATGCGCGGCAAGTTGAAGATCACCGGCCCGACCGGACCACTTTTCGACGCGCTGTCGAGTGGCCGAGCCGCCGAAGTGATCGCGCGACTTCTGGCCGGCTGAGTTCTGAGCGACTGCGACGTGATTCAGTCGCGACGCATGGCGTCGCGCAACTCGCGGTAGCCGATGAGCACCGCACCGGAGTCGTCGAGTAGTTCGCGCACGGTGGAGTCGTTGAGGGCGAGATCGAGATCGTCGATCCACTCGGAAGCGGAGTCGGTGAGGGCGCGCACCTCGGGGGTGTCGATGGAGGGCTGGATGTGGATCTCGGTGACGCCCGGTTGCAGATTGCGGATGGCCGAGTACACCCGATCGCGACTTCCGGCACGCCAGTCGTGATCGAAGTGGTCGGGAAAGACGACCCCTTCGTCGGCGGCCAGACTGCGGAACGGGAACCCGGCTTGTTCGGCGGAGAGGGTCGAGGGAAGTCGAATGGGGAGACGGAACTCGACCGCCATTTCGAGATAGATGTCGAAGAACTCCGGTCGCAAGGTGATGACGCTCAGATGCGGAGCGAGATGCGACACGTCGAAACCCCATGCCATCGCGCGTTCGATCTGGGCGCGGCACTCGCGCAACACCTCGGCCGGGTCGGCGTGCTCCCAGAGATCGTCGACGTTTCGGGGGAAGCCACCGTCACCCGACAACAGGGACGGTGCGTGGGTGATCGGACCCCATCGGTAGAGAGGGTGCTCGGCGTTCAGCGTGATGTGAACGCCGATGTCCTCGCCCGCGTACATGGTTGCGGCGTGACGAGCCCACGGTGCCGGCACCATCACCGACGCGCAGGTGGCGATTCCGTGGCGGATCGCCGAGTAGACACCGATGTTGGCGGCGTGACACGAACCAAGGTCGTCGCACGAGATGATCACCAACTTGGTGCTCGCGTCGTATCCGAGTCGCTCGGCGAGTGTGTCGCTCACACCGTCACGATACCGGCGCGTGTTCTCAGGGCGAGTCGACTTCGGGACACGCGCCCCAGAGTCCGACGCCGTTGGCCTTGGCGGTATCGGCCGCCTGCTGGAACTCGTTCGCGTACGTCGTGTTGGGAGGGAATCGAAGTGGGCGCGCCAGGCCCTCGTCGATCAGGACGGCGTTGATGAACAGATCGTCAGGTTGGCGGTGCACGTAGGCGAGCAGACGGTCGTACTTGTCGCGCGCTTCGACGTCGCGCTCGAGGCGCACCGGCGTGCCCGCGGGGAGCAACTCGGTCGTTCGCGCCGAAGCTTCGGGTCCGAAGCACTGAACCGGCGTGTTCGGTTTCTTGGTTTCGGGGGTGTTGACGCCGATCAGACGAATGGTGACGTTGTGTCCCTCGTAATCGACCTCGATGGTGTCGCCGTCGACGACGCGCGTGACGGTCGCGGTCGCGCCGTCGGGTGGGTCACTCGGGGACGAACACGCCACGATTCCAAACAGGAAGCAGAACGTGCTGACGACTACACGTGGCGTTCTCATCGAGAGCGAGTGGGGGCGAAACGCCCGATGTGTCAGATGCGTTCGATGAGCGTGCCGGTGCCGAGACCGCCACCGCAGCACATCGAGATCAGTCCGTACTTGCCGCCGGTGCGCTCGAGTTCGTAGAGGGCCTTGGTCGTGAGGATCACGCCGGTTCCACCGAGTGGGTGACCGAGGGCGATCGCCCCTCCGTTCGGGTTGGTCTTGTCGAGATCGGCGCCGACCTCCTTGGCCCACGCGAGCACGACCGAAGCGAAGGCCTCGTTGATCTCGAAGGTGTCGATCTGATCGATGGAGAGGTTGTTGCGCTCGAGCAAGCGCTGGGTGGCATCGATGGGGCCGGTGAGCATCAGCACCGGATCGACGCCAACGAGGCAGCTGTCGACGACCTTGGCGCGCGGCTTGAGGCCGAGCTCGTTGGCCTTCTCGAGCGTCATCATCAGCACGGCTCCGGCACCATCGCTGATCTGCGACGAGTTGCCGGCGGTGTGCACGCCGTTCTCTCGCGCGACCGGATTGAGCGTCTGCAACTTCTCGAGGGTGGTCTCGCGGATGCCCTCGTCACGAGCGACGCGGTGCGTGGTACCGGTCGGCTTGCCATCGTCACCCAGATCGGGAGCGTCGACGACGATGTACTGACCGGCGAAGCGATCCTCGGCCCAGGCGCGCGCGGCGCGCTGCTGCGAGAGCAGACCGAACGCGTCGGTGTCGGCGCGGGTGATGCCCCATTGATCGGCGATGCGCTCGGCTCCCTCGAACTGCGAGGTGAATTCGTAATGCGAGAAGTAGCTCTTGCTCACTGCCTTGCCGAGCGACTCGAATTCCTTCGTCTTGGGGTTCTTCGTGAACGCATTCGAGTTGCTTCCGATCGGCACCGTGCTCATCGACTCGATGCCGCACGCCATGGCGACGTCGACGACGCCCGAAGCGATCAAAGAGGCCGCAAGTCCGGTGGCCTGCTGACTCGATCCGCATTGGGTATCGACGGTGGTGCACGCAGTCGACATCGGCAATCCGGCCGACAACCACGCAGTGCGGGTGATGTTGAACGACTGGGCGCCCACCTGGCTCACGTTTCCGCCGACGACCTGTTCGATCTGCGCCGGGTCGATGCCGGTGCGGTCGACGATCGCCTTCTGCACGAGACCGAGCAGATCGGAGGGGTGCAACGTGGACAGCCCTCCGTTCTTACGGCCGACCGGGGTGCGGACGGCATCGACGATGACAACGGTGCGAGGGCTGTGATTCGACATGGCGGTCATCCTAAGGTCAGGGGCATGACGAACTCTTCTCGGGAACCTTCGATTTCGCGGATCAGTCGGTTCGAACCGGGTCTGCGGGCGCCCGAGAGCCCCGACGGACATCGTTACTTCCATGTCGTCGGCGCGTCGGTGTGGGTGCATGACGAGCCAGCCGACTCCGATTTCGGCGTGCATTACCTCGGAGTGCTCGACGGTGTGGCGTGTTGGGGCGTCGACGTTCCGCACGGATCCGATCCATCCGACGGGGCCGCCCTCGACCTCTTCAGTTACTTCGGTCGAGCGTCCGAGGACGAGTGGCTCGTCGCCGGTCGCGCGGTGCAGTTGGTCGAATGGGCCCGCACCCATCGATTCTGCGGACGATGCGGTGAACCAACGGTGATGGCGGCGAACGAACGCGCCATGAAGTGTCCGCGCTGCAATCTCATGAACTTTCCGCGACTTGCTCCGGCCATGATCACGCTCGTCACGCGCGGCGAACCCGGACCCGACCAAGAGGCGTTGCTCGCGCGCGGTGTGCAATTCCGCGCTCCGCTGTACAGCTGTCTCGCCGGTTTCGTGGAGCCGGGGGAGACGCTCGAGGGCGCGGTGATTCGTGAGGTGCGCGAGGAAGTGGGAGTCACCGTCGGTTCGGTGCGTTACCTGGGGAGCCAGCCGTGGCCCTTCCCGCACAGCCTCATGCTCGGATTCCGCGCCGACTGGGTGAGTGGCGAAATCGAGTGCGATCCGACCGAGATCGTCGATGCCAACTGGTATCGCAAGGACGCGCTACCGAACATTCCGCCCGGGATTTCGATCGCACGCAAACTCATCGACGCTTGGTTGAACGAGTAGTCCGACCAAGCGTGTAGGTTCGCGCGCATGGCACTCACCAAGGATTCACTCGGCAAACTCGGTCTCTGGACCTTCCAACTCGACATGCAGCCGATGCGCGAGGCGCGTCGTGCGGCGGCCGAGATCGAGCAACTCGGCTTCTCGACGGTGTGGGTGCCCGAAGCCGTTGGCCGCGAGCCGTTCGCCTCGTGCGGCGTTCTGTTGTCGGCGACGGAGAAGTTGATCATGGCGACCGGTATCGCGTCGTTGCACGCGCGTTCGGCGATGACGATGGCCGCGGGTCAAAAGACGCTCACTGAAGCGTTCCCCGATCGGTTCTTGCTCGGCATCGGCGTCAGTCATCAACCCGCGGTCGAAGGGTTCCACGGAGCCGACTACGGCAAGCCCTACACGAACATGGTGAATTACCTCGATGCGATGGACCGCAGTCTGTTCTTCGCGTCCGCTCCGACTCAACCGACGGCGCGTTGTCTCGCCGCGCTCGGACCCAAGATGTTGAAGCTCGCCGCTGAGCGCACGCTTGGCGCGCATCCGTATTTCGTTCCGGTCGAGCACACGCCGATCGCGCGCGCCGCGCTCGGTTCCGACGCGTTGCTCGCCCCCGAGCAGGCGGTGGTGTTCAGCACCGACCCGGCCGAGGCCCGCGCCATCGCTCGTGGATTCATGTCGACGTACATGGGTCTGCCCAACTACACGAACAACCTGCGACGACTCGGATGGGGCGACGACGACTTGTCGACGCCGAACGGACCGTCCGACAAGTTGGTCGACGCGATCGTGGCGTGGGGCACCCTCGACGACATCCACGCTCGCATCAAGGCGCACCTCGACGGTGGAGCCGATCATGTGTGCGTTCAGGTGTTGTCGGCCAACCCGACCGCGGTCACGATGAACGAGTTCCGCGAGTTGGCCAGCCTGATTCCGTCGCTCTGACGCGACGATCAGTCGTGGCCGGTGATGATGCCGTAGATCAGAGTCGCGAGCGTGTCGCGAATGGTCTTCTTGGTCGAGCCTCGTTTGGCCATCTCGGGCTGGTAGCCGAGCAGTCTCTCGCACATCGCCACCACGGCCGCCGCCGTGGTGAAGGGATCGAGCGATTCGGGGAGCCGTTTGGCTTTCACGCCCTCGCGGATCATGTTCTGCAACGAATCCATCAACAACAAGTTGGCCTCGGTGCGCACCGCGCGGAAATGGCGATCGCCCTCCTCGGCCTTGAGATTGCGCACACGAAGAACGGCGTGGTGGGTGTCCCAGAACGCCATGTAGGCGTCGACGAACTCACCAGCGCGGCGCAGTCCGTCATCGGCCGACCAGCCCGGAGTGAGGAACCCGACGAGCGGCTTCTCGTCCTCGGTGGCTTCCTTGGCCAACTCGAGAATCGCCTCATCGACGTCGTTGAAGTAGTGGTAGAAGGTTGCCGGCGAAGTTCCGATCTCGCGCGAGATGTCGACGACGCGAAGGTCGAGGATGCCTTGCTCGCTCAGCAACTTGGCCGTGGCGTCGAGCAACTTGCGTCGAGTGGCGAGAGCGCGAGTGCCGATGACCCGCCCGTCGGCTGCGTGGATGTCGTCGCTCATGTCAGCCTCCGTACACCGGTGCGGGTGCCGGTGCCTCGCGAACGAGATCAGTGACGATCGCGCCGACTTCGGCCGGCTCGAGTCGTGATCCCTTGTCGAACACGTGCCCGTGTTGCCAACCGTCGGCAACCGAGATTTGACCCCCGGCGATCTCGAACATTCGACCGGTGACGTCGCAATTCGCCGACCCGAGCCACACCACGAGCGGACTCACGTTGGCCGGATCCATCGCGTCGAAACCCGATTCGGGCTTCTTCATCATCTCGGCGAAGGCTTCCTCGGTCATGCGACTGCGTGCCGACGGAGCGATG
>JBJTIO010000083.1:0-9928 GCA_046095045.1 Actinomycetota bacterium
TGCCCACACCTCGTCGTACTGCAACAAGTCCGGGTCTACGAACACGCGCAGTTGAGATGTGTGACCAAAGGGAGGCACGCCACCGTTGGGTCAACCCGATCCATCTTCTTGTCTACGAATCTCGTCCTGTAGGGACTCCAAATACGGCAATGCCATTTGATCCTTGGGGCGGTTGGCTGCGAGCTTCGAGTCTATGATGTCGTCGAGCGACGCAACAAGTACGAGAAGACCGTCTTCGATCTCCTCGAGTGTCGCACTCCGACGCCAGCCATCGAAGTCGCCAGCGCTTCCAGCCGGAGTGAATGTCAGGTCCATCTCACCGAAGTCGGTCACCAGATTCAACATATGAGGCAAGTTGGCGAGGAATCCTCCGTCGATCCGCGTCGGAACTGAGTCACCGGAAATCCGGATCTTGGCGTTGATACGCGTCAGAGCACGACCGAGTCGGTCCAGATTTGAGCGTTCGCGCGAAGGTACGACGTCGATGTCCTGAGTCGGCAAGGAAGATCCTCGTACCACTGCCGCAAATCCCCCAAGCACTACGAAATCAACGTTCTCCTCGACGAGAACTGAACAGATCCGTACCGGGTCGAACACCGACTATCCGTTCCGGCGCGCGCGTGCTTCCGCAGCATGAGTCCGCATAGATGTCATCACGTTCGC
Source organism: Actinomycetota bacterium (assembly GCA_046095045.1). Lineage (GTDB taxonomy): Bacteria > Actinomycetota > Acidimicrobiia > Acidimicrobiales > Ilumatobacteraceae > Casp-actino8. The sequence goes on from JBJTIO010000083.1 coordinate 664, forward strand.
GGCGTGGACCATGCTCCGTACTCGCTCCGCAACAGTCATTCGGAGCTGACGTCGAATCTGACCGACGTCGACCCCACGCCAATCTTCGAGCGTCGGGGACGATTCCATGTGATCAGTCTACGTCCCACCGGAATCAACCACGCTTCAGGTCGGCGAGCGCACCGCCGCTGGCCGCAACCAACTTGTGCGGATCGATGCCGAACACGTCGTTCCACGTACCGGCAGCCGCCCACACCTCCTCGAACTGCAACAGGTCCGGATCGATGAACACCCGCAACTGCTTCGTGTGACCGAACGGAGGAACTCCCCCGATCGGGAATCCAGTTGCCTCGCGAACCACGTCGGCATCCACTCGCGCGCACTTCAACCCACCGGCAGCGAGAGCGAGTTTCTTCTCATCGAGTTGATTGGCGCCACTCACGTAGGCCAAGACAACCTCGCCATCGACGCCGAAGATCAAACTCTTGACGATCTGTCCGATCTCCACCCCGATCGCGGCGGCAGCATCGGCGGCAGTCTTCGTTCCATCGGGAAACTTGCGCGGTGAAATGTCGAGCCCCAGCGCGCGGGCGGCTTCGACCACGCGAACGACATTGGGATGCAGTTGATCACTCATCGGTCCCCACCGTAACGGCGTCGCTGATCAGATCGATCGCTTCGGCCATCCGTCGATCGCGACCGGTGACTCGACCCACGTCGTGACTGATCAAGGTGATCCGCACCCGGTTGTAACTGTTCGACCAGTCCGGATGGTGATCGACCCGTTCGGCCTCGGCGGCGACCAGACACATGAACCGCCAAGCCGTCGCGAAATCCGGAAATTCCCACGAGCGATGCAAACCCGCACCATCTTCGACCCACTCTGAGTTCATGCTCGACACCTCGACGACAAAAGTCACCTTGAAACCTGGAGGGGTGCTTTGACCCCTCGCTCGATGACCCCTAGTCTGTCGGGTGAAGGGGAGTATCCCCGTTGGGAAACCAACGAACCGGCGTCGTCAATACGGCTTCACCGCCCGGCCCGGCTCCGCGAGGAGGGAGAGACCTTCGGTAGTCGGCCATGGCCGCGTCCGAAAGGTTTCTATGACGTCGACAATTGATGATTCGCTCGCACATCATCAAGCCGACCGCGACGCGGTCATGGCTCGATTGAGCACCTCCGATCAGGGTCTCGACCCAAGCGAGGCTCAACAGCGTCTCGAACTGCACGGACCCAACGCGCTCGAGGCCGAGGCCCGCGTGCCCGGCTGGAAGAAATTCTTGGCTCAGTTCCAGGATTTTCTCATTCTGATCCTGCTCGGTGCGGCGGTGATCAGTTTCGTGGTCTCGGGCGAGTTGAAGACGCCGATCGTCGTGCTCGTCGTCGTCCTCGCCAACGCGATCATCGGGTTCATTCAGGAAAACCGTGCCGAGGCCTCGCTCGATGCCCTACGTCGAATGTTGTCTCCATCCACCCGGGTGCGACGCAACGGTCAGGTGCAGAACATCTCCACCGTCGATCTGGTTCCCGGCGACATCGTGATCGTCGAAGCCGGCGACCGTATTCCGGCCGACGGCCGCATCATCACCGCGATCAATCTCGAAATCGACGAAGCGGCACTCACGGGCGAGAGCCATCCGGTCGAGAAGAACACCAACGTGGTGCACGACCCGAAGGCTGGCATCGGCGATCGCCACTGCATGGCGTTCATGAACACCACGGTCACTCGAGGACGTGCCGAGATCGTCGTCACCGCGACCGGAATGTCGACCGAGATCGGTCGCATCGCAGGCTTGCTCAAGGGTGCCGCCCCCGAACTCACCCCACTACAGCGACAGCTCAACGGACTCGCTCACAGTCTTGCGTTGCTCTCCGCAGTCATCGTGGTGCTCGTGTTCGTCATCGGTCTCATCCGCGGAAGCGGCTTCACCGAACTGCTCAACCTCTCGGTTGCGCTGGCCGTCGCCACAATCCCCGAAGGCTTGCCGGCGGTCACCGCGGTCACCTTGGCAATCGGCGTATCGAAGATGGCCAAAAGAAATGCCATCGTCAAGCGACTGGCCAGTGTCGAGACCCTCGGATGCACCAACGTCATCTGCAGTGACAAGACCGGAACTCTCACTCTCAACGAGATGACGGCGGTGCGATTAATCGTCCAGAACCGCACCCACGACGTCACAGGAAGCGGCTACTCGTCTGCGGGGTCCATCGAACATGTCGACGGTGACTCACCCCTTGCGATGACCACCGCATTTCTGGCGATGGCACTGTGCAACGACGCGGTGATCAACATCGTCGATGGTCAATCGTCGTTGGTTGGTGATCCGACCGAAGGCGCACTGACGGTTCTGGCCAGCAAGGGTGGGATCCTCGTCGATGATGAACGGCGTCGGTACCCGCGTCTGGCCGAGGTGCCTTTCGATTCGGCGCTGAAGATGATGGCCACGGTGCATCAGATACCCGACGGTGAAGGCGACACGCACATTCGCATATTCGTGAAGGGTGCCCCGGACGTGATCCTCGCGCGGTCGATCGCCGCACTCGACGAGTCGGGAATCGCCGCACCCATCGATCGAATGCGGTCGTCGATCGTCGCTCACAACGATGAGATGGCGTCGTCGGGCATGCGCGTGCTCGCCGTCGCGGTGCGCGAGTTCAGCGTCGAGGCGTGGGATGAGTTCAACAGTTCCGGCACCAACCCCGAGTCGCTGATCGACGGACTCACGATTCTGGCGATGGTCGGCATCGTCGATCCGCCACGTCCGGAAGCCCGCGCTGCCATCGCCGAGGCTCGCGCCGCTGGAATCTCCGTCAAGATGATCACCGGCGACCACGCGCTGACGGCGGCGGCGATCGGTGAGCAACTCGACCTTTCCGACGGACCGATCGTGGCGGTCACCGGTCAAGAACTCGACCAGATGAGTGAGGAAGAACTCAGCCGGCGTATCGACGAGATCGCGGTATTCGCGCGCGTCGCACCGGAGCACAAGATGCGGCTCGTCGCGGCGTTACAGAAGCAAGGAAAGGTCGTCGCGATGACGGGCGACGGTGTGAACGATGCCCCCGCGCTGAAGAAAGCCGACATGGGTATCGCCATGGGCATCACCGGCACCGAAGTCACCAAGGAAGCCGCCACCATGGTGCTCACCGACGACAACTTCGCCACCATCGTCGGTGCGGTCAAACGCGGACGCACCATCTACGACAACATCGTGAAATTCGTTCGCTTCCAGTTGAGCACCACGATTGGTTTCGCCTTGCTTTTCCTCTTGGCCTCGTTGCTCGACATCGCCAAGGGCAAGCCGTTCGCGGCCATCGCAATTCTGTGGGTCAACATCATCATGGACGGCCCGCCCGCAATGGCACTCGGTCTCGACGAGCCCGAGGCCGACGTCATGCGCCGCACGCCGCGACCGATGAGTGAGAAGATCCTCACTGGTCGGCGCTGGTTTGCGGTCTCCTTGTCGAGCGGCCTCATGGCGGTTGGAACACTCGCCGTTCTGCAGTGGGCGCCGGGCGCGGAGCCGTACGCCGGCGTCGCGACGGTTGCCGGAACGATGGCGTTCAACACCTTCGTCTTGTTCCAGTTCTTCAACATCCTCAACAGCCGCAGCGACACCCTCTCGGTGTTCCGCCGAGCGACCCTCACCAACGGGAAACTGTGGCTGGCATTGGCAGCGGTGATCACGCTTCAGGTGGGCGTCACCCATTTCGGGCCGATGCAGCGTCTCTTCAACACGACGTCGATCTCGTTCGTCCAGTGGATGATCGCCACCGCCATCGCCTCATCCGTCCTGTGGGCCGAGGAAATTCACAAACTCATCATCAGAAGGAGAAACAAGTCATGAAGTGCCCCACCTGCCCCGATACGTCGCTCGTCATGACCGATCGTCAAGGCGTCGAGATCGACTACTGCCCGAATTGTCGGGGTGTATGGCTCGATCGGGGGGAACTCGACAAGATCATCGAGCGTTCGGCTCAGACATCGGTGGCGCCATCGATGCGTCGCGACGACGATGATTGGGACGACGACGATCGCTACAAGTACGGAAAGAAGAAGAGCAAGACGAAGAGCTTCTTCGGAGAAATCTTCGACTTCTAATTACGCCACACAACTCAACAACGACCAAAGTCACCGTTACATCAAGAGGAGCCATGTTCAAGAACACCCTGAAGACAACCGTTCTGCTCGCCAGTCTCGGCGGATTGATCGTCGCGGTGGCCGCAATGCTAGGAGGAGGAAGTAGCGGGGCTGTGATGATCGGACTGGTCATCGCACTCGTGATGGTGGGTGGTAGTTACTGGTTCAGTGATCGACTCGCACTTCGTTCGGCCCAAGCGGTCGTCGTTACCGAGGCCGACGCGCCTGAGTTCTATCGAATGGTTCAGTCTCTCGCGACGCGAGCCAACATGCCCATGCCTCGCGTGGCCATTTCGCCCAGCGAACAGCCAAATGCCTTCGCCACCGGACGTGGTCCGCGCAACGCGGTGGTGTGCGCCACTCAAGGCCTGCTGCGTTCGATGCCCCACGACGAACTCGAAGGTGTGATGGCACATGAGTTGATGCATATTCGCAATCGTGACATTCTCATTGGCTCGGTTGCGGCCGCCGTGGCCACGGCGATCTCGGCAATCGCACAAATGGCCTACTTCGCTGCGCTGTTCGGCGGAGGCCGTGACGACGAGGATCGTCCGAATCCCATTGCGTTGTTGCTCATCTCGATGCTTGCGCCGATTTCGGCCTCGCTCATCCAGATGGCCATCAGTCGAAGTCGCGAGTTTGAAGCCGATCGGTCGGCCGCAGAACTCTTGGGTACGGGCGTTCCTCTTGCTCGAGCACTCGAACGCATCGAGACCATGGCCCAGCGCATCCCGATGAACGTGGCTCCAGCCCAGGCGCAGGCGTACATTCACAACCCGCTCGCCGAGTTCGCCGGACGTCGTCAGGGCGGCGTGAACATGTCGCGTCTGTTCTCGACGCATCCCAGCACCGACGAACGAATTCGACGACTACTCAGCCTCTGATCTGTTACTTGATCGCGGTGGGGGCGACCGGTCCGCCCACCGCGCGAGTGAACGGGAGTGGTGTCGCGGTGAGCAGGAAGTCGTACTGACCGTCGGCCGCACAGTCGGCCGCGAGAGCGTCGAGTGCCCAGTTCTGCCCTTGAGTCAGGCCGATGTCGCGGATATTGATCATGTGCACCGGCAACATCGCGGCCGGGTCCTCGGGGGGATAGCACTCGAACACGATCGTGTCGGTCGCCACGATCGCCACGTCATGATCGCGAATCCATTCGATGCTCTTTTGTCCGAGCCCGGGGGTGGGATACGAGTAGTGCACCTTGTCCCCCACGCGCAACCAATGTTGATGTCCGGTTCGCACGCACACGATGTCGCCCGGCATCACGGTGATGCCTCCGAGCGCCGCGGCCTTGTCGAGGTCGTCACCGCCGATCGCATGCGCGTCGTCGAAAAAGTCAACACCGTGCACACGCGCGATGTCGAGGAGCACGCCACGCGACACCACCGGACCGACCTTCTCGATGCCGAGCTCGGTACTACCCGTCTCGTTGGTGGTGGTGTCGGAGAGCCCGTTGTACAGCAGACCGTCGTAGCCGACATGAGCAAGAGAATCGAGGTGCGTCGACGCCTGCACGCCCATCGTCACGGCATCGTCGCTCGACGTGAAGTCACCGGGGTCGCCCGACATCGAATGATTCAGCGAGATCATCTTGCGTTCGGGATTCACACGACCAGGGATAAAGCCCAATTGCGGACCATCCTCGTCGAATGGATACGTGAGGGAGAACACTTTCCCTTGGCGCGCCGCCGCCATGCCACGACGAATCGCCGCCTCGTCGATCAGGTTCAACGTGCCCCGACGATCGTCGGCGCCCCATCGCCCCCAGTTCGACACGCGAGCAGCCAGTTCGCGCAAGTAGTCGGGCATCGTCATCTCGGTACCTCCGCTCAGCCGTGCACGAGTTCGGCCATGGTGCGCAACGTGTCGGGCGAGCCACCGATGATCAACGTGGTCACCTTGCTCTCCTTCCACGCCGCCAGATCGTCGCGAATCTTCGCCGCCGGTCCGACGAGACAGATCTCGTCGACCATCTCCTTGGGCACGGCCGCGATCGCCTCGGCCTGCTTGCCGTTCAGAAACAGGTTCTGAATCTCGTCGACGGCCTTTTCGTAACCGAGACGACGAAAGACATCGGCGTGGAAGTTCATTTCTTGGGCGCCCATTCCACCCACGTACAAAGCGATGGTCGGACGCGCGCGGTTGTAGGCGGCCTCGATGTCGTCGTCGATGAAGGTTGTCGCCATGGCGAGGATCTCGAAATCGTCCGGCGTGCGGCGTGCGCCCGGGCGCGCGAATCCCTCGGCGAGGTGCTGGGCGTACATCCGCTCGTGACGGGGCGCATAGAAGATGGGGAACCATCCGTCGGCGATTTCGGCGGCCAACGCGACGTTCTTCGGACCTTCGGCGCCGAGGAAGATCGGCAAGTCGGCGCGCACCGGATGCGTCATCACATTGAGCGCCTTACCGAGACCGAGACCATCTTGCGCCGGAATCGGATACTCGGGTCCGGCGTTCGAGAGCCGCTCCTCACGCTTCAAGACCTTGCGAATGATGTCGACGTACTCGCGTGTGCGCGCGAGGGGCTTGTTGAAGCGCTGGCCATACCAACCCTCCACTACTTGCGGGCCACTGACGCCGAGCCCGAGGCAGAAGCGACCGCCGGACAAGTGATCCATGGTGATCGCGGCCATCGCGGTCGCTGTTGGCGTGCGCGCCGAGATCTGCACGATGTTGGTGGCCAATCGCAATTTCGTGGTGCCGGCTCCCCACCACGCGAGTGGCGAGATCGCGTCACTTCCCCACGACTCCGCGGTGAACACCGAGTCGTAGCCGAGGGCCTCGATCATCTTCAGGGTGTCGGGCACGCCCACCGGCATCGAACGCCCCCAGTAACCAATGTGCCAGCCGAGTTTCAGATCCTTTGTCATCGAAATTTGACCCTACTGGGCAAGGCCGATTCGGGTGACCTTCTGCTAGAACCGAGAGGTACCTGAACCCCTGGGAGCACGCATGGAAATCGGATACACCGCCGAACAAGACGCGATGCGCGCCGAGTTGCGCGGCTACTACGAGCGACTTCTCGACGAGGCCACCGTGGCCGAGTTGAACAACAGCCATGGCATCGGCAAGGGTCCCCGCCGCGTCTGGAAGCAGATGTGCGCCGACGGCTGGGCCGGCATCGGATGTCCCAAGGAATACGGCGGACAAGGCCGCAGTGCGATCGAACAGTTCATCTTCTTCGACGAGTCGATGCGCGCCGGTGCTCCGGTGCCCATGCTGAGCATCAACACGGTCGGACCGACCATCATGAACTTCGGCACCGACCAACAGAAGGAGTTCTTCCTTCCCAAGATTCTCGCCGGTGACGTGCACTTCTGCATCGGTTACAGCGAGCCCAATGCCGGCACCGACCTCGCCTCGCTGCAGACACGTGCCGTTCGCGACGGCGATGTATACGTGGTGAACGGTCAGAAGATGTGGACGTCGCTGTCGAGCGACGCCGACTACTGCTGGCTCGCGGTCCGCACCGACGCCGATGCTCCAAAGCACAAAGGCATCAGCATCCTGATCATGCCGATGAACACGCCGGGCATCACGCTGCAGAAACTCAACCTGATCGGCGAGCACGACATCAACGCCATGTTCCTCGACGACGTGCGTATCCCGGTCGAGAACTGCGTCGGTGGCGAGAACAAGGGCTGGACCCTCATCACCAATCAGCTCAATCACGAGCGCGTCACGTTGTGTTCGACCGGTGTGGTCGAGCGGGCACTCGCCGACACGCTCGAGTGGGCCAAGAAGACCAACCTTCCCGACGGGCGGCGCGTGGCCGACCAGGAATGGGTGCAACTCAACCTCGCTCGCGTGCACGCCAAACTCGACGTGTTGCGTCTCATGAACTGGCAGTCCGCGTGGGAGGCAACCCAAGGCAAGCTCGACGTCGGCCATTGCTCGTCGATCAAGGTGTACGGCACCGAGTTTTATCTCGAGGCGTTCCGTCTGCTGTTCGAGATTCTCGGGCCTCCGGGTTACCTCAAACAAGGCACGCCCGGTGCGATCGTTCGCGCGCGACTCGAGAGTCTCTATCGCGGAATGCTGATTCTCACCTTCGGTGGTGGAACGAACGAGATGCAGCGCGACTTGATCACGATGTTCTCACTCGGATTCCCGAGGGCGGCCCGCTGATGGATTTCGCTCTCTCCTCCGACCAGAACGAACTGCGCGCCCTGACGCGCCAAATCCTGAACGACGCCTGCTCGACCGAACACCTCAAGTCGATCGCCGCATCCGACACCGGAACCGACCTCGCGTTGTGGCGCACTCTCGCCGACGCCGGACTGGTCGGAATCGGCCTGCCCGAATCGGTCGGCGGTGGCGGTCTCGGTCTGATCGAGACATCGGTGGTCCTCGAAGAGATCGGGCGCACCGCGGCACCCGTACCCGCTCTCGCGGTGATGGGTCTGGCCGCACCGGCGTTGGTCGCCTACCCCGACCTACTCGTCGGAGTCGCGTCGGGTGAAGTGATCGTGACCGCCGCCATTCACGAACCAGTCGGTGATGCGTTCGAGCCTGCAACGGTGGTCGAGGACGGCAAGATCACCGGCACGAAGGTTTGTGTGCCGCACGGAATGATCGCCACGCGCTTCGTCGTCACGGCGGCCGACGGCTTGTATTGCGTCGAAGCGAGCGATCCGCGCGTGCGCGTCACGCGTCAGGACACCACCACCGGCGTTCCCGATGCCATGGTCGAGTTCGACGGCGCCACCGCCAAGTGCCTCGGTAACCCCGACGCAACGCGAGCGATGTTGAATCGCGGCATCTCGGCGGCGGCGATCATGACCTCCGGCGCGTGCCAAGCGGCCTTGCTGTTGATGGCCGAGTACACCAAGGGACGTCAGCAATTCGACAAGATGATCGCGTCGTTCCAAGCCGTGTCGCAACGCGCTGGCGACGCCTACATCGACACCGAGGGCGTGCGTCTCACGGCGTGGCAGGCCGCGTGGCGACTGAGCGAGGGGCTACCCGCCGAGGAGGCATTGCTATCGGCCAAGTTCTGGGCGGCCGAAGGTGGTTGGCGCATCATGCACGGCGCGCATCACGTACACGGTGGAGTCGGCGTCGATCGCGACTATCCCTTGCATCGCTTCTTCCTGTTGCACAAGCAACTCGAACTGCAGTTGGGTTCCACCCAGCCGAGCCTG
>JBJTIO010000084.1:0-6548 GCA_046095045.1 Actinomycetota bacterium
TTGTTCTGCGACATGGACACCGCGTTGCGCGAGTACCCCGAACTGGTGAAGAAGTACTTCGGAACCGTCATCCCGCCGGGCGACAACAAGTTCTCGGCACTCAACAGCGCGGTGTGGTCCGGTGGCTCGTTCATCTACGTGCCGCCCGGCGTCGAGTGCGAGATGCCGTTGCAGGCGTATTTCCGTAACAACACCGAGAACGCCGGCCAGTTCGAGCGCACGCTGATCATCGCCGACGAGGGCTCGAAGGTGCACTACATCGAGGGTTGCTCGGCTCCGGTGTACACCAACGACTCCTTGCACAGCGCCGTGGTCGAGATCGTCGTGAAGCCGAGTGCTCGCGTCACCTACACCACCATTCAGAACTGGTCGCCCAACGTGTACAACCTCGTCACCAAGCGCGCGCGCGTCGAGGCCGAGGGACACATGGAGTGGATCGACGGCAACATCGGTTCGAAGCTCACGATGAAGTACCCGAGCGTGTATCTGGTGGGACCGAAGGCGACGGGCGAAGTGTTGAGCGTCGCGTACGCCGGTGCGGGTCAGCATCAGGACGCCGGTGCCAAGATGGTGCACGCGGCGCCGGAAACCACGTCGAAGATCGTGTCGAAGTCGATCAGCAAGGACGGTGGCATCACCACCTACCGCGGGCTGGTGCGCGTCGACGAGGGTGCGCACGGATGCAAGAGCCATGTGCAGTGCGACGCGTTGATCCTCGATGAGAACAGCGAAAGCCGCACTCTTCCCTACATGGAAGTGGGGGAGAAGGACGCGCAGATCGGTCACGAGGCGACGGTCTCGAAGATCGCCGACGAGCAGTTGTTCTACTTGCAGAGTCGTGGTCTGTCGCAGGAGCAGGCGATGGGCATGATCGTCAACGGATTCATCGAGCCCGTCACCCGCACGCTGCCCATGGAGTACGCGGTCGAGTGGAGCCGTCTCATCGAGTTGCAGATGGAAGGTTCGGTCGGCTGACCCCGCCCGTTATCGCCCTCCAAAAATCGACGACACCCGAGAAGTAGATTCGCGTCATGCCGATGCGTCAGGACTGTCGCAACTTCGAGAGTCGCACGTATGCCAACGGCGACACAGTGAGAAAGTGCAATCTCGATCTCGCGCCCGACGCGCCGTGGCGTTGCCCCGAGAATTGTTCGGGCTTCGCACCGCGCATGGACGCGGGTTGGAGCTACGGCACCATGGTGTCGCCACCCACACCCATCGAGCCGCCCGGACTCGACGATGGTTCGGCGGCCGCGGTGCTCGATGAGGCCGAGGACATCATCAACTCCATCGGGGCCCAGGTGTTGGCCGATGTCGAAGCCGACAAGAGTGCGCGGCGAGGTCTGCGCCGTTTCTTCCGCCGTCGTTCGTGACGAACGTCCAAGGTGAATTTCCCCTATCGCGGTAGTACTATTTCGCCGTGCCCGTGTTGACCCCCGCCACGGCGCGCAGTACGTCGTCCACCTGGTCCGAGGTGCGTTCGGCGGCCCTCGAACGGGCGACTGCGTTGCCCTTCCCGACCGCCGACGAGGAGATCTGGCGTTACAGCCGCATCTCCGAACTCGACCTGAGTGCGTTCACGCCCGTCGCTGCGACCACCACGATCGACGGCGGTGGCGACGCGGTGGTGCGAGTGGCCGGAACCGTCGACGCGAGCCTCTCCGATCTTTTCTCGCACACCACTGGCGGCGATCTCTTCGGTGAGTTGAACCTCGCGCACATGGACGTGATCGTGGTGCGCGTTCCGCGCAACACCGTCATCGAGCAGCCGATCGTGATCACCCACACGGCCGACGTCGACGGTGCGATGTCGTTCCCTCGTCTCGTGATCGACGCAGCCGAGAACAGCGAGGTCACTGTCGTCGAGCGTTTCGTGAGCGCCGATGGCGTGCGGTCGTTGATCGTTCCGGTGCTCGACGCGCGCACCGCTCAGGCGGCACGTGTGCGCTATCTCGGCATCAACGAACTCGGCGATCGCACGTGGCTGATCGGTCAGCATCAGTCGGTCGGCCAGCGCGACTCCGACACCTTGCTTGCCACGGTGGCTCTCGGTGGTGATTACGCCCGGGTCGGCACCGCGGCGCGCCTCGACGGTCAAGGTGGCAACACTCGTCAGGTGGCGCTCTATTTCGCCGGCGGTGATCAGATGCACGACTTCCGCACTCTCCAAGAGCACGTGGCGCCGCGCACGACGAGCGATCTGTTGTTCAAGGGCGCGGTGCAGGACACGGCCAAGAGCGTGTACACCGGCCTCATCAAGATTCACAAAAACGCCAAGGGTTCGGCGGCCTTCCAGACCAACCGCAACCTCACGTTGTCGCACGGCGCGTGGGCCGAGAGCGTGCCGAACCTCGACATCGAGACCAACGACGTGAAATGTAGTCACGCGTCGACGGTCGGCCCGATCGACGAGGATCAGTTGTTCTATCTCGAGAGTCGCGGGGTGAACCCCGACGTGGCCCAACGCTTGGTCGTGCTCGGCTTTTTCGACGAGGTTCTGGCGCAATTGCCCGTGGGCGATCTCGCGGCACCGTTGCGTCGTCGGGTGGCCGCCAAGTTGTCGATCGGAGACGGGTCATGACGGTCGTGGCTCGATTCGATGATCTCGCACCGGGCACCGCGACGCGCGTCGAGGTCGACGGTGTTGCGGTGGCACTGGTGCGCATTGGTGACGACGTGTACGCCATCGGTGATGTGTGCAGTCATGCCAATGTGTCGCTCAGCGATGGCGAGGTGTGGTGCGAGCAGAAGCAACTCGAGTGTCCGCGCCACAGCAGTGCGTTCAGCCTCGAGACCGGAATCCCTGAGACGCTGCCGGCGACGCAACCGGTCCCCGTTTTCGCCGTGACGATCGTCGACGGTGGTGTGAACGTGGAGGTTCGTTCGTGAGCACGCTGCAGATCATCGACCTTCACGCTTCGGTGGGCGACAAGCCGATCCTGCAGGGAGTCGACCTCACCATTTCGTCGGGTGAGGTGCACGCGGTGATGGGTCCGAACGGAGCGGGCAAGAGCACGTTGTCGGCGGTCGTGATGGGCAAGCCCGGATACACCGTCACCGCGGGGTCGATCCTGCTCGATGGTCGCGAGATGCTCGGCATGCCCACGTGGCAGCGGGCGGTGGCCGGACTGCATCTGGTGATGCAGTATCCGACCGAGGTGCCCGGGGTGTTGCTCGACGACGTGTTGACCGAGGCGCTCGCGTGCCGTGGCCGTGACACCTCGGATTTGTCCGAGCGAATTCGCGCCGAGGCCGCGCGCATCAACTTCGACGAGAAATTCCTCGATCGCCCGTTGAACGTCGACTTGTCGGGCGGCGAGAAGAAACGCAACGAGACGCTGCAGTTGTCGGTGCTCGAACCGCGCATCGCGATCCTCGACGAACTCGATTCGGGTCTCGACGTCGATGCGTTGCGTGATTGCGCGCGACGGGTGATGGATGCGACGCGCGAGGACGGTCTTGGCGCGCTCGTGATCACGCACTACAGCCGCCTCCTCGAGGAACTGAGGCCCAGCCGGGTGCACATTCTGGTGAAGGGACGCATCGTCGAGACCGGCGGTCCCGAGTTGGCCGACGTGCTCGAGCGCGACGGCTACGACGCCTTCAAGAACGACTGAAGCACCACGAATAGGTGCGTGGGATCAGGCGACGAAGGGGGAGCGGGTCCAGAGTTCGCCGGTGTCGTTGGTTCCGCTCAGCTTTGTCGGAGCGGAGAGTGACACGACGTCGACACGACCGAGGCCGCGCAACTCGACCGGTGCGTGATTGTTCTCCACGACACCGTCGGGCAACTTGCGAATGTCAGCGCGCGCCATGAGCACCTCGTTGTGGTCGGCCGCGTCGCACAAGCGAGACGCCTGATTGACCGACGTGCCGATGTAGTCCTCGCCTTGGAACATCAGCACTTCTCCGGTCGCCACGCCGACGCGCACCGTCAACGGTTGGCAGACCTCCTCGCAACTCTTCTGCAGATCGAGCGCGAAGCGAATGGCCTTGTCCTGTTCGACCGACACGATCATGCAGCCGTCGCCCAACCACTTGTCGACACGGATGCCCCACGTTGCGGCCACGTCGCGCACCTCGGCGCGAAAGCGGGTCAGGATGTTGCCAGCGGCCACGTCGCCGTGAGCGGCGGTGTACATGGTGAATCCGGAGAGGTCCACGAAGACGAAGGTGCGATCGACTTTCATGACTACGGTCAGGCTACCCCCTTGCTCGGACGACGGTCGGTCGAGATTCGGGTACTAGCGTGCGGACATGGCCGGTAAGTACACCTATTCGCGGTGGGACGGCACCCAGGTCGGGTTCGACATGGAGACCACCGACCTGTTCGACGAGTTGGCCGACGACCTGCTGAACCACGGCGACCTGCGGGGTGCGTTGCGGCGATTCATGGAGCGCGGGGCCCGCGACGCGAACGGCGAGAAGTTGCAAGGCCTGCGCGAGATGCGTCAGAAGTTGAAGCAGGCCCGGCAAGATCTGCTCGACAGTGGCGATCCCAACGGAGTCTTTCAGGAGATCGCCGACGCGCTCGACGACATCCTCGACGAGGAGCGCCATGCTGTCGACCAGTCGGTGCTCGATGCCGAGAAGAGTGGCGACGAACGTCGCATCGACAACGCGCGCAACGCCGCGATGGAGCGCAACTTCCGACTCGACATGATGCCCGACGACCTTGCCGGCAAGGTGCGCGAGTTGCAGGCCTACGACTTCGAGTCCGCCGAAGCCCAGCAGCGATTCGAACAACTCATGGACAAGCTCCGTCAGCAGTTGATGGAGAAGCAGTTCAATCAGATCTCCGATGCGATGAAGAACATGTCACCCGAGGACATGGCGCGCATAAAGGAGATGATGAAGGCGCTGAACGAGATGATTCAGCGTCACAACAACGGCGAGGACGAGAAGTTCGAGGAGTTCATGGAGAAGTTCGGCGACTTCTTCCCCGAGAACCCGCAGACGTTCGAGGAACTGATGGAGCAGTTGGCGCGGCAGATGCAAGCCGCTCAGGACATGTTGAACTCGATGACTCCCGAGCAACGCCAGCAACTACAAGAGCTCTCATCGATGTTGCTCGACGACATGGAGTTGCAAAACGAGATGGCGCAACTGAGCGCCAACATGCAGGCGATGTTCCCCGGACTCGGTCAGGGCGAGGGTTACGAGATGCAGGGCGAGAACCCGATGGGTTTCGAGCAGGCCATGCAAACCATGAAGGACCTCGCCGACCTCGACCGACTCGAGGACCTCATGAACAATCCGGCCTCGCCACAACAGTTGGCCGAGGCCGACATGGATCGGGTGCGCGACCTGTTGGGCGACGAGGTGGCGCGCTCGATGGACAAGTTGTCCAAGCTGGTCAAGGAGATGGAGCGCGAAGGGCTCATCCGTCAGCGCGACGGCAAACTCGAGGTCACCCCACGCGGCATGCGACAGATCGGATCGAAGGCGTTGCGCGACATCTTCTCGCGACTGGCCAAGGACAAGCCCGGCCAGCACCAGCAGCAACGGTTCGGTCAGGGGCACGAGCGCACCTACGAGACCAAGCAGTACGAATACGGCGACCCGTTCAACCTCGATCTGCAGCGCACCATTCGCAACGCGTTGCGCCGTGGCGGTCAGGGGACTCCGGTGAAGTTGTCGCCCGATGATTTCGAGGTGGAGCGCACCGAGCATCTCACCCGTTCGGCGACGGTGCTCATGCTGGATGCGTCGTATTCGATGTACCGCGACGATCGCTGGGGTCCGGCCAAGAAGGTGGCTGTCGCTCTCCAATCGCTGATGGCATCGCAGTATCCGCGCGACTATCTCGGCATCTTGATGTTCGGGCACCTCGCGTGGGAGGTGAAGCCCGACGAACTGATGGAGGCGACTCCGCCCGGCATGCAGGGCACGAACATGCACCACGCCATGGCCACCGCGCGCCGCATGCTCGCGGGTCAATCGGGCAACAAGCAGATCATCATGATCACCGACGGTGAGCCGACCGCGCACATCACTCCGAACGGTGATCCATGGTTCACCTACTTCGATGGTTGGGACGCCCAACAACTGACGGTCGAGGCCACCTTGCGCGAGGCGATGCGTTGCACCAAGGAGAACATCACCATCAACACGTTCATGCTCGACGCCGATCAGTATCTGGTGCGATTCGTCGAGCAGTTGACGTCGATGAATGGTGGCCGCGCGTTCATGACCAACGCGCATGATCTCGGCAACTACGTGATGGTCGACTTCCTCGATCACAAGCGCCGCGTGTCGCGCGGTGGCCGCGGACGTCGCGCGAGCTGATCAGCCCAGCGCGGGGTGATCGTGTGCGAAGACGCCGTAGGGGTTTTCCCAACCCGGCACCACCCAGGCGCGCAACATGAACCCGATGCGGTTTTGCTTGGTCGCTCCGATCGCGGCGCAGTCGGGTCCGGTAAGAGCGTCGTCGGTCGTCAGTGCGAACTCTGTGCCGTCGTCGTTCGTGAGCACGCATGTCGATGTGTGCAGGTGCCAGAGCGCTGCCTGACCGACGAAACCGTCGGCGGGCATCGCATCACTCGACC
>JBJTIO010000085.1:0-3577 GCA_046095045.1 Actinomycetota bacterium
GACCGTCGCCACCGGATCGGTGCGTCGCCGCGCGCAACTGAGTCGTTTGCGCCCTGATCTGCGATTCGTCGAGTTGCGCGGAAACATTCCGACGCGTCTCGAGAAGATCCCCACCGACGGGTCGATCGTGATGGCCGCGGCCGCGCTCGAAGTGCTCGGGTGGAGTGATCGCATCACCGAACACATGTCGATCGACGACATGATTCCCGCGGTCGGTCAGGGTTGTGTCGCGGTCGAGTGTCGTCTCGATGACGCTCGTACCCGAGAGGCTTTGTCGGTGGTCGATCACGCGACGTCGCGTCGCTCGGTCGAGATCGAGCGTGCCTTTCTCGCCGAGCTGGGATCTGGCTGCTCGTTGCCGGTTGGCGCCCACGATGACGGAAGCTCGTTGCACGCGTATCTCGCGTCCGATGACGGTGGTGAGCACCACTTCGGTCGACTGACCACCGAGGGACTCACGATCGAGGCGGCCTTGGCCGGTGCGCGCGATCTGGCGCGTGCGGCGAAAGCCGCCGTCGGTGGCTGAGCAGGGAAGCATGACGTGGGGAATCTGATCGGCAAACGCGTGATCGTCACGCGCGCCGCTGACCGGTCGAGCGCATTGAGCGAACTCTTGCGCGACGCGGGTGCGACGGTCGTCGAGATTCCGGTGACCGCCACCGAAGATGCGACCGACGGTGGTCGGGCCTTCGTCGACGCGATCGCTCGTCTCGACGAGTTCGAATGGCTCGTGGTCACATCGCCCGAAGGCGCGCGCCGAGTCGTCGAGGTCGCCCGACGCTTGGGTGTCGATGCAACGAAGGTGAAGCGCGCGGCGGTTGGTGTGGCGACGGCCGATGCTCTCGGTGGTGCCGATCTCGTTCCACGCACACAGACGGGGGAGAGTCTCGGGGCGATGTTCCCCGAGGGTCGCGGACGGCTCTTACTCGCCGTGGCCGAGTCGGCCGGTGACGACGTCGAGACCGCCGCCCGAGACAAGGGCTGGATGGTCGACCGGGTGCACTCGTATCGCACCGTCGCCGTGCGACCGACCGGGATCGACGACAGCGTCGTGCGATCGTGCGATGCGATCACCTTCACGGCCGCCTCGGCGGTCGACGCGTGGGTGAGTGCCTTTGGAACGTTGGTGCCCTCGACGGTGGTCGCAATGGGGCCACAGACCGCTCGGGCCCTGTCGAATGCGGGTATCGCACCGGTGGTGGTGGCGACCGAGCAGACACTGCAAGGTGTCGTGGCCGCGCTCGGCTGAGCCGAAGCCGTCTGCCCGTAGGCTGACCCGATGGTCGGTCGGTTCCCCGCTTCGCGCCCGCGTCGTCTGCGCACGACCCAGGCGATGCGCGATTTGGTCGCCGAGACCCGTTTGAGTGTCGACGACTTCGTCGCACCACTGTTCGTGCGCGAGGGCATCGATGCGCCGATCCCGATCGCGTCATTGCCCGGTGTGGTGCAACATTCACGGGCGAGTCTGCGCGAGGAGGTTCGTGAACTCTGCGACCTCGGCGTGAAGTCGGTGATCCTGTTCGGCGTTCCGGCGAAGAAGGACGAAATCGGATCCGGTGCGTTCGATCCCAACGGAATCGTTCAGGTGGCGTTGCGCGATCTTCGCGACGATCTTGGTGATCGCATGGTTCTGATGGCCGACCTCTGCGTCGATGAATACACCAGCCACGGTCACTGCGGCATCCTCGACGGTCATGGTTCGGTCGACAACGACCGCACTCTCGAGGTGTACGCCAAGGCCGCGGTCGCCCAGGCCGAAGCCGGGGCTCACGTGTGTGCACCGAGCGGAATGATGGATGGCCAAGTCGGTGTGATCCGTGCGGCGCTCGACGCGGCGGGTCACGCGACGACCGCGATCCTCGCGTACTCGGCGAAGTACGCATCCGGTCTGTACGGCCCGTTCCGCGATGCGGTCGACGTCACGATCGCTGGCGGCGGTGACCGCAAGGGATATCAGCAGGATTGGCGCAATGGCCGCGAATCTCTCGTCGAGGTTCTGGCCGACATCGAGCAGGGTGCCGACATGGTGATGGTGAAGCCGGCCGTGGCGTATCTCGACGTGATCGCCGCCGTTCGCGCGATCGTCGATGTGCCGGTGGCGGCCTATCACGTGAGTGGCGAATACGCGATGATCAAGGCGGCGGCCGCCAACGGCTGGATCGATCACGATGTCGTGGCGGCCGAGCACCTCACTTCGATCAAGCGCGCTGGTGCCGACATCATCTTGTCGTATCTCGCTCGCTGGTACGCCGAGTCCGTGCGGCACTGAGTTCGATGGATCACATGTCGTCGACCGTTCCTTTCTGCGACCCCACCTCGTGCGCTGCCGCCGGGTGCGACCCGATCGTGTGCGTGGGTAAGGGCGTTCCGTCGAACGACGCGCTCTTCGAGAGATCCGCCCGAGCGATTCCCGGGGGAGTCAACTCGTCGATTCGCGCGTTCAAGGCCGTGGGTGGTCGTCCGTACGTCGTGGCGCGAGGCGAGGGCGCACATGTCGTCGATGTCGAGGGGCGTCGGTACATCGATCTCGTGCAGAGTTACGGAGCGGTGATCCTCGGTCACGCGCATCCCACGATCACGCGGGCGTTGCGCGATGCCGCAGTCGATGGCACCTCGTTCGGTGCGCCGACTCCGCGCGAGATGAAGCTCGCCGAGGCGATCTCGGCGCGTGTTCCATCGTGTGAGCGCGTGCGTCTCATGAACTCGGGCACCGAGGCCACATCGACAGTCGTTCGCTTGTCGCGCGGGCTGACCGGACGCAAGAAGATCATCATCTTCGACGGCAACTTCCACGGAGCGACCGACGCGTTGCTCGCCGCGGGTGGAAGTGGAGTCGCCACGCTCGGATTGCCCGGCACCGCCGGAGTTCCCGAAGAGGCCGTCGCCAACACCGTCGTGGTCCCGTACAACGTGTTGCCCGAGATCGATGATTCGGTTGCCGCGGTGATCGTCGAACCCGTCGCGGCGAACATGGGTGTCGTCGCTCCGCTTCCGGGATTCCTCGAGGGTCTGCGCGCGGCGTGCGATCGCGTCGGCGCGTTGCTGGTGTTCGACGAAGTGATCACGGGCTTTCGCCTCGGCGCCAGCGGAGCGCAGGGTGTATTTGGCGTGACGCCCGATCTCACGTGTTTCGGCAAGGTGATTGGTGGCGGACTTCCCATCGGCGCCGTCGGCGGACGACGTGACGTCATGGAAACGCTGTCGCCGCTCGGAAAGGTGTTCCATGCGGGCACCCTCGCTGGTAACCCGATGGCAACTGCGGCCGGTCTTGCGGCGCTTTGCGAACTGACCCCCGATACGTACGCCGAGATCGAACGACGCGCGTCGCGCCTCGCGTCGATACTCGAGACGAGTCTCGGCGATAGCGTGACGGAGACGCGCGTGGGAACCCTCGTCGGTGTTCACCTCGGTTCGGCACTCGCCGGTCGCGCACCGACGAACTTCACGGAAGCCAAGACGACCGACGAAGCCGGTTACGCGCGGTTCTTTCACGCCGCGCTCACGAACGGCGTCGCGATGGCACCGGGTGCGTACGAGGCGATGTTCGTGGGTCTCGGTCACGACGACGTGGTGCTCG
>JBJTIO010000086.1:0-6769 GCA_046095045.1 Actinomycetota bacterium
CGCCAACGCCAAGGAGATCGGTGAGCACGTGGTGTCGTTGTACGCCAGCGGTGCCGTCGACAAGGTGGTGCTCGTGTACACGCGCTTCATCTCGGCCGGTTCGCAAGAAGTCGTGTTGCGTCCGCTCGTTCCGCTCGAGCGCGACGTTCTCGCCGGCGGTGACGGCAAGCCCGGCGCCGACGGATTGAGCGCCGACTACGAGTTCGAGCCCGATCCGAGCACCATCCTCGAGACGCTCATTCCCCGATACATCGAGGCGCGCGTGTACACGAGCACCACCTTGTCGACGGCACCGCTGGCGTACAACGACACCACGTGCTCACCGATCTCCTTGGCGTTGGCGTACGCCGGTGCGTCGGAGAAACCGTTGAACGCTTGATCAAGCTTGTAACCGCGGAAACGGAAGTAGCTCTCGCTCTTGCGCCCCACCGGCACGATCACATAGTCGCGACCCGCGGTGACGTCGGCCTTCACTTCGGCCTCGCAGGCGCGCAACACGCCGGCGTTGTAACCGCCGCACAATCCGCGGTCGGCCGTGATCGGCACGTAGCACACCGTCTTGATCGACTCACGCGTGGCGAGCAACGGGCTATCGGTCGAACCGCCCGCCGCGGCCAAGTCGCGCACGACCTCGGTGATCTGCTCGCTGTACGGCACGGCGGCCTGAACGCGCTGCTGGGCCTTGACGATGCGCGACGCAGCGATGAGTTCCATCGCGCGCGTGATCTTCTTGGTCGCCTGGACGCTGCGAATGCGTCCGCGCAGAATGCGTTCCTGTCCACCAGCCATGGTCGATTACTCCGTCACCAAGGTCTTGTTCGACTGAGCCTCGCCCACTTGCTCGGCGTCGCTCGCGGCCTCGTTGGCTTTGCGGGCCGCGGCGATGGCCGCCACGAAACCGTCCTTGAACGACTGCACCACGGCACCCAAACCATCGGGCAGTCCCTTGGTGCGGATGTCGCTCATCATCGAGCCGTGACGCGTGCGCATGAACTCGAGCAATTCGTTCTCGAAGCGACGCACGTCGGACACCGCGATGTCGTCGAGGTATCCCTTGGTGCCGGCAAAGATCGACACGACCTGCTCCTCGACGGGCATCGGGCTGTTGAGCGGCTGCTTCAACAACTCGACCAAGCGATAACCGCGCTCGAGCTGCGCCTTCGAGATGGCGTCGAGTTCGGAACCGAAGGTGGCGAAGGCCTCGAGTTCGCGGAACTGCGCGAGGTCGAGCTTCAGCGTTCCGGCGACACTCTTCATCGACTTGATCTGCGCCGCACCACCTACGCGCGACACCGAGATGCCCACGTCGACGGCGGGACGCACGCCCGACTTGAAGAGGTTGTCCTGCAGGTACACCTGACCGTCGGTGATCGAGATCACGTTGGTCGGAATGTACGCCGACACGTCACCGGCCTTGGTCTCGATCACGGGCAGAGCGGTGAGCGAGCCCGCACCGTTGGCGTCGGACAACTTGGCCGCGCGCTCGAGCAGACGGCTGTGCAAGTAGAACACGTCGCCGGGGTACGCCTCACGACCCGGAGGACGACGCAGCAACAGCGACATCTGACGGTAGGCCTCGGCCTGCTTCGACAGGTCGTCGTACACCACCAGAGCGTGCTGGCTGTTCTCCATCCAGTGCTGACCCATGGCGCAACCGGCGTAGGGCGCGAGGTACTTGAACGGTGCCGAGTCGGAGGCCGGAGCCACCACGACGACGGTGTACTCGAGCGCTCCACCCTGACGCAGAACTTCCACGGTCTGAGCGACGGTCGAACCCTTCTGACCGATCGCCACGTAGATGCACTTCACACCTTGACCCTTCTGGTTCAAGATGGTGTCGATGGCGACGGTGGTCTTGCCGGTCTTGCGGTCACCGATGATGAGTTCGCGCTGACCACGACCGATGGGGGTCATGGCGTCGATGGCCTTGATGCCGGTCTGCATCGGCTCGTGCACGGGCTTGCGACCCATGATGCCGGGGGCCTGGATCTCCATTCGGCGCGGCTGGGTGCCGACGAGCGGACCCTTGCCGTCGATCGGCTCGCCGAGCGCGTTCACCACGCGACCGAGCACGCCTTCACCGACGGGCACCGACAGAATCTGGCCGGTCGCCTTCACGGTCTGGCCCTCTTCGATGCGATCGGAGTCACCGAGCACCACGGCGCCGATGGCCTCTTCTTCGAGGTTCAACGCCAATCCCTTGGTGCCGTCCTCGAACTCGAGCAACTCGTTCACCGCGCAGTCGGGCAGACCCGAGATGCGGGCGATGCCGTCGCCGACCTCGATGACGCGACCGACGGTGCGGGCCTCGAGCGAGGGCGTGAAGCCTTCGAGATTCTTCTTGATCGCCGACGCGATGTCGGCCGCTGAGAGTGTGAGCTCTGCCATGTCGTTTCTCGTTCCGTTCTCTCAGGCGGCTCTCAGAGCCGACCCTTCACATTGTACAACCGGGTACGGATGCTTCCGTCGATCACGGTGTCGCCCACCGTTGCCACGATGCCACCGAGCACCGAGGGATCGACGATCACCTTCAGGTTCACCTGCTTGCCCGTGGCGTTGGCCAGAGCAGCGGCGAGACGCGTCTGCTGATCGGCGGTGAGTGCCACCGCGCTGCGAACTTCGGCGACCTCGAGCTTCTTCTCGCTCGACGCGCGCTGCACCAACTTGTCGATGATCGCGGGTAGATCGCGACCGCGACCCGCACCGACCACCATCGACACCAACTGCGTGGTGGTGCCGGTGGCCTTGCCACCCAACAGATCCTCGACGATGCCTTGGCGACGAACCGCCGGGATCTTCTCGTCGGTGAGCGCGTTGCGCAGAGCGTCGTTCGACTCGAGCGTGCGCGCGAGGCGGAACAACTCGTCCTCGACCTCGTCGATCGAACCCTCGGCGCGAGCGATCTCGAACAGAGCGCGGGCGTAGCCGTCGATGCGATTCTCACTCATCGTGACGCACCCACTTTCGTGATGAAGTTCTCGACGAGCGACTGCTGAGTCGAGTCGTCGAGGACGCTGGGCAGAACCTTGTCGAGCGCCACCGCCGACACGCGAGCGATCTCGGCGCGCAACTCGTCGCCACCACGCGCCGCGGCAGCGGCGATGTCGGCGTCGGCCTTGGCCTCGAGGTCGGCGACCTCGGCGGTCAAACGCACACGACCGTCGCTCAACAACGCGGCGGCCTGAGCATTGGCGTCGGACAACAGGCGCGACTTCTCGGCGGCGATGTCGCCGAGAGCCGTGCGAATGTTGGCCGCGTCGGCCTGAGCCGAAGCGAGATCGTTGGCCGAAGCGTCGAGTTCTTTCTGGATGCGCTCGGTGCGCGCCGCCATCGACTTCTTCACCATCGGACCGGCGAACTTCACGAGCGCACCGATGACCAACACCGACGCTATGCCGCCGTAAATGATTTCGGCGGTTTCGGGCAGCAGCCAGTGGTGCGTCTCGGACGGATCGGCGGCGAGAATGGAGAACAGACTCATCGCGACACCCCCGCGCTCATGGCGTCGGCAACGGCGCGGGAGACCACCGCACCATCGGGACGCTTTCCGGTCGCGGCTTCGACCGCGGTGGACACCACGTCGACAACCGCTGCTTCGATCTGACCGCGAGCGGCCGCACGAGCGGCGTCGGCCTCGGCGAGCGACGCATCACGCTTGGCCGCGATGCGCGCGTTGGCCGCCGAGATCTGCGCTTGGCGTTCAGACTCGAGCGTGGCGCGGGCCGCGTCGATCACCTTGGCGGCTTCAGCCTTGGCCGCCGAGACGGCAGCTTCGTACTGAGCGACCTCGGAGCGAGCCGACGAGCGGGCCGCATCGGCCGACTCGTGACCCTCGCGGATCGAGTCGTAACGCGCCGCCATGCCCTTGCGCAGCCTCGGAACGAGGAACAGACGCATGAGCAGAGCGAACACGATGAACGCGCCCGCGCCCCAGGCCAGTTCCTTCATCTCGGGGATGATCGGACCAGGACCGGTGCCACACTCGGTTGCTTCGGGAGTCTCGGGTTCGAATTTGCACTTGCTCGCATCGAATGTGCCCTCTTCGCTTTCCGAAGAGACCAACTCGACGCGGAGTGCCTCACCCGAGACGGTGACGACGGCTGTTCGCACGTCTACTCCTTGTTGATTGGTGATGAACGATCAGAGACCGATGAGGATGAAGACCACGAAGCCGATGAGGGCCAGGGCTTCGGTGAAGGCGATACCGAGGAACATGGTGGTACGAACCATGCCGGCCGCTTCTGGTTGACGAGCCATGGCCTCGACCGACTTACCGACGAGGTAACCGATGCCGATGCCAGGTCCGATGGCCGCGAGGCCGTAAGCGAAACCGGCCGAGCTGGCGGCGGCTGCTGCCTTCTCCTCGTCTCCGGTGAGCTCGGCAACCAAGGCTGATAGTGCTTCCATTGTTGTGGTCTCCTGTGTGTGTTGTTGTCAGAGAATTGCTTGCTGGTGAATCGCGATCAGTGTTCGGGGTGGGCCGCACCACCGATGTACACGGCGGTGAGGATCGTGAAGATGTAGGCCTGCAGGAACGCCACCAACACTTCGAAGCCCGTCAAGAAGATGAGCATGAAGAGCGGCAACACACCGACCGGGATGAGACCCGGATTGCCCTTGGCCTGGAACAGCGCCTCGGACAGCAGTGCGAAGGTGACGAGCAGAATGTGGCCGGCGAGCATGTTGGCGAAGAGTCGCACGGTGAGCGAGAACGGACGCACGAGGAACGTCGAGATGAATTCGATCGGCGTCACGAGGATGTAGAGCGCCTTCGGAACTCCGGGCGGGAAGAGCGAGTTCTTCAGGTAGCCGAGTCCCTGATGCTTGAAGCCGGTGCCGATGAACACGACCCATACGAGCAACGACAAGAACATCGGAATCGCGATGCGCGCGGTGGCCGGCATCTGCAGGAACGGAATGATGCCGGGCACGTTGCAGAGATAGATGAACATGAAGATGCTCATGAGGAACGGGGTCCAGCCGAGACCGTCGCGGCCCATGGTCTGCATCACGATGCCGTTCTCGATGAACTCGACGATCGTCTCGGCGAGGTTGCGCACGCCCTTGGGGGCCTTCATCGGATCCTTGTTGCCGGCGAGCAAGAAGATCAGGGTGCCGATCAACGCCGCGGCGACGGCGATGAGAGCGATCTTGTTGAACGACGGAAAGAGATCCTTCCATCGCAGGATCTCATTGATCGGCGGGAACTCGAGTGCGATCACGTTCGTTGGTCCTTTGTGCGGGCGTTGGTGGGCAGAGACTTTTTCGAGGGCTTACTGACGGGGGTTCACTTGCGGGGTTTCAACCCCGGAAATGTGAGCGATGCGGCTACGTAGCGCATCTCCCACACGAGGAGTCCCAGATGAGTAACGATAATGGTCAATCCGAGGGCCGTAAGTGAAATCCAAGAGGCGTCTCGGACCAAGATCACAGCCAGAAATATGAGTCCGAGCCGGGCGATGTAGCCGAACAGGACGGCCCCCATCATCAGCCCGAGGCTGATGCGCGCGGTGACCGCCACCAATCCGGCGGCACAAAAGAAGTTCACGAGCACCAGAGCGATGGCGTAGAGCGCCGAGAACACCCCATCGAGACCGGCGAAAACGGCGCACACCGCCACGATCACGGGGGCCGCGTAGGCGCCGCGCTTCAAGATGTCGAAAGTGACCTCGATTTCGGGGGCGTCGCCCTCGAGTCGGGTCGTGATCGGCGACGGCTGGTCGGTCATGGTCACGAGTCGGAGCCGGGGGTCGGGCGCTGGTGAGCGGTGCTGGCCGAGCGACGCTCGGCTTCGAGGGTGCGCATGCGACCGTCGTAGACGAACCACATCTTCACGAACTGGCCGATGACCGAGAACACCACCAGGGCGATCATGAAGATCGGCCGAGTGTCGGTGAGCGAGTCGATCAGCCAGCCCAAACCGAGAAAAACCGCCACTGTGAGGGCGAATTCCATGCCCTGCCCGAGGCCCTGATCGACGCTGTTGGCCCCGTTCGGACGACCCAACATTGTGGTCATACGCTGGGCAAATGCCGTCGGGCGGCGGGTTTTGGCGGCGGCGGAGGTCTCAGTCATCGACGAAAGGGGGATCAAGAGCTCGACCGCTCGTGAAAGTTTGCACAATCTACCCGCCGGCCGGTGGGCGGGGCAATTCTGCGGTGGCCTCCCCGGGTCGGTCGTCGGTCACCCCGCCACCACTCGATGGGTCGTCGCTCGCCTTGGCGTCCTTGCGCTGTCGGCGCACCTCGGGGTGCAGCACGGTGTACAGGCTGAGCGCGATGGCGGCCGTTCCGATGGGGATGAGAGCGGTGCGGGCCTTGGTGAAGATCGGGTACAGCACGAACCCGGACAGGATCGCCGTCCAGAGCCACAGGATCAGCACGCTGCGTCGCTGACCGTGACCGAGATTCATGAGCCGGTGATGCAGGTGGCCCTTGTCGGCCGTCGCCACACCTTGTCGCTTGGCGGCGCGGCGCACGATCGCGAACAAAGTGTCGAAGATCGGCACACCGAGAATGAAGAGCGGGATGAAGAGCGGCGCCAGAAAGAAGTACGTCTGGCCCGGTGTGTAGGTCTGGCTGTCCGGGTCGGCGCGACCACCGACCACGCTCGTCGACACCGCCATCAACAGACCGAGGAACAGCGCGCCGCTGTCCCCCATGAAGATGCGCGCCGGATTGAAGTTGTGCGGAAGGAATCCGACGCACACACCGAGCGCGATGATCGCGATCAACGGGCCGACGTTGGGTTGCACCAACACACCGAGATC
>JBJTIO010000087.1:0-13727 GCA_046095045.1 Actinomycetota bacterium
GGCCGATACCCCGGCGTGCTTTGCGCCGACCCCACCCTGAATTCCCCGGCCCGCCCGCGGCGGAGCCGGGTCGCTCCGTGGGTTGTCGTCGTGGTCGCCGGGCTCACATTCGGGTCGGTCTCGACCGTGACCGCGTCACTCGTCAGTGCGTCGGCTCAGTCGACGCGCGCCACCGCCCTGCCCCGTCTCGGCGACCGCGGCGAATCGGTGCGCACCCTCCAACGCGCCTTGATCGCGGCGGGATTCCCGATCGTGGGAGGCGCCGACGGCATCTTCGGCCAGAACACTCTCGCATCGTTGAAGTCCTTCCAAACCGCTCGAGGTCTCACGTCGTCCGGTGAGCTCGATGCCACCTCGGCATATCTACTTGGACTCGGGCCGGCGCCCACATTGCCGAAACGCGGAGACCGTGGGCCAGCGGTGACCGCTTTACAAACCGCGCTTGTTGCGGCTGGTGTGACCGTCAAAGGTGGGATTGACGGATCGTTTGGATCAGGTACCGCGGCGGCAGTCGCCTCGTTCCAATCGGCGCGAGGTTTGACTTCAAATGGAGTACTCGACATTGCAACAGGAATCGCCTT
Source organism: Actinomycetota bacterium (assembly GCA_046095045.1). Taxonomy (GTDB): domain Bacteria; phylum Actinomycetota; class Acidimicrobiia; order Acidimicrobiales; family Ilumatobacteraceae; genus Casp-actino8. Next base: position 582 of record JBJTIO010000087.1, read on the forward strand.
GCGCATTGTGCCGGGAACTTCGATCGCTCCAAACTCGCCCCCCACGACAATTCCGCCCACCATCCCGAGTGACACTCCAACGACGTCGCCGAACCAAACTCCGATCATGAGCGTTGGCCAAAATGGAGAAGCGGTTCGTGCGCTACAGCGGGCACTGATCGCCGCGGGCATCTACGTCCGTGGAGGTGCTGACGGCAATTTCGGTCCGGCCACTACTGCTGCGGTCGCGAACTATCAACGAGCAGTTTCGATCGCGGCAACAGGCGTGGTCGACACCCTTACCGCGCAATTTCTTGGTCTAAGGCCCGCCCCAACCCTGCCCGCGTTCGGCGAAAAAGGTGCCGCCGTCGCGGATCTGCAAAGTCGCTTGATCGCCGCTGGCATCACCGTCAAGGGTGGAGCAGACGGTGTCTTCGGCGTGGCCACCCAATCGTCCATTCGCGCGTACCAAACTTCCCGAAAAATCCCTGTCACCGGAAAAGTCGACCTGCGGACCGCGCTCCTGCTCGGGATCGTCCCCGGACTCGTCATCAATCAGGTGCCTGCATCACCCGATCCGACGACCACCACGCCATCCACAACGGTTCCCATAACTACCACGTCGATCAACGTGTTCCCGGTGCTTGGTCCCTGCTGGTTCTCCGATACCTGGGGGGCTCCTCGCTCGGGCGGTCGAAGACACGAAGGTGTCGACATCATCGCGCGCACCGGTCAGCCGTTGTACGCAGTCGTCAATGGGACCATCACTCGGCAGTTCTTCGATCGACCCGGTTCTCTCGGGGGCAACGCATTGCGCCTCACCGCACCCGACGGGACCTACTTCCATTACGCACACTTGTCAGCTTTCGCCGAGGGCGTCGGCCTCGACTCAGTGGTGGTGGCCGGCCAAATCATCGGCTACGTCGGTAGCACTGGAAGCAGCTCGGCTCCCCACCTGCACTTCGAGTACCACCCAGGCGGTGGCGCTGCGGTGAATCCGTTTCCGATCGTGAAGGCGGTCGACGGCTGTCGTTCGACGACTCAGGCGACAACCGTAGCTCCCACGACGACCACCCCCTGATGCGACGACGCACGAGCGTCGTGAGCCGACGTCAGTCGTGACTCACCCGCTCGAGCACCCCGGAAAGAGCAGAGCGCAATCCTTCGACATCGAACGACGCGTCGACGGTGTGACCGTCCCCGGCGATCGCCTCTGTTGTCAGAGCCTCGTCAGCGATCAGATCGACGAAGCACTCCGGCTGCCACTTCAATGAGATCGCGCACTGAAATCGGGCCCAATCCTTCGTGCGGCGTTGACTGACCCCCAACACCTTCCGTCCGTCGGCATCGAAAATCTCACCGGGACCTCGACCCGCAAAACACACCAGACCCGACCACGGCATCGCCTCGAATGCGCCGCGATGCAACACGAAGTCGTCAGCCTCGCCGATCTCGATCAGAGCGGCCAGCCAACACTCGCCGATCCATTCCGATGCTTTACCCACGTCGACGTTCCAGACGCGGTGAGACGACGGAACGATCACGTCGGCCCACAAGGTGTGTTCGGACGACACGTACACCAATCCCCCGCCGCTTCGACGCTTGACGACGTCGACGCCCCGCTCGCTGCACGCGTCGACTCGTAGCAACGACTGGTCCTGGGTCGAACCGAGAACGAGTGCGGGGCGAATTGGATCAAACCACCACAATCTCAGAGCATCGCCGACTTCGTCGACCGCACGTCCGTGGAAGTCACTGGCCGACGCGGGACCTGGTCGGTCGATGAGCAGCATCGCCTCAGGATGCCCGAGCGAGATACGGCTTCCACTGCTCGGGGACACGCGTCACCGCGATCGTCACCCACGCGAGTTCTCGTGGCGCGTGCGGCGGACGAGCCAGACGCATCCCGGCTTCGTCCGGAGTTCGATCCCGCTTGTAGAGATTGCACCGACGGCAGGCCGCCGTCACGTTCTCCCACACGTGTTCGCCTCCACGAGAACGCGGCATCACGTGGTCGATCGAATCGGCTTCGGCACCACAATATTGGCAACGGTGCTCGTCCCGAGCGAACACCGCGCGACGCGACAGTGCGGTCCGACGGTGGTACGGCACTTTCACCATGTAACGAAGTCGGATGACGAGAGGGTTGGGGACCGAGAGCGTTTCCGAACGCAGCAAGGTTCCGTCGTGCTCCACCACTTCGGCCTTGTCGTCGAGAACCAAACACGCCGCTCGTCGGGCGGGAACGACGCTCAGCGGCTCGTACGAGGCATTGAGTACGAGCGCGCTTCGCATGATCGGGTCACCGAGCCCTTCGCCGTCGTCTCGACGAATCAGTCATCGAGATCATCGAGATCATCGCGCCGCATCCCATTGTCGAACCCATCTCAGATATTTCAGCACATCGGGCACCGTCGGATGCGCCGATTCGCCCCCATATTGGGTCTGCATTCTGAATCGGGCGTACGAGGCGCTCGGGATCGGCAGGAACGGCGGTCGCCGCCACCAACCGATCGGCGACAATCGACCCAACACCCGCACGGCGATCGGCCAGTAGGACGGGCGGACGAGCACTCCGGCGACCACGCGCGCGTAGGCACCAGTTCGCGCCACCCGACTCATGACGGTCGGGGCTCCTTGGGCAATCCCAGCACCATCTCGCCGATGATGTTCGACTGAATTTGCGATGAACCCGCATAGATGGTTCCCGCTCGGGCGTTGAGGAACGCGCCCACCCAACTCCCTGAGCTGTTCGGCGCCGAACGATCATCGGGCTGGAAAGAGTTCGTCGGCTTGCGCCCCTCGGGAACCAACGCGGCCGCGCCGAGAATTTCGAGCGACAATTCGGTGACTTCCTTGTGGTACTCGCTCCAGTAGCGCTTGAAGATGCCTCCGTCCGGTCCCGGGTGGTGTCCGGCGAGGAACTTCGTCAACGTCCGAAGTCCGAGATAACGCATGATCTGCACCTTCGAGTACGCCCAGGCGAGTCGCTGACGAATACGCGGATCATTGTCGACGCCGCATTCCTTGGCGAGCAACAACAGCCGGTCGAGCTCGGCCTGAAAGCGCACCGGCACCGTTGCGGCCCCTTCGCCTCGTTCGTAACCGAGCAAAGTCATCGCCACGGCCCAACCGTTGTTGACGCCGCCAACGACATTGTCCTTGGGGCAAACGGCATCGGTGTAGAACACTTCGTTGAATTCGCTCTCCCCGCTGATCATCTTGATCGGTCGCACTTCCACACCGGGTTGACGCATGTCGACGAGGAGGAAAGAAATCCCCTTGTGCTTGGGCGCGTCCGGATCGGTGCGCGCGAGCGTGAAGATGTGGTCGGCGAGATGTCCGGCGGATGTCCAGATCTTCTGACCGTTCAGCACCCATTGGTCGCCGTCGAGAGCGGCGCGCAGGCCGAGGTTTCCGAGATCGCTACCCGCGTTCGGCTCGCTGTACCCCTGACACCAGATGTCCTCGTTGGAGAGGATGCGCGGCAGGTAGTACTTCTTTTGCTCCTCGGTGCCCCAGCGAAGGAGCGTGTTGCCGAGCATGGTTATTCCAAAACCATCGTTCGGTCCGCCCGTCGGAACTCCGGCGCGGGCGAACTCCTCGGCCACGATCACCTGCTCGAGGGCCGACATGCCGCCTCCTCCGTACTCGGCGGGCCAACCCGGCGCGAGATAACCCTCACGATGAAGGATGCGGCGCCAATTCATCACCCACTCGTGCGTCTCGTCGGCACTCAATTGACCGATGCCGCGCCAATCCGCCGACAGATTGGCGGCGAGAAAGGCTCGCACACGATCACGGAACGTCTGAACATCGGGGTCGTACGTGGGACGCATGATGCGAAACTAGACCAAATCCCTCAGCGCGACCGCCGCCGCGCCCACCAGAGCCGATCGATCCCCCAACCCGAGCGGCACGATGTCGAGACCTCGCGTGAATCCGATGCGTGAACGTGTCGCGAATTCACGACGGGCCGCATCGAAGAAGGGCTCTCCCCAACCGAGCGCGACACTGCCGCCGACCACGATCCGACGAATGTCGCTCAGAGCGGCGACCGAGGCGCACGCCTGTCCGAACAATCTTCCATCGCGTTCGATCAGTCCCGCCGATGCGTACTGCGGCGCCCGACCAGTCTCCAATTCGACCGCGACTCCCGAGATGTAACACTCGAGGCAATCGAACCCACCGCATCGACACGCACGTTCTTCGTCGCCAACGATCACGTGACCGATGTGTCCGCCATTGCCATCGTCGCCATCGATCAATCCTCCACCCGACACGATCCCGGCTCCGACACCTGTGCCCACGACCACAGCCATGAAATCGGTGACACCCGATGCGGCGCCCAGCCACCCTTCGGCGAGGGCCAGAGCCTTGGCGTCGTTGTCGACTCGTGTGGGGAGACCGGTCGCTTCCTCGATCGACGAGCGCAGAGGAAACTCACGCCACGCCGGAATGTGCAGCGGCGACACCTTCTCCCCTCCCTTGCGCATCGGACCACCACAAGCGACACCGCAGGCCACCAAACGAGCCTCGGTGGTCGCCGCCTGAACTCGCGCCATCAACGTGCGCAAGCCCGTCCACGGATCTCGCGTCGGAGTCGGCACGCGATCGCGTCGGAGAATCGTGCCGTCGAACGCCACGACCGCGACGGCCAATTTGGTTCCGCCAACGTCGACAGCCAGCACCGCATCCTGCACACGTTCACCGTACTCCGGGAACACGCCGCCATGGTCGAATCGATTCAAGCGTCTAGCGTGTCGGGGATGAGCAATTCGAAATCGTTCGCCGGGATGTTCGATTCCATCGTCGACAACGTCGGAATCGCGCTTCGCGGCAAGCGGTCGGTGATCGAATTGTCGGTCGTCGCGTTGCTCGCCGACGGTCACCTTTTGATCGAGGATGTCCCCGGCGTCGGCAAGACCAGCCTGGCCAAATCTCTCGCGGCATCGATCGACTGTTCGTGGCAACGCGTGCAGTTCACGCCGGATCTCCTTCCCGCTGACGTGCTCGGCGCATCGATGTGGAGCCGCGAACGTGAGAAGTTCGACTTCATCCCTGGTCCGATCTTCACCAACGTGCTTCTGGCCGACGAGATCAATCGCGCCTCGCCCAAGACCCAGTCCGCGCTCCTCGAGGCCATGGAGGAGCGACAAGTGTCGATCGATGGGAGCAGCCGACCCTTGCCTCGACCTTTCCTCGTGATCGCGACCCAGAACCCCGTCGAGCATGAGGGCACCTACCAACTTCCCGAGAGTCAACTCGATCGGTTCTTGATGCGGATCTCGATCGGATACCCCGATCGGCGTTCCGAATTCGAGATCACCGATCCCAATCCTCCGGGTCGCTCGACCATCTCGGCCGTGGTGTCCGCCGAGGAGATCGTGATGATGATCGAAGCGACCGAGCGGGTGAAAGTCGTCGATGCGGTTCGTGAGTACATGGTCGAGATCGCTCACGTGAGCCGACGTCATCCGAGTCTCGCCCTCGGTCTGTCGCCGCGAGCAACGGCACAATTGGCCCGCGCCACCAGAGCGCTCGCTGCTTCCCGCGGACGCGACTACGCGACCCCGGACGACGTGAAGGAACTCGCGGTTTCGACCTTGGCTCATCGGGTCTTGTTGCGCCACGACGCTTCGTCGAGGGGCCTCGACGCGACCGATGTGATCAACGAGATCGTCGCGTCGGTCGCCACTCCTTCGGGTCGCTGATCGTGCCGACACGCGCCGCGTGGACATCGATCTTCTTCGGGGCACTCTCGCTCGTGACCGCTCGACTTCTCGGCCTGATCGAACTCTTCGTGATCGGATCCGGTTTGTTGCTCGCTCCACTGATCGCGTTCGGATTGGTGCGTCGGCACGGTCGACTCCCTCGCGTCTCGCGTCACCCGAGACCCAAACGCCCCACTGCGGGTGAGCAGGTCGACATCGACATCGACATCGTGTTCGACGGTCGAACACCCTCGATCGCGCTGACGGAGCATCTCGACGGCGCCAAGACCGCGTTCGCCGAGGTGCCGGCCGCGCGCGCTGGGACTCATCACCGACTCTCACTCACCACCATCGCCGAGCGACGTGGACGAATGACCATCGGGCCATCGACCGCCGTCTTCTCCGATCCGCTCGGACTCTTCGCGCGGACCGTCGTCCTCGCTTCCGAGCAACTCGTGATCGTTCACCCCCGGCGTTCGAGGATCCTCGCTCCGTCCTTCATCACGACCGAAGGTTCGCTCATCGATGCCCTCCGCCGAGTCAGCGGTCACGCACCGACGGATTCCGATTTCAGAGGCGTGCGTTCCTACCGAGCGGGCGATGACGTTCGTCGCGTCAATTGGCGCGCCTCGGCACGCCGCGACACGCTGCTCGTCAACGACTTCGAGCCGCAACGGGACATCGAACTCCAAGTGCTCGTCGACGTGGACTCGACTCGGCACGATGCCGAAAGTTTCGAACGAGCGGTGAGCGTGGCCGCATCGCTCGTCGACGCGACCTCCGAGCCGGACTGCACCATCAGCCTCCACACGACGGGAGAACCGATCGTTGTTCGCGATCCCACGGATGCCCTGGACGCGCTCGCTCTGATCGAGCGTCGCGAGCAGTCCCCTTTGCCGAACCCCGATCCCCGCGATCCGAGCGTCACGGTCACTCGGATCATCGTGACCGGTCGACTCGATGTCGCGCTTTCTCATCGCCTCGACGCTCTGCGACCTCGACACGGTGTCGGCGTGATCATCACCACGGGCACATCGGACGTCGTCGTTCCGAGACCATGGATGTCGATCCATGTCGATCAACTCGAATCGCTCCCTCTTCGATGGAGTTCGCTGATTCGACCCCGAGGGGCGCAGCGTTGAGATCCCGCGACCCCCGTTGGGGGACGACCGGTCTGCTGTTCGCTTCGACGTGCTCGTTGGCGCTCGGATTCGTGCGCGTCTTCGGACATTGGGAATTTCTCCCCAGCCTTCTCGTCGTCGCCCTCGGCGTCCACGTCGTTTCCCTCGTCGCACGACTCACCCGAATCTCGGCTCCGGCCGGACTCGCGATCCAATTCGCCTCCGTCTACCTGATCACGTCGTGGGTGCGCCTTCACGACACCCTCTGGTACGGATTGCCCCTCGGTCGCACCTGGAGTGAGATCTCCCGCCAGATCTCCGACTCGGCGACCTTGGTCGGCGACATCAAACCACCGATCGATTTCGCCACCGGCTTCGGGTTGGTCGCGTGCCTGGCGATCGGTGTGGTGGCGGCCCTGTCGGACACTTTCGCCTTTCGTGCCGCCGGGCGAGGAGAGGTCATCGTTCCCGGGGCTGTCGTGTTCGTCGTGGTGGCGATCGTCGGCGAGGACCGTCTCCGCGTTCCGGTCACCATCGCATGGCTCGCTCTCTCGCTGATCGTCGTCACCGTGCTGAGGCGAGACACTCACATCAAACGAATGCTTCCGGCAATCGTCCTCTGCTTCATCATCGCGGTCTCCGCCGCCGTCGTCGGAACCCGACTACCCGGCGCGAACGAGGATGCACTCCTCGACCGAAACGATGGTCCGGGCCGCGTCGTCGAACCGCTCGTCGACGTCCGGGGGCGACTCGGCGACCGATCGGACACGGTTCTGTTCTCGGTGACATCGGATGCTCCGTCGTACTGGCGAATCACCTCGCTTTCCGAGTTCGACGGAATCACGTGGGGAATCGCCGAAGCCGATCTCGATGCCGCCGGCGGAGCACTGGCCGTCGTCGGAAACGAGGACTCTCGATTCGTCAATCAAACCTTCGACATCGCTGGACTGCAAGGGAATATGGCGCCCGCTGCTTTCGAGCCGGTGCAACTGCGAGCCGCCTCGAGAAGCCTCTACTACGAGTTGGAGTCCGGGACGCTCCTCGTCGGAGCCACCGGCCTCTCGACCAGCGACTCGTACCAATTGGTCTCGGCGGTCCACGAACCCTCCCCCGACATCCTCGCCGCCGCCAGCACGATCAATCCGCCGATGTCGGGTTTCACCGCTCTTCCGAACAGCGCGGAGATCGAGCAGCTACGCCAACTCGCCCGTGAAATCACCGCTTCAGCGACCGGTCCCTACCAACGAGCCTTGTTCTTGCAGAACTACTTTCGCGACGAATTCAACTACTCGCTCGACACGCCGTCGATCACCAGCGAGGACGCCTTCCTCGAATTCATCGCGCGCCGCACCGGTTACTGCGAGCAATTCGCCTCGACGTTCGCGGTGATGGCTCGCTCCATCGGGCTGCCGGCCCGCGTGGCGATCGGATTCACGCCGGGACAAAGCGATGGAGCGGGCGGCTACATCGTTCGCAGCCAACATGCCCACGCGTGGCCGGAAGTTTGGTTCGACGGAATCGGATGGTTGATGTTCGAGCCCACACCGGGACGAGGTGCGCCGAACGCTTCGTACACCGGGGTCAGCCCGCAACAGGACGACTCCGCACCCGAATCCCCCACGGCATCGACGACGCTTCCACCCACGACCACACCCACGACTCCGACGACGTCGCCCAACCCGATCGTCACGACGCCGTCCTCGATCGTCCCATCCCCATCGACGACGAACAATGAGCGGAGTACGTGGCCGTTCATCATGCTCGCGATCCTTGCCGTGATCGTCGGATGGCCCCTGCTGTTGCGAATGGCGGTCGATCGACGCGCGCGAACATCGACACGACACCCCGTCGTGATTTTGTGGCGACGAATGATCGCTGCGAGCGGCGTTGGACTGCCCGCGACATCGACTCCGACCGAGATCGCCCGACGAGTCGCGGCGAGCGACGACGATGAGGTTCCTAGTCGCTTGGCCAAGGCCGTCGACATGGTGCTCTTCGCCGAACGCGAACCGGACGAGATGGCGACTCTCACCGCCGACGCCGAGACGTGGATCAACGCGCGCCAAAGGAGTCAACCGATGGTGGTCCGTCTGCGCCGTTTCTGGTCACCACGCGAAGCCGCACGATCGAGGGGTCTGTAGCCCTCAGCGGCGCGTGGTCCCGCCGGGTCGCGCGTTGCGAATCGCACTGGCCACGTCCTTCAGACCGGCCTTGCTCATCGCACGGGCATTGCGCTCGATCAAAACGAGGAGATACAGCATCACCATGAAGACGGCGAACGCCGCGAGGAAGTGCACCCGCAATCCGAGAACCATGAGGGCGAAGCAGACGACCAGAGCCATGATCGCTCGTCGGACCATGCGCACCGAGTGCGAATAGAGACCTCGCGACGACACTCGCTCGGCAAAACGCTCGTCGTTCTGCAGATCGGCTTCGATCTGACGCAGGATTCTTTGCTCGTCCTCGGACAGGGCCACGGTTCACCTCCTCGTTCATTGTCCCAGACCGGGGGCGGAATGGCAACGCACGAGGTGGCCGAGGGTCACACTTCGTCGGGCCCCCACGGTCGGGATCCCGGTTCGGACGGTCGCCGGATGACGCTGGCAGGGTTGATGGCGTCACGCCCGAACTTGTCCCGGATTCGATCGACCGCCGAGCTCGCCGGTGCCCAGTTCCGATCCGTGTCGACCGCGGTCTCCCCCGCGTCGTCGAGCAACGACAATTGTTCGACCGGCTCGACGAACCCGGAGACCCCCACTCCGATCAGCCGAATTCCTCGACTCGGTTCGAGAGCGGCGATCGCGTCGTCGAGCGCGCGAACGATCGCCGGGGCCGATGACAGCGGGGAGGACGGTGTGACCGAACGGGTGATGTTCTCGAAATCCGAGAACCGAATCTTGAGATGAACGGTTCGCGCTGCCGATCCGTGTGAACGCAATCTCGACGCGACGGCATCGGCGAGTCGAACGACCTCGACGCGCATCGAGGCGTGATCGGTGATGTCGTGCGAGAAGGTTTCCTCGTGGCTGATCGACTTCACCTCTCGTTCACTCGAGACCGACCGATCGTCGATTCCATTGGCGAGTTCGAAAAGATGACGACCGGTCGAGGCACCGAGAGCCATCTCGAGTGAGTCCCGTCCGAGGACAAGCAGATCGCCGACCGTCCTCACACCGATGCGTTCGAGCTTGCCGAATGTCACCGGCCCAACACCCCACAGCGACTGGATCGGCAACGGGTGCAAAAACTCGAGTTCGCGGCCGGGTTCGACCTCGAGCACCCCCGGGCCGGGCTCGACTCCCCGCGCGGTGAGAATCGGCTTGGCTTTCTTGGAGGCCAATTTGGCGATGAACTTGGTCGTCGACACTCCGACGCTGCACGGGAGGTTCAACTCGTCGGCGATTCGCTCACGAATCCGTCGGCCGATCTCCGATCCACTCCCGAACAAGTTGCGTGAACCAGTGACGTCGAGAAAGGCCTCGTCGAGCGCGAGTGGTTCGACGATCGGCGTGAAGTCGTCGAAGATCGCGTGCACCTGACGACTCACCTCCGAGTAATGGGCATGGTCACCGCTCAGGAACACGGCGTTGGGACACAGTCGACGAGCCTTGGTCGAAGACATCGCCGAAAAGACTCCGAATCGCCGCGCTTCGTAGTTCGCCGCGGCAACGACTCCACGCGCACCCGACCCACCCACGACCACGGGTTGGCCCACCAATTCCGGATGTCTCCGCAACTCGACCGAGACATAGAACGCGTCCATGTCGATGTGCAAAATGCAGGTCTGTGAGTCCATTGCTTCAGCGTCGGCGTCGGGATCCGAGCGAAAGATCCGTGAACCAGAGCCGGTTCACGAGAAAAAAAGCTTCGTTGATGATGTGATAACTCAATTTGCTCTCGCCTATGACGCGGTCGACGAATCTGATCGGCACCTCGACGATGCGCGCGTCGGCTCGCACCGCACGATGCGTCATCTCGATCTGAAACCCGTAACCCTCGGCGCGGACGGTCGCGAAATCGATGCGTCGAAGCAATGTGGGCGAGTAGGCGCGGTACCCACTCGTCGCGTCGTTCACGGCGAGACCGAGCATCCCCGCCGCGTAGCGATTGCCCCAACGAGAGAGAAAGCGTCGAAGTCGGGGCCAATTCTCGATTCGACCGCCGGGAACGTAACGACTGCCGAGGGCCGCATCGGCACCGAGTTCGACGGACGCCACGAGGGCGGGCAAATACGTCGGATCGTGGGACAGGTCGGCATCCATCTGGACGACGATCGTTTCGTGTCGTGACAGGACTTCGGAGAAACCGGCTCGGTACGCGGTTCCCAAGCCCGATTTCGCGGGGCGACTCAACACTTCGACCCGGTCGCCGAATTCTCGTGCCAATCCGCGAACGACATCGGCGGTTCCATCAGGGCTCGCGTCGTCGACGACCAGAATTCCCGCGTCGGGCATCACGTCCATGATCGATCGAATCAGCGACTCGATATTGCCGACCTCGTTGTACGTCGGGATCACGACAACCGCTCGGCGACCATCCGCATTCATGGGGGCGAGCCTACGATGTGGCCGTGCCCGAGGAACGACCGCTCTCCGCTCTGCCATCGCCCGTCGCCCGAGCGCTCGCCTTCGCCGCCATCCTCATCGGAGGTTTCGCCGGGTCCCTGATCGGTTACGCACTCGTCGACATCCAAGCCGAGAACGCGTCCGACGTCGCCCTCGGACTCGGCTTGTTCATCGGTGCCGTGGTTTCCGCCGGAGGAACTGCGATCGTCGCGATCCTGGTCCTTCGCGCGATCGGCGAGTGGCGTTCGATCTCCGATCGAGCCGTTGGCGGTTCACGAGAGTGACCGACACTCGCGATCTCGTCAATCTCGCGACGCGTTTGGCTCGTGAAGCGGGCGACATGGTGCTCGTCGGACGACGTCACGGCGATCTCGACGCAGAAACCAAGTCGTCACCCACCGACATGGTCACTCGGTTCGATGCCGCCGCCGAACGAATGATCATCACCGCCCTGCGTCTCGAACGGCCGCAGGACACCATCGTCGGCGAGGAAGGATCGAACATCGTCGGGGACTCGGGAATCGAATGGTTCGTCGATCCGATCGATGGCACGACCAACTTCATGTACGGACTCGGTGGGTTCGCCGTGTCGATCGCCGCCTGCGACGCGGAGGGTCCGATCGCCGCCGCGGTGTACGTGCCGACGACGCGCGACCTCTTCAGCGCCCGTCGCGGTGGCGGTTCGTTCCTAGGGTCGTCTCCCATTCATTGCTCGACGAAGAACGATCTCGCCACCTCGCTCATCGCCACCGGCTTCTCGTACGACGCGCCTTCGCGTTCACGTCAAGGTGAACGAGTCGCGCGACTGCTCCCGTTGGTCCGCGACATTCGGCGCATGGGGGCCGCGGCGGTCGATCTCTGCCACGTCGCATGCGGTCGCGTCGACGGATACTTCGAGGAGAATCTGCGGCCCTGGGACCTGGCCGCCGGACTGCTCGTCGCGACCGAGGCCGGGGCGATCGCGAGCGACTTCGTCGGAGCCCGGGTGCGCCCCGAGCAAACACTCGTGTGCGCTCCGGGTATTCACACGGCACTTCGCGACGCGATTCGCTGAGGCCAGAGACGGCACCCGACCCCGCCCATGAGGCAAGATGTGGGTGTGGGAACTCGGATTCTGGCGGTCGAAGATGACGAGCGCATCCGTACCGCCGTGAAGCTGGCCCTCGAGGATGAGGGATGGGAAGTTCAGGAGGCGGCCAGCGGCGAGGAAGCCGTCGTGCAGTTCTTGCGCGAACCGGCCGATGTCGTGCTGATCGACATCATGTTGCCCGGAATCGACGGTTTCGAGTTGTGTCGCACCATCCGACGTTCGAGTGATGTGCCGATCGTGATGGTCACGGCTCGTGCCGACACCCACGACGTGGTGGCCGGCCTCGAAGCTGGTGCCGACGACTATCTCACCAAACCGTTCGCTCCCCAGGAGCTGTCGGCGCGGATCCGAGCCCTGCTCCGGCGGGCCCGGCCCGACAATGCCGGTCAGTCGAAACTGGTCTTCGGTGAACTCGAGGTGATTCCCGAAGAAGGCAAGGTCACGCGCTCCGGCGAGGAGATCCACCTCACCAAGACCGAGTTCCGGCTCTTGTGCGAACTCGGGCAGAACCCCGGAAAGGTGTTCAGTCGCGAGCAACTACTCGATCATGTGTGGGGGTACGGCTACTTCGGCGACGGTCGACTGGTCGACGTCCACGTGCGTCGGTTGCGCACCAAGGTCGAGGTCGATCCCGCCAACCCCCGTCACGTCGTCACGGAGCGCGGCCTCGGGTCCAG
>JBJTIO010000088.1:0-29598 GCA_046095045.1 Actinomycetota bacterium
CGGGAAACAGAGACCACCGAGGTCGACCTCGGTGGTCTCTGTTTCCCGGGTCCGTTCGACGCGTCGAAGTACGTCGGTGGTCGGATCCAGCGCGTCGATCTGGGCACCGGCAAGGTGGAAGATCTCTACACGCACTGCGACGGACGTCCGTTGCGCGCGCCGAACGATCTCGTGTTCGACGGCAAGGGCGGTTTCTGGTTCACCGACCACGGCATCCGCGACAACGAGGCCCGCACCAGCGATCTCACCGGCATCTACTACGCGCGGGTCGACGGATCCTCGATCGTGGAGGCGGCGTTCCCGGCCGAGGGGCCGAACGGCATCGGTCTGTCGCCCGACGGTTCGACGGTTTACTGGGCCGAGACCCACACCGGACGCGTTTTCAAGCGACGCATCGTCGGTCCGGGCCAGCTCGAGCCCACGATCCCGGGCGACACCTCGGTCGTGCTGTGCGGTCTGCCGGGTCTGCAGTTGTTCGACTCGCTCGCCGTCGACGGTGCCGGCAACGTGTGCGTGGCGACGCTCGTGAACGGCGGCATCACCGTCATCTCGCCGAGTGGTGAGATTCTTCGGCACGTTCCGACCGGCGATCTGTTGACCACCAACATCTGTTTCGCCGCCGACGGATCTAACACGGCGTGGATCACTCTCTCGGGGACCGGCCGTCTCGTGAAAATGGAATGGCCGTGGCCCGGCCTGCGTCTCGCCCATAGCGCCTGAGGCGACCGGTAACCTGACCATCGTGTCGGGTCCGCAGAAGCGCTTCTACGTCGAAACGCTCGGCTGTACGAAGAATCAGGTCGACTCCGACAAGTTGATCGGCACACTCCTCGCCGATGGCATGGTTGCCGTCGACTCGGCCGAGGACGCCGATCTGGTCGTGGTGAACACGTGCGCTTTCATCGATGAGGCACGTCGTGAGTCGATCGACACCATTCTCACGCTCGACGAGCAACGCAAGAAGTCGTCGCGGCTGGTCGTGACCGGGTGCATGGCCGAGCGATACGGATCCGAATTGGCCGCCGAGTTGCCCGAAGTCGATTTGGTGGCGGGTTTCGGGGTGCCGGTGCACGAGTCACCGACCCGAAAGTTGATTCCGGTGGGCAGTGCGCCTGTGCCAACGCTCGATCTATTGAACCTTCCTCGTCCCGCCAGCACGTCGCCGTGGGCGTACGTGAAGATCGCCGAAGGCTGCGACCGCACCTGCGGTTTCTGCGCCATTCCCACCTTCCGCGGACCCCAGCGCAGCCGTGACATCGACGCGATCCTGCGCGAGGTCGACGAATTGCGCGCTCGCGAGATCGTTCTCATCGCCCAGGATCTGGCGAGCTACGGAAAGGATCGTCCCGACGAACTCGGTGCGGGTTCGATCGTTCCGCTCGTGAACGCGGTCGCGTCCCGTGTCGATCGGGTGCGTCTGTTGTACCTCTACCCGAGCGACCTGAGCGACGCGCTGATCGAATCGATTCTCGCGACCGGAGTTCCCTATTTCGATCTGTCGTTGCAACACGTGAGCAAGCCCCTGTTGCGGCGCATGCGCCGGTGGGGCGACGGCGACAGATTCCTCGAACGCATCGCCGACATCCGTCGTCGCGAGCCCGACGCCGCGTTTCGGAGCAACTTCATCGTTGGCTATCCGGGCGAGACCGACGAGGATCACGATCGCTTGCTCGACTTCGTTCGGGACGCGCAACTCGATTGGTGCGGATTCTTCGCGTATTCGCCCGAGGAGGGCACCTACGCCGTCGGTCTCGACGGAGCGGTTCCGAGCGACGTGGTGCGTGACCGTTTGGCCGAACTGTCGGAGATGCAGGATGCCATCACCGCTCGCCGTCGCGACGACCTGATCGGGCGCACGATCGAGGTGCTCGTCGACGAGCCTGGTGTGGCGCGTGGTCATCGTGAGGCTCCCGAGATCGACGGAATCGTCGAGGTTCCCACGACGCTCGCCGTCGGCGAGTTCCACTCGGTCACCGTGCGGTCGGCCCTCGGACCCGACCTCGTCGCCGACTGAACCGGTTGCCGTCACGTCGGGTGTGGCACGATGAGATGGTGCCGGTCGACCCCAATGCCATCGCCACATGGGCCAACGCGGTCACGGTGGGGCGCATCCTCGTCTCGCCCTTGATGTTCGTCGTTATTCCCGACGACAAAGCCGGATCGTGGATCGCCTTCGCATTGTGGTTCGTCCTGTGCGTGAGCGATGGCATCGACGGCTATCTTGCCCGGCGTCATGGCGCGACTCGGTCTGGGGCCTTCCTCGATCCGCTCGCCGACAAGGTGTTGGTGCTCGGCGCGATGTTCGCCCTCGTGAGCCGCGACATTTACTGGATCGTGCCGGTTCTGATCATCGCGGCCCGCGAGGTGGCGATCAGCATGTATCGCGTGCTGGTCGGCGCCAAGGGCGTGAGCGTGCCCGCAAGTCGCTTGGCCAAGTGGAAGACACTCTTCCAACAGTTGAGCGTCGGTTTCGCCATCGCGCCGCTCACGTCACGCGACGCCACGTGGCTGTGGCTGTGGCTGCTCTGGATCTCGGTCGTGCTCACCGCCGGAAGTGGTTTGCAGTATTTGTGGCGGGCCCAAAGGGCGAAAGCCGAGGCCTGACGTGCGTTGCTCGGTGATCGCGGTCGGAACCGAGTTGTTGCTCGGTCAGATCATCGACACGAATTCATCGTGGATCGGTGAGCAATTGGCCGCCAACGGGATCGATTCGCTCATCCAGGTCAAGGTCGGTGACAACCACGATCGCGTCGTGGCGGTGTTGCGTTCGGCGCTCGCCGACGCCGACGCGGTGATCATGTGCGGGGGATTGGGCCCGACCCACGACGACCTCACGCGCGAAGCGATCGCCGAAGTGATGGGCGCACCGCTCGAATTGCACGACGACATCGCCGACGTGATTCGCGCCATCTTCGAATCCAGAGGTCGGCGCATGCCGGAGAACAACCTGCGGCAGGCGATGGTTCCGCGAGGCGCCGAGGTGATCCATCAGACCCGCGGCACCGCGCCGGGCCTGATCTGCCCGGTCGGCGACAAAGTGGTCTACGCCATGCCGGGCGTGCCCCACGAGATGCACGACATGATGGAACGCGCGGTGTTGCCTGATCTGCGTCGACGAAACGGTGACGTCTCCGTCATCGCGAGTCGGGTCATCCGCACGTGGGGTGAAAGTGAGAGTGGACTCAACGAGCGGCTCGACGAGGTGATCGCCGAACTCGACCGCGTGGGCAATCCGACCCTCGCGTTTCTCGCGAGCGGTTGGGAGGGTCTGAAGGTGCGACTCACCGCGAAAGGTGCGACCCTCGACGAAGCCACGCGGTTGCTCGACGGGTGGGACGCCCGCGTTTGCGAACAAGTCGGCGATGTGGTGTTCGGTCGTGACCTCGAGACCATGGAGTCGGTGGTTCTCGATCTGTGCCGTTCGCGCGGGTTGACGCTCGGCCTCGCCGAATCGGTCACGGGCGGTTTGGTCGCCGGTCGTTTGACGTCGGTCCCCGGAGCGAGCGAGGTGTTCCGTGGTTCAGTGGTGTCGTACGCGAGCGAGGTGAAGTTCGATGTGCTCGGTGTGCCCGCGGGTCCGGTGGTGAGTGAGTCGGCGGCGATCGCGATGGCCGAAGGGGTGCGTCGAGTGTTGGGGTCCGACGTGGCGTTGTCGCTCACCGGAGTGGCGGGTCCGAGCGAACAGGACGGTCAACCGGTCGGAACATTGTGGGTCGGTGTCGCGTTACCCGGACAGGTGACGACCGCGACTGCATTGCGCATGCCCGGTCAACGCGACCAGATGCGTCAGATGTCGGTGATCTCGGCCCTCGATCTCCTGAGACGACGACTGCTCGGTCGGTAGCCTGCGGGTGGATTGCCCTCGTAGCTCAGTTGGATAGAGCAACGGCCTTCTAATCCGTAGCGCGCACGTTCGAATCGTGCCGAGGGCGCGAAATCGGTGTGAATGCACGTCGTCGCGGTGGTGGCGAAGTGCGTGACGGGTGCGGACGGGGCGTACACTTTCGGTTCGCCCCCGCGCGGTGACGAAGAGAGGTCCGAGTGAAGTTCAAGAAGGGTGACACCGTCATCTACCCCCAGCACGGAGCGTGCAAGGTGATCGCGATCCGCAAGGAGGATCCGCTGAACACCGGCAAGCCCCAGGACTACCTGATCCTCGAGGCAGTCATTGGTGAGATGCGTTTGATGGTGCCGATGGCCAAGGTCGACGACGTCGGTGTGCGTCCGCCCGTGTCGCCCGACGAACTCGAGGACCTCGTGGCGGTGCTCGCCAAGGCCGATCCTCGTGTGCCGTCCAACTGGAGTCGCCGATTCAAGAACCATCAGGAGAAGTTGAAGAGCGGCGACGTGTATCAGGTCGCCGAGGTGGTGCGAAACCTGGCCTCTCGAAATCGTGATGCCTCGCTGTCGGCGGCCGAACGCACGATGTACGACCGCGCGCGTGTGAATCTCATCTCCGAGATCGCGCCCGCATTGAAAGTGACGCCGGAGGAAGCCGAGGCGTACCTCGACGAGGCGTTGGCCAAGGGTGTTCTGAAGCCGGTGAAGGCGGCCAAGTCGGCGGCCAAGACACCGATGTGGGAAGACGGCGATGACGACAAGGCCGAGCCCGCGAAGAAGGCCGAGCCCGCGAAGAAGGCCGCGCCAGCGAAGAAGGCGGCGCTGGCGAAGAAGGAAGCTCCCGCCAAGAAGTTGGCTCCGGCGAAGAAGGAAGCTCCCGCGAAGAAGTCGGCGCCGGCGAAGAAAGAAGCGCCAGCGAAGAAGTCGGCGCCGGCCAAGAAGTCGGCTTCGGCGAAGAAGTCGGCACCGGCGAAGAAGGAAGCTCCCGCCAAGAAGTCGGCGCCGGCCACGAAGAAGAAGTAACGGGACGCTCCACATGCTGAAGCGCGCGGTGGTCACTCGGGACGAATTGGCGACCAAGATCGCCGATGGCGAAATCGAATCGGTGGTGATGGGCTTCGTCGATCGCTACGGCCGACTGGTGGGCAAGCGCACCTCGGGGGAGTTCTTCCTCGACCACGTGGCCGAACACGGAACCGAGAATTGCGACTACTTGCTCACGTGCAGCATCGACAACGACCCCAGTAGCGGATTCAAGTTCTCCAGTTTCGACACTGGCTATGGCGACATCGTGGCCAAAGCCGACTGGAACACCGTGCGCATCCTGCCGTGGGTTCCCAAGACGGCGTTGATCATGTGCGATCTGTATCGGGTCGATTCCGGCGAACTGATCGAGGTCGCTCCGCGCACCATCCTGCGCCGCCAGGTCGAAGTGGCCGCGAGCCTCGGGTATCTGCCGATGCTCGGTAGCGAGATCGAGTTCTACCTGTATCACGACAGTTACGACGAGGCCCACGCGCGGAACTACAACCACCTGCACACGCACTCGAACTTCGCCCAGGACTACAACGTGATGCAGACCTCGCGCGACGAGTACATCATCGGGCGCATCCGTCGGGCACTACAAGAGGCGGGGGTGCCGGTCGAATTTTCCAAGGGTGAGGCCGGTCGTGGACAGCACGAGATCAACCTCTCGTACGCGACCGCCGTCGAGATGGCCGATCGCAATCACATCTACAAGTCGGCCGCGAAAGAGATCGCGGCGGCGCACGACCGAGCGATCACCTTCATGGCGAAGCCGTCGATGAACGATGTCGGATCGTCGTGTCATGTGCACGCCAGCCTGTGGTCGCTCGACGGCAACACGGCACTATTCGCCGACGGTGAGCACGGGCAGAGCCGCTTGTTCCGTCAGTTCGTGGCCGGCCAGATCACCACCGCGCGGGAGTTCTCGTTGCTGTGGGCCCCGACCATCAACAGTTACCGACGGTTCCAGCCGGGATCGTGGGCCCCGACAGGTATCGGTTGGGGCATCGACAATCGCACGGTCGGATTCCGTCAGGTGGGTCAAGGCTCATCGATTCGAGTGGAGAATCGCATACCGGGCGCCGATGCGGTGAGTTATCTCGTTTTTGCCGGGACGATCGCCGGCGGACTGTACGGCATCCGACACGAACTAGAGCTCGAACCTCCGTTCAGCGGCAACGGCTACGAAGACAAGGATGTCGCTCGTATTCCGTGGAATCTCCCCGATGCGATCGCACTGTGGCGCGAGTCGACGATCGCCAAGGAATGTTTCGGAGAGGAAGTGCACCACTGGATCCTGCGCTCGGCTGAATCCGAGTGGGAGGACTTCAACCGCACCGTCACCAACTGGGAGATGTTCCGCTACTTCGAGCGGATCTGAACTCGAACCGTCACCGGTAGGTGGTCGGAGAGTGCCACCCACACGGGTGACGTGTTCGGTACTGCCGCCTCCTCGACGATCCATTCGCGGGGAACCATCACGTGGTCGATTCGTTGGTGCGGCCGTTCACTCGGATTGGAAAAACCGTCCCCGACACGTGTCGACGCCACGGTCCACGCGTCAGCCAGACCGGCTGGGATGAGAATTTCGGTCACTGCGGGCTCGTCGTGATCGTTCAGATCGCCGGTGAGCACCGTCGGCTGAGGCTCGTGGTGGTGATGGTCATGGCAAGGGAATCCGTCGGTGACCAACTTGGCGAGGCGCCGGGCTTGGGCGAGTCGCTCGTCGCCGTCGTGCGACGCAAGAGGGGTGTTCACCACCACGAACGACGCGACGGGGTGGTGGATCGTCGCCCACACCGCGACCCGACGACGAAAATCCGACCGATCGTGTCGAGGGGGCAATTCGATGTCGCCGTCGTGCTCGAGGGGCCAACGCGACAGGATCGCGAGTCCTTCGGCGAAACGCGGCAACAAACGCGAATAGCCGTTGTGTTTGAACACCCACACGCAGTGCAGGCCGAGTTTCGTCGCAATGGTGCGGGCCTGATGGCGACGGACTTCCTGCAAGCCGACGATGTCGACATCGAGGTCGACGATGGCCTCGATGATCGCCGACAGATGGGGGCGAGCGGCGCCGTGGATGTTCCACGTCGTGACGCGCAAGGGCCCGTGCGGGGAAAGTTCTTTCCGGGAGTCTGATGTCGGCGTGTTCATGTCCGTCCGCAATGAGTCTTATCGGTCGACGGCCGGTCGGAGAACTATCGTCGGGCGAGGTCGAAAGGAGCGTCATGGGACGGCTGACGGGCAAGGTGGCGATGATCACGGGAGGCGCCTCGGGCCTCGGTCGGGTGGGCGCCGAGTTGTTCGCGCGGGAGGGGGCGATGGACGGGATCGCCGATGTCGTCGATGGAGACGATGTGGTCAACGCCATCGACGCGGCTGGTGGAGAGGCGACGTTCGTTCGCTGCGACGTGAGTGACGAATCGTCCGTCGAAGCCGCCGTGGCCCATGCGGTCGAGACCTTCGGTGGCGTGCACGTTCTCTACAACAACGCTGGCGTGATGTTGAGCGAGGATGACGGCCCCACGAACACATCGATCGACACCTATCAGAGGACCATGGACATCAACGTGAAGGGCGTGTTGCTCGGTTGCCGGTACGCCATTCCCGCGATGCTCGCGTCCGGTGGAGGTTCGATCGTGAACGTGGCGAGCTTCGTGGCTCACATGGGGGCGGCGACACCACAGGTGGCGTACACGGCATCGAAGGGCGCGGTCCTGGCCATGACTCGCGAGATCGCGGTGATCTACGCGCGCCAGGGGATTCGAGCGAACTCGCTCTGTCCCGGTCCGATCATGACACCGATGTTGGCCAAGTTCCTGAGCGACGATGCCAAGCGCAATCGCCGCCTCGTGCACATTCCGATGGGGCGCTTCGGCGATCCGATCGAAATCGCCAACGGCGCGCTTTTTCTCGCGTCGGACGAGAGCAGTTGGATGACCGGTCAGTCGCTGATCATCGATGGCGGCATCACCGCCGCGTACGTCACCCCGGAGTGATCGATCAGGCGAGCACGATCGGCCCGTTGGCCGTGAGGATCTCGGCGTTGATCGCAGGGTGATCGGCGTAATTGAGCGCGATCAACGACTCTTCATCGCCGAGAACGGATTCGTCGCTCACCGCCGAGAGCATCATGTCGATGGTTCTCGGCTGCGGGTGATACAGGCCGAGGCGGGTGAGCGTGCCGCCCACCTGCAGCCCGTGCGTCGGATGTTCGGTGCGACCCCAATCGATGAAGAAAGGCAGCACGCCGTTCTCGGGTAGGGCGCCGAGGGTGAGGTTCCACTCGATCACCACGCCGTCGAGACGTTGGCGACTCATGGGCAGAACATCACCGGGATCGAAGCCCGATTCGCGGGCGTCGTCGATCACTTCGACCAAGGGTCGACGCGGTGCCGCACACCATGCGACGAGAGTCGCTCGCTCGAGGGTGTCGACGCCGAATGGGCGAGGAAAATCCGGTGCGGGTTGGGCCGGGTCCGGGCCAACGATCTCGAGATAGGTGCGGTCGCCGAGTCCGAGAAGAGCGTTGAACGTGCCGAGTCCGACGTGGGCGCCACCCGGTTGTGGGGCCACGCCGAAACGAGCCTCGATATCGGCGACGGTGTCGGCCAGATCGGGGGTCGCGTAGACCAAGTGGTCGATGTGGAGGTGCTTGCTCATGGCTGGTTGTCCATGTTGGCACCTTCCCGCCTGCCAAACTCGTGTTCGTGCCCGAAACCTCACGCCCCGCCCCCGAAGACGCCACCGGACCGATCCCGGTCATCGGAACCGGACCCCGCGTCGCCTTCCTCGGCCTCGGTGTCATGGGGGCCCCCATGGCGAGCCATCTATCGAAAGCCGACTACCGCATCACCGTGTACAACCGCAATGCGTCGAAAGCCCTCGCCTGGGTGGCGTTGAACCGAGGTCTGGCCAAGCCGACACCGGTCGAGGCGGTCGAGGATGCCGAGGTCGTGTTGATGTGCGTCGGAAACGACGACGACGTGCGTTCGGTCGTGCTCGGTCCGACCGGGGCGTTGGCCGGAATGAAGCCGGGTTCGATTCTCGTCGATCACACAACCGCGTCGGCCGACGTGGCGCGCGAGATCGCCGCCGAGTGCGCGATACGGGGTGTCGGATTCGTCGATGCGCCGGTGTCGGGTGGTCAAGCTGGCGCGCAAAACGGAACCCTCACGGTGATGTGCGGGTGCGATGACGTGACGGTGTTCGAGAAGGTGAAGGTCATCATCCAGCCGTACTCGCGCGCTTGCGAATTGATGGGACCCGTTGGTTCGGGTCAATTGGCCAAGATGGTCAATCAGATCTGCATCGCCGGCATCGTGCAGGGACTCGCCGAGGGGATCAACTTCGCTCAACGCGCCGGTCTCGACGTCGACAAACTCGTGTCGGTGATCGGCAAGGGGGCCGCCCAAAGCTGGCAGATGGACAATCGCGCCGGCACCATGGCCAAGGGCGAGTTCGAATTCGGCTTCGCGGTCGAATGGATGCGCAAGGATCTGGGCATCTGTCTCGACGAGGCCGATCGCAATGGCGCGCGCCTTCCGCTGACGGCTCTCGTCGATCAGTTCTACGCCCAGGTGATGGCTCGGGGTGGTCGTCGGTGGGACACGAGCAGCCTGATCCACCTGTTGCAGAACGACTGACCCCGCGTCTCCACACCCGATCGACGGGGTCGAACCTCTAAGGTGAGAGGCGACGGGGGAGAGTGCGATGACGAGTGAGACGACGAACGGCGGTGGGACTCCGGTGAATTCTCCTCGACGCCGTCTGCTGGAGATGGCCGAGCGCACCATCGCGCACAACAAGGCCGGCACCACGCACCTCACGGAATCGACCTCGGTCATTCCGGTCTCCAATTATTTCGACCCCGAACGCTGGCGCCGAGAGGTCGACCTGGTGTTCAAGCGCGTGCCCCTTCTGATCGCCACTTCGGCCGAGATCAAGGAGCCGAACTCGTACAAGGCGATCGAAGTCGCCGGTATGCCGGTGTTGGTGGTTCGCGGGGCGGACGGCGTGGTGCGCGCCTTCGTCAACATGTGCAGTCATCGTGGCGCGATGCTCGTCGACGAAGGGGTCGGTGAGGCTCGTCGATTCGCCTGTCCGTATCACAACTGGGTCTACGACCAGCAGGGTGATCTGGTCGGCATGTTCAAACAGGACGATTTCGGTTCGGTCGACACGTCGTGTTTGTCGCTGACATCTCTGCCGGTGAACGAACGCGCCGGAATGGTGTGGGTCACCTTGAATCCGAACTCGACTCTCGATCCCGACGCGTTCTTCGCGGGTTACGACGAATTGCTCGAGTTCTGTCACTTCGCCGACATGAATCACTTCGGCTCGCGTCGACTCGTCGGACCGAACTGGAAGGTCTCGTTCGACGGCTACGTCGACTTCTACCACCTGCCGATCCTGCACAAGAACACCTTCGGGCCCGAGTTCCCCTGCGACGCGTTGTTCCATCGCGTCGGACCCCATCAGCGGGTCACCGGACCGCGCGGCCATTGGGCAAAACTCGAGAGTCGACCGCAAGAGGAGTGGCCCGATTCGATCCTGACGGGTGGCGTGTGGAGCATCTTCCCGCACGCGTCGATCGCCGGTTTCGACGTGAACGAATACAAGGTGTACCAAGTCGCGCGCATCTTCCCGGGTGCCACCGCCGAGGAGTCGGTGACGTATCTCGACTTCATTTCGACGGCGCCCAAGACCCCGGAGTACGAGGAGTTGGTCGGTCAACAGATCTCGTTCCTCGAGATGGTCGTGCGCGACGAGGATTACGCAACCGGGCTCAAGATCCAGCGAACGGTGCGCACCGGGGCCAAGAAGGAGTTCATCTTCGGTCGCAACGAGGGTGGCGCGCAATGGGTGCACGGATGGATCGACGCGATCCTCGACACGCCGGACTCCGAACTCACCGATCTGTTTCGTCGTGGCGTCGATGTGGCGCGCATCGTGAATCCGTGACGTTCGAAGCGTCGTGAAAGGAGTTTCGACATGACCGGAGTCGGATTGTGTCTGCCCCAATTGGGTCGTCACGTCACCGTCGAGGTGGTCGAGGAGTTCGCTCGACGCGCCGATCGTCTCGGATATTCGGGTCTATGGGTGCAGGACCACTTCATGTACGCGCTCGCGCCGACGCGTGGTTACGGAGGCAAGGACATCCTGCCGCCCGATCAATACAAATCCGTGTGGGCGCCGACCGAGATGCTCGCCTTCGTGGCTGGGATCACGACGAACGTCGATCTCGGAACGAGCATCCTGGTCGCGGGTAACCATTGGCCCGTGCCGTTGGCGCAGCGACTGGCGACGATCGACCAGATGTCGAAAGGGCGCCTGATCGTCGGTCTCGGCGTCGGTTGGAGCGCCGAGGAGCACACGGCCTCGGGAACCGACATCGCCGATCGTGGGCGGCGCATCGACGACTTCATTCCCGCGTTGCTCGCGTGTTGGGGCGACGACCCCGTGAGTCACTCGGGAGCCTTCTTCGACGTGCCAGCCTCGTGCGTGAACCCCAAGCCTTACGGCGGACGCCGACCGAAGTTGTTGAGTGGCATGTGGTCGGCGGCGGGTCTCGAGCGCACCGCGAAGTGGTTCGATGCGTGGAATCCGGCCGGGCTTCCGGTGTCGCGAGTGCAAAAGATGGTCGCGTCGATGGACGCCCAGCGCGGACCTGGTCGCCCCGGGCTCGAGGTGTACTACCGATCGTTCGTGCAGGCGCCCTCGGGACGTCCTCCGGAGGATGGCAAGAACATGGCGGCTCTCGTCGCCGATGCCGTCGCAGCTCGTGAAGCCGGGTTCGCCGACGTGTGCATCGAGCACAACTTCTGGTCGAGCATTCAGTCGCCCGACGATTGGGTGTCGATCCCCGAGAAATTCCTTCCCGTGCTCGAGGCGGCGCGCGGCTGAATCAGTGGGTGGCGTCGAGCGCCGACGGGTCGCCGAGTAGTTCGACGATGGTGCGACAGAATTCGGCGGCGGGTGCTCCGTCGAACACGCGGTGATCCCACGTGAGGCTGAGGGTCATGCGCTTGACCGTCGACGGCTTACCTTTTGCTCCGAGCACCACGTCGTCGCGCAGTCGACCGACCCCGAGAATCGCGGTGTTGGGCGGGTTGATGACGGGAGTGAATCCGTCGACGCCGAACATGCCTAGCGTGCTGACCGAGAACGTGCCGCCCTCGAGTTCGCTCAGGCCCAACTTGCCCTCGCGCGCGGCCGACGACAAACGTTTGGTCTCGTTCGACAACGTGGCGAGATCGAGCGACAGCGTGCTCTTGATGACCGGCACGATGAGCCCCTCGTCGAGGGCGACCGCCATGCTCACGTGCACATCGGGCAACAAGGCGATGCCCTCATCGGTCACCTGCGAGTTCACGATCGGGTGCAGACGCAAGGCGCGGGCCGCCGCGGCGATCACGTAGTCGGTGAACCCGGGCAACGACGCGTCTCCGGCCGCCTTGCGCGCCTCGCGGTTGGCCACGACGGCGTCGAGGTCGGCGTCCATATGCAACGTGAGTTGCGCCATCTCCTGCAGGCTCGCGTGCATGCGCTTGGCGATGGTGCCGCGCATGCCCGACATCTTCTTGACCGAGGTCGGCGTCTGCGACGCGGGCGCGAGTGGCTGCATCGCCGGAGAAGGACCCTGAGGCGCTGATGCGGGCTGGGGAGTTGCGAGCCGCGTCCGCACCCACGCCGCGACGCCATCGCGCGTGACGCGACCGTCGGTCGGGTCGTAGGGAACGAGCGCCAGATCGACACCGAGCAACTCGGCCAACTGTCGCGCCGCGGCGGTGGCCAACACATGTCCGCTCGACGACACGATCGGTGGAACAATCGCGGCCGCAGCCGGGGCATTGAGCACGTCCGACGAGGTGACGCGACCGTTCGGACCGGTGCCGACGAGCGTGGCGGGATCGATGCCACGTTCCTTGGCCACGCGACGCGCGTTGGGTGAAACGAACACCCGCCCGTCAGTGCTTCGGCGCGCGGCCGGTGCCGCGATGGTCGGAGTCGGAGCGGGTGCGGAAGTTGGCGCCGAAGCGGCGGTCTTCGGGGCAGCCGCGGCGGGCGGTTGTTCACCGTCGGCCAACAAATATCCGATGGTCGCACCACACGCGAACGTGTCGCCCACCGCGGCGGTGCGGTGCAGCACTCCGGAGGCGGGTGATTCGACGTCGCTCTCGACCTTGTCGGTCTCGATGCGCAACACGGCCATGCCGGGAGTGATCACGGCTCCGTCGTCGACCAACCATTCGAGGATGGTGCCCTCCTCCATGGTGAGGCCGAGCTTGGGCATGATGAATTCAGTCGCCATGGTGATCCCTGTCTATCGGTGTTTCATGTAGCGAAGTGGCATCGAAGCGGCGATCACGCGCCGCGATGCCGAGTGTGGCGTCGACATCGATCAGCAGTGGGCCGCTGGACTCGATGCGCACGGTGACTCGACCCCGTTCACTCACTGGTAGGTCGCGTTCCCCGTCGAAGGCGAGGATCGTGCGACCCTCGATGACGATTTCCTCGCCGATCGCGAGGGGGCGCACCTCGGAGATGCCGAGTGTGGTGAACGAACCGGGTGCCAATGGCACGCGTACCCGTCGGGTGGCGTCGGCTCCGAGACGCACGAAGACGCCTTCGGGACTCCACCGATCGACCGGGTGCACTCGTCCGGCGATGCTCGACAGTCCGGTGCTGGCCGGAGTGGCGACCGCGGCGACGACGGCGCGCACGGTGCCCGGATCTCGCACCGCGCGAGCACCGACGAATTGCGCGTCGATGAATGCGAGGTCGACGAGGGCGAGATCGTCGCGCGACACGCGACGGTCGCCGTCATCTTCGGTGACGAAGTCTTCGATGTGCACCGCCACTCGCTTCGAACGACGGGTCACGCTCGCGACATCGACCGCGCCGGAAGCGACCAAGGCCGCGGCGGCACCGGCCGAGGTGCCGTCGATGGCGCTCGGATACACGTTGTTGGTGCCGGTCGAAATCGCGATGAGCGGTGCGTCGGGCCAACCGAGCGCGACGTCACGAGATGTTCCGTCACCGCCGAGAGCGATCACTGCCCCGGCTTGTTCCTTCCAGAAGCGACGCGCCGCGGCGATCGTGTCGTGACGCGAACCCGTGACCGGCTCGTCGACCACTTCGATCGCACAGCCCTCGAGTCCCTCGGCCGCGCGTTCGGCGAGGCGATGACGATCTGGCATCAACAGAATGCGCGTGGCTCCCGATTCGGCGGCGGCCACGATCGCTCGCCGCACGATGCCGACCTTGGTGACATCGGAGGTGTGGGTCGCCGGGGTCACCAATCGACGGATGTCCTTGCCCGCGTGGGGGTTGACGATGATGCAGACGGTGGACATGGACGCGAATCAGACCCGTGACATCACGTCGCGGATCCCCTGAACGATCGTCTTGGAATCCGGGATGTAGTGCTGTTCGAGCGCCGGGCTGAACGGCACGGGGGAGAACGGCGCACCAATACGAGTGACCGGAGCGTCGAGGTAATCGAAGGCCAACTCCTGAATCTGCGACGCGATCTCGCCACCGAGTCCTCCGAAGCGCACGGCTTCGTGCACCACGACCGCATGATTGGTCTTCTTCACCGACGACACGATGAGGTCGGTGTCGAGTGGCTGCAGGGTGCGCGGGTCGATGATCTCGCAGTCAATGCCGTCCTTGGCCAGTTCGTCGGCGGCCACGAGCGCTTCGTTCGCCATGCGCGCGTAAGCGACGATCGTGACGTCCTTGCCGGGGCGCAGGATGTTGCCCTGTCCGAGCGGGATGGAGTAGCTCTCCTCGGGAACGTCACCCGTCATACCGAGCAATCGCTTGTGCTTGATCATCACGGTCGGATTGTTCTCGCGGATGCACGCGGTCATGAGCCCTTTCATGTCGTAGGGGTTCGACGGCATCACGACCTTCAGTCCCGGGATGTGACAGAGCAAGGCCTCGAGAGACTGGCTGTGCTGGGCGGCCGCGGACAAGCCGCCACCACCGGCTGTGGTGATCGTCAAGGGCAACACCGCGTCGCCTCCGAACATGTACTTCAACTTGGCGGCCTGGTTCACGATCTGGTCGAGGGCGACGCAGATGAAGTCCATGAACATCAGATCGACGATGGGACGCAAGCCGGTGACGGCGGCACCAACACCGAGACCGACGATCGCTTGCTCGCTGATGGGAGTGTCGACCACGCGATCGGCGCCGAACTTGGCTTGCAAACCGCCGAAGGTGCCGAACACGCCACCGAACGCACCGATGTCTTCGCCGGCACAGAACACGTTCGGGTCGGCTTCCATCTGTTGCTTCACGGCCTCGTTGAAGGCCATCACGTAGGGGAGTTTGCGTTCCATCAGTTCGATCCGCTCGTGTAGACGCCCACCATGATCTGATCGGGCTCGGGATAGGGACTTTCCTCGGCGAAAGCGATGGCCGCGTCGATGTTGGCGCGCAACTCGGCCCAGATCGCGTCGAACTGATCGCGCGACGCCGACTTGTTGGCGATCATGCGATCCTCGAGGGTGAAGATCGGGTCACGCTGTTTCCACATCGCCACTTCGTCGTCGGAGCGATACTTGAGTCCGAGGTTCTGGACACCGTGGTGGTTGTAGAAGCGGTAGGTCTTCGCTTCGATCAGCGACGGCCCACCACCCGATCGCGCGCGTTCGACGGCTTCGACGGCGGCTTCGTGCACCGCGATGACGTCCATGCCGTCGACGATCACTCCGGGCATGCCGTAGCCGGCTGCTCGGTCGACGATGTCGGTGATCGCCATCGTCTTGTCGCGCGGCGTGAACTCGCCGTACTCGTTGTTCTCGCAGGCGAACACGATCGGCAGGTGCAGCGCGCACGCCATGTTCGCGGCCTCGTGGAACGCGCCGATGTTCGTCGAGCCGTCACCGAAGAATGCGACGGCCACTTGGCCACGACCGCGGTACTTGTTCGCGAACGCGGCACCGACCGCGATGGGCGAACCCGCACCAACGATGCCGTTGGCGCCGAGCATCCCGAGCGCGGTGTCGGAGATGTGCATCGAGCCACCCTTGCCCTTGCAATAGCCGGTCGCCTTGCCCATCAACTCGGCCATCATCCGGTTGAAGTCGCCACCCTTGGCCACGAGATGTCCGTGACCACGGTGGGTCGAGGTGATGTGGTCGTCATCGTTGAGTGCGCCGCACACACCCGCCGCGACTGCTTCCTCACCCACGTAGAGGTGAAGGAATCCGGGAAGTCGATTCGACTCGGCGAGTCGGCCAGCGGCCTCCTCGAAGAGTCGAATGCGCACCATGCGTCGGTGCAGATCGAGTTGCACGTCGGTCGAGAGATCCATGTGGGGTCCTTTGGCTTTCTGGTCGAGGGTTCAGCCGTCGAGGCCGCGTGCCCACCGTAGTGAGCGACGCAACAATTCGTAATACGCCGGCTTCTCCCAGGAGCACCTTTCGATGCGTGGGTAGTAATCGAGCACCGGCTTCATGTCGTAGTGGCCGCGGCAATGTCCGAGCGTGTTGTAAAGGATCGAACCGCGACCGAGGTCGCGCAAATACATCACCAGATGGGTCGGATCGCACGAGGTCCAGTCGGATTCGGCGAAACCCGCCGCCTCGCCCTGCCACGTGGTGTGGAGCAGGGGTGTCAACGCATCGCGGTCGGCGTACTCGCTGAGATACAACTCGTCGTCGGTGTCGAACGATTCGATGCCGGCGACCAACCAATGCGAGGGATCCGACACCGAGACGGTGTACGGCTGGATCGGCGGGTGCGCCACGAATTGACTTCCGAGGGTGTCGGCCCACAACGGGAAGACCCGTGGTGATTCGACACCGTTCGGACCGCCGAGAGTGAGAGCCGCGTTCGTACCGTGCAGGGCCACCCATTTCCCACCGTTCTCGACCCACGAGCGAATCGCGCGTTGGGCGTTCTCGGAGGGACGCACGTCGCAGGTGTACGACACGAGAATTTCGGCCGACGTGATGCCCGCGGTGTCCTCGTAATCGGGCTGAACCCGCACGCGGAACTCGTCGTGCTCGGCGAGAAGCGTGAGCAATTCACGACGAGCGAAGTCGATGTCGTGGTACTTGCCTCCGGCGACGAGCGTCACCTCGATGCGTCGGGAAGGTGCCGGGCCCATCGCTCAGAAATCGACGCGCTTGAGGAACCCACCATCGACGGTGAGGTTCACTCCGTTGATGTGACGCGCACGATCGCTGGCGAGGAACGCGACGGCGTTCGCCACGTCGCTCGGCTCGCCTATGTGTCCGGACGGATGAGCCTTCTCGGTCGCCTCGAAGAACGGCGGCATCGCGTTCTTGATCATGTCCCAGTCGCCACCTTGAACCATGATCGGTCCGGGCGACACGACGTTGCAGCGGATGCCTTGAGCTCCGAGCACCTGGGCCTGACCGAGCGTCCAGTTGGTGACGGCCGACTTCAGCGCGCTGTAGCTTCCCGATCCGCTGGCGAAGTGCTCGGTCGTCGCGGTGGTACCGATGCTGATGACCGAACCGCCACCCGCGGCGAGAGCGGCCTTGGCCGCCTCGACTCCGTACACCAGAGCCATCAGGTCGATGTTGAAGTTGTTGACCCACTGCTCGAGCTTGCGGGCCGGCTTGCCCGAGGTGTTGTGCACGTAGATGTCGATGCCACCGAGTTGTTCGGTGCTCGAAGCGACCCACGCCTGCAGGGCCTCGGGATTGCCGGCATCGACCGACGCTCCGACGACCTTGCCCTTGGCCGACAGTTCCTTCACCGCGGCCGCCACTTCATCGGCGTTGCGCGCGCAGATGGCCACCGAGGCGCCCTCGGCGAGCAGAGTCTCGGCGATCGCGCGACCGAGCCCCTTGGTCGAACCAGTGACGAGCGCCTTCTTGCCCGCGAGTCCGAGATCCATGATTTCCCCCTGTGTGTTCGATGGCCAATGGCCGGATGTGTGTTGTTCGAGCGTGCGTCCCGTCAGCGACGGGTGTCCTTCCACGCCAGATCCTTGTCGACGCGCGGTTCACCGGGCAGACCCAGTACTCGTTCGCCGATGATGTTGCGTTGGGTTTCGTCGGAGCCTCCGGCGATGCGGTAACCGGGCGCGCCGAGAACGTGCTCGCCCCAGGCGTACGTTCCCCACTCGCCGGTGTCGGCGATGAGGGCCGCCCCGAGAATCTTCGAGATGAGTTCGGTGATGCTCGTCATCCCTTCGGTCCACACGAGCTTTCCGAGCGAGCCTTCGGGTCCCGGAGGGGCGCCCGCGCGACGCATGTCGGCGGCGCGTCGGTTGACGAAACCCTCGACGCGGAAGTGCGTGTAGGCCTTGGCCAACTCCTGGCGGAGCACCGGATCACCCGTGACGCCCATGGCTCGCGCGGTGGCCAGCACCTGCCGCCATGAACCTCCGACTCGCGATCCACCTCCACCGCCGTCGCCGGAGTGATCGCGTTCGAAGCCGAGCGTGGTGAGGGCGACCTTCCATCCCTCGCCCTCCGGCCCGAGTCGCATCGAGTCGGGAATGCGCACATCGTTGAAGAAGACCTCGTTGAACGACGAACCACCGCTCATCTGCTTGATCGGACGAATCTCGATGCCGGGCAGGTTCATCGGGATGATGAAGGCGGTCATTCCCTTGTGCTTCACCACATTGGGATTGCTACGGGCGATCAGTTCACCCCATTCGCTGAACTGCGCTCCGGAGCTCCAGACCTTCTGACCGTTGAGCACCCATTCGTCTCCGTCTCGCTCGGCGCGACAACCAAGCGACGCGAGATCGCTACCGGCGCCCGGTTCGGAGAAGAGTTGGCAGCAGAGGTCGCGCGTGGCCATGAAGCGACCGACGAAGTCGGCCTTTTGTTGCGCCGTTCCGAAGAGATCGATCGTCGGAGCGATGAGGCCGACCGTGACGCTGAGGGTTTCGTGTCCGGTGGGCGTCACGAAGAGCGATTCGAGTTTGGAGAACGCTCGTGCGTACGCGCGTGGGTAACCCAGTCCGCCGTACTCGACGGGCGACGTGATGGCGTGGTACCCCTTCTCGGCCTTCTTCTGAATCCAGGCCTTGCCCCGATCGAGCAGGGCGCGCTCCTCTTCGAAGGTGAGCGAATGGAACACCGACACGGAGAACTCGCCTTCGCCCCAGACGAGCTCCTTGTCGTCGCTTCCACCGGTGCGGTACTCGGCGTTGGCCTCGAGCCACTCGCGAGCGGTTCGGGTGAAGTCCTCGAGAGAGGGGATGTTGGAGGTGTCGACGGATCCGGCCACGTGCACACCGTAATTGACCCTGCGATCAGTATCCGCACCGAGGCGGGTCGGTGGTGCGACGCTCGACACGCTGGTGGCGGGGGCATTCGGTCATACTCGGGAGGTGGGGAAATCGGAGGCGGTGAGACGGCACGCGATGCCCCGTAAAGCCTCCGAGCGCCGGTTGGGTCGACCCCCGGACACCGATTCGGTCGAGACACGCAACCGAATCCTGCGGATCGCCCGTGAGACGTTCGCGGTTCTCGGGTTCGAGATGACGACGAACCGGGAGATCGCCACCCGAGCCGGCGTCACCCCGGCCGCGCTCTATCACTACTTCGGGTCGAAGCTCGACCTGTATCTCGCCGTGCACGACTACACCCAGGACCTCGTCTACTCGCGCTTCTCCGAATGCATTCGTGGCCACGACACCTTCGTCGGGCAATTCACGGCGATTCTCGATGAGGCTCACGAGATGAACCGGGTCGACCATTCGGTGGCCCAATTCCTCGGTGCGGTGCGCGTCGATGTCATCCGTCATCCGGAAATGAAGGTTTCGGTCGAGCCACGTAGTCGCCAGCGCGAAGCCTTTTTCGCGGACATCGTCGAGGTCGGAATCCGAACCGGAGAGATCCGACCCGAGTCGCGTGCGACGATCCTCGCCTACATCCTCACGGTGCTCATCGGTCTGACCGACGCCGTGTCGGGCGACATCGCGGCCCAGGGTCGCGCCGTCGAGGCGATCAAGGCCACGCTTCCCTCGCTCGTGGACATGCGATGACTTATTCGCACCTCGAACACGCGAACGATCTCGAACCATCGGTCGGTCATCATCACCTTCTCGAGAAATGTCCGATCCATCGTGAGGAGTCCTTCGATCCGCCGTTCTTCGTCGTGAGTCGACACGAGGACGTGCTGTCGATGGTCACGGATCCCGGTCTGTGGCAGAACGGTGATGGACCCGGTGTCTTTCATCAGGTGGGCGGAGTCTTGGGCTCGGCCGACGATCCCGATCATCGCCGTCAACGCAAGGTGTTGCAGGACGGCTTTCGTCCCGCGACGATCGACGCGTTGGCGCCGCGCGTCGAAACGATCGGGCGCGAGTTGTGGGAGCGTTCCTTCTCCGCCGATGGCGAGGGTGACTTCGTCCGTCTGTTCGCTTTCCCGTTCCCAGCGATCGTGATCGCCGAGATGTTGGGAGTACGGCCGGAGGATCGTGACCGATTCGGACAATGGTCGGACGACATCGTCAATGGTCTCGGTGGAGGCGACCTGAGGTTGGTCGAGCGGGCGAATGAAGGCATCCACGCCCTGATCGACGACTTGGTTGCCGAGCGTCGATCGATCCTCGAATCCGGGGGAGAGCCGAACGACGATCTGGTGACCGTGCTCACCCGCGCGCTGCTCGATGGACAGTTGTCGCATCGCGAGGTGCGGCAACTGGGTCAACAGGTGTTGGTGGCTGGTCACGAGACGACAGCGAGTCTCATCAGTCTGATGCTCTATCGAATGATCACTCGTCCCGAACTCGCCGATCAGTTGCGCGAGCGCCCCGACCTCATCCCGTGGGCCGTCGAGGAATTCCTCCGCTACGACTCGCCAGTGCAAGGACTCTTTCGCACCAACAGTCGAACGTGCGCGGTGCGCGGAGTCGAGATCGAGCCGGGGACCAAGATGCAATTGCTGTTCGCGGCGGCGAATCGCGACCCTCGAGTGTGGGACGACCCCGACGACATCCGGTTCGACCGGTTCGGCCCGGGATCGCGTCCGCACGTTGCGTTCGGCTGGGGAGTGCATCACTGCATCGGCAACGCGTTGGCTCGCCGTGAGGGTCAACTGGCCCTGCGTTGGATGATCGAAACGTTCGATTCCGTCGAACTCACCGGCGAGGTGAAGGTGAACGAACCGTTCATCCTGCGCGGACTCACGACCATGCCGATTCGGTGGGTCGTGCGGTGACGGTGTCATCGTGGCCGATGCCTAAGGTGTGAACGTGCGCACGACGATCGTCACCGGAGCAGCCTCCGGAATCGGACTCGCGAGCGTCGAGGCACTGATCGCCGCCGGAGGGGCTGTCGTCGCAGTCGACCGTCCGGGCGCCGACATCGGAGCCCTCGAGCGGCTCGCGAACGTCAAAGTCGTCGTCGGCGACGTCACCGACGACGCCACGAATCAGCGAGCGGCCGATGTGGCGGTCGCCGAGTTCGGAGGTCTCGATGCTCTCGTGTGCAACGCCGGCATGCCGTGCAGTGGCGACATCGTGACGATGCCCATCGAACAGTTCGACCGCGTGATCGAGGTCAACGTGCGAGCGGTTTTGTTGGGGATTCGTGCCGCCGTGCCGCGACTGCGGGCGCGCGGAGGCGGTCGCATCGTGGCGGTGGCGTCGACATCGGGAATCGCGGCCGACCCCAACATGTGGCCGTACAACACGTCGAAAGCGGCGGTCATCAATCTGTGTCGCGGAGCCGCACTCGATCTGGCGGCCGACGCGATCACGGTGAACGTCGTGTGTCCGGGCCCCACCGAGACCGGCATGACGTCGGGCATCAAGTCGGTGCCCGCGGTGTACGAGGGTTTGCGTCGGGCGGTCCCGATGCAACGATGGGGACGAGCTTCCGAGGTCGCGGCGGCGATCGCTTTCTTGGCGTCGCCCGAGGCGAGTTTCATCACGGGAGCCGTGGTGCCCGTCGACGGAGGCATCACCGCCAACACCGGGCAGTTCATGCCCCGCGAGAAAGATTGAGAGCAAGGAGCGAACATGGCCGAACATCCGGAGAACTACGAGGACGTCACCGTTTACGGTCTCGACGACGATGTCGAGGAGAAATTGCTCCTCGCTCACAACGAGTGCACCTTCATCTGGTCGAACAAAGAAGGGTGGCCCGTCGGCGTGATCATGTCGTACGTGTGGCGCAAGGGCTCGTTCTGGCTGACCGCGTCGAGTCAGAGAGCGCGTATTGCCGCCGTGCGACGCGACCCGCGCGTGTGCGTGGTCGTCACCTCGACGGGTTCCCCGTTGCCCCGCAACAAGGCGATCACGTGGAAGGGCACCTGCACGCTCCACGATGACGACGCGACCAAGAAGTGGTTCTACCCGGAACTCGCCGAGGCGATCATGGGATCCGACGTCGAACGGCGCGACACGTTCGCCAAGTTCCTCGATTCGCCCCGCCGCGTCATCCTCGAGGTGACTCCGACCCAGCGCATTGGTTACGACGGGGCAAAGATGGGCAAGGCGACCGCCGAATGGATGGCGGCTCAAGCGAAGAACGTCTGATCGACGAAACTTTCGGAAGACAGGGAGAATGACATGGCGATGAAACTGGGATTGACCGCCGACGAGGTGCTCACGACCACGCGCGCGGTGCGCAAACGACTCGACCTCTCGCGACCCGTGGAGCGAGAAGTGTTGATGGAGTGCGTGGAGATCGCGCATCAGGCTCCCACCGGTTCGAACATGCAGGGATGGCGGTGGCTGTTCGTCGAGGATCAGGCGAAGAAGACGGCATTGGCCGAGATGTATCGCGCCAACTACTACCCGTACGTGAACGATCCCAATCGACCCAAGCGCGACGCGCAAGGGGAACGCATCGTCGATTCGTCGATGCATCTAGCCCAAGTGCTCGATCAAGTGCCGGTTCTCATGATCCCGCTCATCGCTGGACGTCTCGACGCCGGCACTCCGACCTTCGGTCAAGCGTCGGCGTGGGGATCGCTGTTGCCGGCGGTCTGGAGTTTCATGTTGGCTCTGCGTGAACGCGGACTTGGTTCGGCATGGACGACGCTTCACCTGCCCAACGAAAAAGAGGCGGCCGACCTGCTCGGAATCCCGTTCGACAAGTACACCCAAGCGGGCCTGTTCCCGATCGCGTACACGTTGGGAACCGACTTCAAGCTTGCGACGCGCGTTCCTGCCGAACGTTTCGTGCGTTGGAACTCCTGGACCTGATCAGGACGTGGCCCAGGCGCGGGCTCGTTCCGAGCCGGCCCAAGTGACTGCATTGCGCACCACGCGACGGAAGTTCTCGTCGTCGTACGTGACGGGCCCGTCGCCGAACTGGATGTAGGCGAGCGGAGCGTTGCCGGCTTTCTTCACCCAAGCAACGAGTCGGCTGCCCGCGGGATGGGTCCAGCCGTCGTTGCTGTTGCGGCGACCGCGAATGGCGAGGTCGGCCGAGAAGAAGTTCGTCGCGTCGTCGACGGGGTAGGTGGTCCGCATGAGCGGAATCACGTCGTCTTCGAAAACGGGCGAACAGTAGAGCTCGTCGACGAGTTCGAACGATCGACCGAGACCGGCGCAAATGGGGTGTTCGGGATCGATCACCTCGATGGTGTGTCGCACGTCGAACACGTATCCGGAGTCGGGATACGAGACCCCGCGCAAGGTGGCGGGTTGATAGTGGAACCGACCGCCGACGAGTTCGGCGAACCCAGCCCACGCCGGCCAACTGGCGACCGCGTGATGCATGAACACCATGCCGATGCCACGTCGTTGCAACTCGTCGAACACGTGCTTTTGCTCGTCCGACGGCGCCGGCATGTGCACCGGGGGATCGCCACCACCCGTGAACTTCAAGCCGGGCATGTCGTAGAAGAGCACCACATCGGGCGCTTCGTCGCCAACGCTTGGCGTGTCGACGGCGAGCCACTCGATGTCCTCCTCGTGAGCGAGCCAGTCGAACACCGCGAAGAATCGGTCGGCGACGAACGGGTGACCCCCGGTGACGACATGAAGACGCAGAGTCATGATCGGGTTCGTCAGCCGCGACCGACGAACGCCCACTCGCCCTTGATCGCGTCCTCGTGCGCCAAACGCACATCGAGGATCGCTCGGCCCCGAAGATGAAGTTCGGTGTGGCCGGTGGCGAAGACTCGTTCGAGGGCGGTCGAGAGGCACTCTCCCGCGCGTCCGTACGCGTCACTCACGGCATCGAGCTCGAGCGAGTCGTTGTCACCCTTGTCGTAATCGGCGAGGGCGGCATCGATCGCCGATGTCGAACCGACGGTCGACGCGACATCGCGTGCGTAGGCCACCATCGCGTCGGATTCGGAACGCATCCAGGCGATCTCGTGGGCCGCGCGCTCGGCACAGTTGCGCAACACGTTCTCGAGCATCTGGATGGCGACTTTCACCGTGGGGTCGGTGACGGCCGGATCGATGGTCTCGAGCAACTCGCGACGGCAGTCGAGAAGGATCTGCGGTGTGGTGGGTTTCGACAGCATGTGATCTCCGATCAGGCGTTGGGGGCGACACAGCCGCCCATGAAGTTGGCGTGTCCGACGGTGAGGGCGTTCAACGTGTAGGTGGTCATGATCCCCGAGTTCAGTCCGTTCGCCATCGCGCCGGCTCCGGCGAGAATCTGCGCGTACACCGAGATCGCGGCGAGCGACGAGAAATATCCGAGGGTCGCCAGATTGATGGTGTCCTCGCCGAATCCGGTTCGTTCGCGATAACGGGCGAGGAAGGCGAGCGGATCCTGCATGATCAGACTCGGACCCGACGACGCCGAGTACACGGCGTAGTAGCCGAGGTCCTCGCGCGGATCGCCGATGTGGGTGAGTTCCCAGTCGATGACCTGATGCGAGCCGTCGGGTGCGACCATGATGTTGGCCGGTTGGAAGTCGCTGTGAACGACGCGGAGCGGCAGGGGAGCGGGCTTGTTCGCGTCGAGCCATTCGGCCACGTAACGAAGGAACGGATTCGACTCCACATGATCGCGATCGGCGCGACGGAAACGGTCGATGAGACTTGTGATGTAGGTCGACCAATCGGTGGGGCGTGCGATCGCGTCACCGACGTCGCTCGGGTCGATCGAATGCACGCGCGCCATGGTGTCGACGAGATCGAAGGTGTGGTGGCCGTACGCTCCCGGCACGCAGTCGTTGAGGAACGACTGCAGGGAACGTCCTTCGACGAAGTCGAGCACGATGCACTTCGTGCCGAGTTCGTCTCCGGTGGCGTCGAAGAATCGAGCGGCGGGCATCGGAATGCTCTCGGCGTGACCGAGAGCGCTGAGAAGGGCCCATTCGGTGGCCCGATCGGTCTCCATCCTCGCCTTGCCCGGAGGGGGATCGCCGCGCAGGACGAGGTGTTCGACCTTCCCGTCGTCCCAGCGAACGGTGGCCTTGGCCATGAGTCGGCTGTATCCGCCAGTCATCGGCTCGTAGTTCGTCACGGTTGCCGCGCGACCGGCGTGACGGGTGAGAAAAGCCGCGAGTTTGTCCGGCATGACGCTCGGATCGATCATGATTCGTCCCCCATGTTGCGACGCGACGCGTCGTTGCGATTATTGCTTGTTGGTTGGCGCAGCGGAAACCCGGTGGTTGACCACTTGAGGTCCACCGACCCAGCCGCACAACTGCGGATCGCATTCGCGAATCTCACCGTCGATGTGCTGACCGTTGACGCGGAACAGACCCCACTTGCCGTCCTTCGACACGCGAATGTTCCCGTTCCCATCCTGTTCGTACAAGGCCTTCGAGAACGGATGCACGATGCCGAGCATCACTTCACCGCCCGTTGTCCCTCGGCGATGAACTCGCCGAGACGCTGATGGATCCAGCGCACCTTCGATTCCTGATAGTTGGCCAAAGTGACCCCGGGCTTCACCGTGGTTTCGAGTCCGAGTTGAACCTTCGACATGTTGAAGACGTCCTGCTCGAACACCTTGGCCAACATGCCGAGCCCGGGCTCGTCGGTGAACGGCTCATCGGCGGCGAGATGACGAATGGTCGCGTTCTTCGGCTTGTCGCCCGAGTACGGCGAGAGGAACAAGACCTCCATGATCGACGACCGATGATCGTCTCCGTTGGGGCGGAATCGGTACACGATGCGGTTGAACGCGCCCCACGGGTGGAAGTTGGGGAACACCGTGTAGTCGATGCTGTCCATCATCTCGGAGTCGCTCATCGTGTCGACGCGATCTCCGACCGCGGCGCGCCACCTCTCGCGCGCCGATTGAGCGGCGATCGCTCTTGCCGACCCACCTTCGGGGACGTTGATCGGGCTGTCCTGATCGACGCGCACATCGAGCATCGAACGCATCATCGTGTTCTCGTCGACGTCGTAACAAAGGAGCGGGCTCGGGCTGAGTCCGGCGGTGATGACCCGCGAGAAGTTCTCCCAGATGTCGACCTGAGAGTTGGTGTCGGCGAGGTAATAGAGAATTTGCGGGTGAGTGGCGTTCACGTGGTACGCCTCGCTGAACGCTTCCTGGGCGACCTTCCAATTCGCGTGGATCACGCGCGTCACGTGCGTCTCGACGTAACGGTCCTCGAGCTTCCAGATCGCGAACTGATCCTTGATGCCTCCGAGGAAGTCGTCGAGAGATCCGGCGTTCGGGTCGGAATTGATGAAGACGAATCCGGCCCATGTGTCGACCTGGCATTCGGTGAGGTCGAACTCGTCGCGCCGTTCGTCGACGTGGGGGAAATCCCATCGCGCCGGGACGTCGGCCAACGCGCCGTCGAGCGCCCACGCGAACCCGTGGAAGGGACAGCGAATCTCCGAACAATGTCCGTCGTAATCCTTCAACCGACGCCCGCGATGGAGGCAGGCGTTCGGGTAAGCCTTGATCGAGAGATCGGGTTGTCGCACGACGATGTACGACATGCCAGCGATGTCGTACACGATGTAGTCGCCGGCCTCGGGGATGTGGTCTTCGCGGCAGGCGAACTGCCAGACCCGCTTCCACAAGAACTCCTTTTCGAGTTCGTGCCACTCGCGGGAGATGTATCGGTCGATGGGGACGTCGGCGTCGCCGAGGAAACGGGAGGACTCGAGCCGCAGAACCTCGGGGACCGGGTGGGTGTCGGCGTCGAGCAAAGCCTGATAGCTCACGCCGGGCGAACGGGCCGGTCGAGGGTCGAGGGCGGTCATGGACCCATTATTGACCGCTGGGTTAGTTTCACCAAGTACCGAGGTGACAGCACGACCTCTCGGGTGGGAAGATGGAGGCTCCGCGGGGGTCGCGGTCGACAGGGGGAGCAAGACATGTTGACGTATCCGGACATCTTCGAGGCGCACGCCGACGAGTTCCCGGACGCCGTCGCGATCTCGTACGGGGACCGCGACATCACCTGGTCGCAGTACGAGAACTCCGCGGCCCGACTGGCTTCGGCGCTCTCGGCGAGCGGCCTCGGCCGCGAGTCGAAGGTGGGCATGTTCATGTACAACTGCCCCGAATACCTGATCACGCAATTCGCGGCCTTCAAACAGCGCATCACGCCGGTCAACGTGAACTACCGATACCTCGACGACGAGCTGCATTACCTGCTCGAGAACGCCGACTGCGAGGCCGTCGTGTACCACGCGAGTCTCGGTGATCGGATCGGTCGGGTGAAGGACCGACTTCCGAAGTTGAGGCTTCTCATCGAAGTGTCCGACGCACCGTCGGCCGGCGTTCAAGGTGCGGTCGCCTGGGATGCGGTTCTCTCGTCTCATCAACCGGCGCCGCGCATCGAGCGCGGTCTCGACGATCTCTACATGCTGTACACGGGTGGGACCACGGGCATGCCCAAAGGCGTCATGTACGCGATGGGCAACTTCACCGCTGGCTTCCTCGGTTTCTACACCGCACCGATGGGTCGACCGCCCGTGCAGAACATCGCCGAGGTCACCGGCATGTCGAAGGTCGTCCATTCGATGGGACAGCCGGTCGCCGTTCCATGCTGTCCGCTGATGCACGGCACCGGCGTGTGGTTGGGCGCTCTGCTCCCGCATCTCGTCGCCGGCAAGGTCGTGCTCCTCGAGGGACGAAGTTTCGATGCCGCCGAGTTGTTCCGTGCGGTCGAACGACATCGCATCTCGACATTGGTGATCGTCGGCGACGCCTTCGCTCGTCCGATGGTGCAGGGGTTGCGCGCCCAAGCATCCACCGGCTCCCCGTTCGACACATCGTCGGTCACCACCATCGTGTCGACCGGCGCGATGTTCTCGGCCGAAGTGAAAGCCGAACTCTTCGAGTTCATCCCGGGCGCCGCGGTCATGGACATCCTCGGTTCGAGCGAGGGCGGAATGGGCCAGACGATGGCGACCAAGGCCAACGTCAACACCACCGCGAAGTTCGGTGCGATGCCCACCACCAAGGTCATCAATCTCGACACCGGTCTCGAGGTGGTTCCCGGTTCCGGCGAACAGGGGATGGTCGGTGTGAGCGGACCGGGGATTCCGATCGGTTATTACAAGGATCCCGAGAAGTCGGCCCGCACCTTCCGGGAAGTCGGTGGGGTTCGCTACAGCTTCCCCGGAGACATGGCGGTGGTCGAGGCCGACGGCACGATCACCTTGCTCGGGCGCGGATCGAATTGCATCAACACCGCGGGGGAGAAGGTGTTCCCCGAGGAAGTGGAAGAGGCCGTGAAGACTCACGCCTCCGTCGCCGACTGCCTCGTGTTCGGTGTACCCGACGAGAAATACGGTCAGCGCGTGGTCGGGGTCGCCTCGGTGGCTCCGGGGCAATCCGAGCCCACCGCCGATGCGGTGATCGCACACACCAAGACCAAGTTGTCCAGTTACAAAGTGCCCAAACAATTGGTCTTCGTGACCACAGTTCCGCGGGCACCCAACGGCAAGGCTGATTACGTGTCGGCCAAGAAATTGTTCGAGTCCGCGGGCTGACCGCGACGCAAGGGGGAAACATGACAGCGATCGATCCGGACATCGGACGAGCACGTAGCTCGGGTCCGAGCGTGCAAGATCTTTTGGCGGCCGACACGCGGCCGGTTCCCGAGTCGTTGCGCGACAGTTCCTACGTGCCCCAGGGCAAGGTCGACATCGCCAAGTCGCGGTACACGTCGCACGAGTTCGCCGCACTCGAGAACGAATACCTCTGGACGCGCACGTGGCAGATGGCGTGCACGAGCGACGAGTTGGCCCAGCCCGGCGACCACGTGGTGTACGACGTCGCCGATCAGTCGGTGATCGTCACGCGCACGAAGGATGGCGCGATCAAGGCGTTCCACAACTCGTGCCTCCATCGCGGCACCAAGTTGCGCACCGAGTCGGGACGGGTCGCGTCGTTCCGTTGTCCGTTCCACGGTTGGCGCTGGGATCTCGACGGCGACCTCGTCGAGTTGCCCGCCGAGTGGGACTTCCCCCAGGTGTGGAATCAACCCGATTCGTGCCTTCCGCAGGCTCAGGTCGCCGAATGGTGCGGTTTCGTTTTCGTGAATCTCGACCCGGACGCGCCGGCCTTCGAGAAGGTCGCGAGCAAGTTGGTCGAACACTTCGGGCGCGACTTCGCGATGGAGAAGCGATACAAGGCGTTTCACGCGGTGAAAGAAGTGCCGGCGAACTGGAAGGTGTGCATGGAGGCCTTCGCCGAGGGGTATCACGTCATCGCGACCCACCCGCAGATCCTCGAATTCGCGGGAGACGCCAACAGCGAATATTCGATCTGGCCGGACTCACCGTACGTCACGCGTTTCGTCAACGGTTTCGGCATCCAGAGTCCGCATCTCGGTTCGCTCAGCGAGCAACAGGTCGCCGACGCATACCTC
The DNA here is from genome assembly GCA_046095045.1 of Actinomycetota bacterium. Classification (GTDB taxonomy): domain Bacteria; phylum Actinomycetota; class Acidimicrobiia; order Acidimicrobiales; family Ilumatobacteraceae; genus Casp-actino8. The sequence continues at coordinate 29,587 of JBJTIO010000088.1, forward strand.
AATTTCTCGGCG
>JBJTIO010000089.1:0-13557 GCA_046095045.1 Actinomycetota bacterium
AGGATGACGATCGCTCCACCACGTTCCGCCCCGGTGGCGGGGTGCGCGAGGATCAACTTCCGGCCGGGTGATGAACATGCGCGTCGACGTGATGATCACCCCGCAACCGTTGCAACGCACCGGTCGCACCGCGGCGGCCGCACTCGCCGCCGGCTATTCGGGATTGCTCTTCACCGAGGCGGGTCGCACGGCGTTTCTCAACGTCGCGGCGGCGGCACTCGCCGCGCCAGGACTCGAATTGTCGACCGGAGTCGCGGTCGCTTTCCCTCGTTCGCCCTTCGTCACCGCCGCCACGGCGTGGGAACTTCAAGAGGCGAGTGATGGACGATTTCGGTTGGGTCTCGGCACACAGGTGAAGGCTAACATCGAGCGTCGCTATGGCATGGAGTTCTCCCGACCAGGACCGCGCATGCGCGACTACATCCTCGCCGTGAAGGCATGCTTTGCCGCCTTTCGCGGTGCACCTCTCGAACATCACGGTGAGTTCTATGACCTGACCTTCATCACGCCGCAATGGAGCCCGGGTCGCATCGATGCTCCCGATCCGAAAGTCGACGTCGCCGCGGTGAACCCGTGGATGTTGCGCATGGCCGGTGAAGTCGCCGACGGCGTTCATGTTCACCCGATCGGAGAACCGGGCTATCTGCGACGTCACGTTCTGACGAACGTCGCCGAAGGTGCGCGTTCGACCGGACGTGCGGCGAGTGACATCGATCTGATCGTTCCAGTAATGACCATCGTCGGGGACACCGACGAGGAGCGTCATGTCGAACGCGAACACGCGCGCACGATGCTGAGCTTCTACGGCTCGACACCTAACTACGCCTTCGTCTGGGACGAGGCCGGATTCGAGGGCACCACATCGCGCATTCGCGAGAAGCAGAAAGCCGGCGATTTCGCGGGCATGGCCGCTCAAATCACCGACGATCACCTCGCCGTCTTCGCGGTGGAGTCGACGTGGGATGGTCTGGCCTCGGCACTGGTCGATCGATATCAGGGCATCGCCTCACGCGTGGTTCTCTACAACGCGGCCCGTGACCCCGAACGCTTCGAGCGATACGGCGCCGTCGCCCGGTCGGTCGCCGCCACCGCGCACTGACCTCGCCGGGAGCCTGCCCGCATGGCCGGCGACTTGATCTACGCATTCCGCATCATGCGCCTGCCCCTCCTCGATGCAGGTGGCGCGAACATCGGGCGCCTCGACGACATCGTCGTCGTCCCCGGTCATGCGGGCAACACACCGCGCGTGGTGGGTTTCACCGCGACCAGCCAGCGTCGTCGCATCTTCGTCAACGCCGGACGGGTCGCCGAGTTGGGCGCCGACGGAGCTCGCCTGCGCAGTTGGGACATCGACCTCAACCCGTTCAAGGCGAAAAAGGGTGAGAAGTTGCTCGGGCGCGACGTAATCGACCGTCGCGTCGGCGACGAGTTCGTGAGCGACGTCGCCCTGCGCGAACGAGTCGACTCTCGATCCGGAGGTTGGGAGGTCGCCCAGGTGCGACTCGCCAAGCGCACCGCGCTACGCCGTCGACCAAGCCATCGCCTCGTCGACTGGCGCGAGGTCTCGCATCTCTTCGCCGCCACCACCGAGATGGCCGCCGAAGCGGCGCGCTTGCACGACATGCACCCCACCGACGTGGCGTCGGTCGTGCGTTCGTTGCCTCTCGCCCAACGACGTCAGTTGGCCGAGGCCATGGACGACGACCGTTTGGCCGACGTGCTCGAGGAATTGCCCGAGGCCGAGCAGATGGGAATCATCGAAGGTCTCGACCTCGATCGTCTGATCGACGTGCTCGACGAGATGGAGGTCGACGACCTCGCCGACCTGCTCGCCGAGATGCCCGGCGAACAGCGCAGTCGCATCCTCGACGCCATGGACGACGAGGACGCCGCGATGATGCGTCGCCTGCTCGCCTACGAGGAGGGCACGGCCGGTGGTCTCATGACCCCCGACATCATCGTGCTGGGCTCGAACTCGACGGTGGCCGAGGCCCTGGCCCAGATTCGCGACCCCGAGCGCGGGGTGTCGATCGCGGCCCAGGTGTTCGTCTGCCGTCCGCCGTACAAAGCACCCACCGGCAAGTACCTCGGTGTGGTTCACTTTCAGAGGCTCCTGCGTGAGCCACCCAGCATGGAACTCGGGCGTTGCCTCGAGAACGAACCCACCGTCCGACCCGACATCAGCGACCGCGAGGTCGCCGAGCGTTTGGCCTCGTACAACATGCTCGCCGTGGGCGTGTGTGACGAGGCCGATCGTTTGCTCGGGGCCATCACCGTCGACGACGTGCTCGATCGCACGTTGCCAGCCGGATGGCGACAACGTCGTCGACAAGAGACACCGGCGCGTTGACGCGCGCCAACCACAATGAACCCACCACCGTAAACACCGACATCCGACCGAAGGGAGGAGCCATGAACAGACGAGACAACCTCGCGGTGCCCCGTCAACGCCGTCGTCTTGGCCCTCACTACGACAACGATGCGTTCGGTCAGTTCGCCGAATCGATCGCCCGCACCCTCGGCACCGCCCGCTTCCTCGTGTGGCAATCGTTCATCATCATCGTCTGGATCGCCTACAACCTCGTGATCCCAGAATCATGGCGCTTCGACCCCTGGGGTCGTGGACTGGTGCTGCTCACGTTGGTGCTCTCACTGCAAGCGTCGTATGCCGCGCCACTGATCCTGCTCGCGCAGAATCGTCAGGAAGCACGCGACCGAGCGCAGGCCGAAGTCGATCGACGCGTGGCCGAACGTACTCAGGCTGACACCGAGTTTCTGGCGCGCGAAATCGCGAGTGTGCGCGTGTCGCTGACCGATGTGGCAACCACGCACGACATCCGTGACATCCTCGATGTCGAGGAGCTGAACGAACGCATCGAACGTCTCACCGCGGCCATCGAAGCCTTGGCTGATCGTATGGATCGCATCGAGGATCGTTCGACTACCTGAGTTCAACGACACTTCGCGCAACGACCGAGCAGGTCGAGGCGGTGGCCGCTGAGCACGAATCCGGCCGCAGCAACGGTGTCGGCCAGACCCTCGTCCAGGAGTCGTTCGACTTTCTGAGGAATGTCGATGTCGAGCACCTGACCACAGGCGACGCACACGATGTGGTGGTGATGACCCTTCATTTCCTCGGCCAATTCGAACGCTGCGCGATCACCGTTAGTCAGCACCTTCACGACGACGCCCGCCAATTCGAGCACCGCGAGGTTGCGATAAACGCTGCTCTGGGGCAGATCTCGCGTGGCCTCGACAATCTCGGTGGCCACCATCGGATGGGCGGCGCGATGCAACGCTTCGACGAGTTGCTGACGTCCGGTCGAATATCGCTGGTCGACAGCCGCCAAACGCTTGCGAGCGATCGAATGTACGTCGACCTGGGGCACGTTCAGCCTCCCGAACCCACGTATTCGAGCACCGGCACCCCACGCCGAATCACGTCGTCGAGGATCTCGCGATTCGGAAGGTCGCTCTGACCGAGAACGATCGTTCCGGGTCGCCACGACGCCACCATGCTCGCCGCGGATGCCGCGACGGCGCCGGCGATGATGCCGACTCGTTCGGCGACCCCGGCGACTTCGGTGCGACGTTCACGACCGAGCGATCCACGCACCTCCACCCGCACGCCTCCGACACCGCCTTCGGCGTGTGGGGGCGACATCATCGGAAGACGCGCGGTGAGACGATCGCGTCGCGTCGCCGACATCCGAGCGCTGATGCGCGTCGCGGTGGGGAAGGCCGCATGCAACACGATCGGGTCGGCCAATTCGGCGCGATAGCTATCACGACCACCAATCGGCTCGGGGAACCACAGCAGTTCGCGCCCACTTCCACCGGGGCGACGAATCCACTCGTTGTCGTGCCAACCGGGTGCCTCGCCGGCAAGAGCGCGGTGGTGCTGCCGGGCGCACGAGGGTCCACCGGTGCCGTGCACACCGACGTGAATTTCGTCGATCTCGTCGAAGCGCGTCAAAAGTTCGGACACGAGCAGACCCGACAAACCGGGGCTGGCCGACGCTCCGACGACGACCGACACCGAGTGCGACCGAGCGAGATCATCGAGGGCCAGCAGTGCAGTGATGTCGTCGACGTCATCGGTGGTGCACACGACGTGAAAGCCCGCTTCGACAAGAATTCTGGCCATCGCACCTTGCGGAGCCGGAATCGCGAGAACCACGACGGGCGTTTTCGCTGGATCGAGCGCGGACAATTCGTTGAAGGATTCGGCCTTGAGTGACCGAGCCGCGCCGATCTGAACCTCGGAACGACGATCGTGGACGACGACCGAAATCGACGACGATGTGAGTTGCCGGGCAACGCGCGAACCCACCACGCCGAGACCAACGACTGCGACGGAGCCTTCCATCACGACGGAGGCCGCGTGAGTTCGCGCCATCCACCGCGTTCGGGTGGAACCCCGCCCTTCCCACGAATGCGCAAAACCCCAGCGACGAGACCGGTCAACGTGAGAGCGGCGATGGCTCGACGGAGCATCTTCATGTGAAAAATCTACCCGCGACACACACCGCCCGCCGATGGTCATCTAATTTTGCGCACCATGGATTGGATTACTGACCCCACCGCGTGGAGTGCGCTCGCCGCCCTATTGACCCTCGAAATCGTGCTCGGCGTCGACAACGTCGTCTTCATCTCGATTCTGGCCTCGAAGTTGCCCGTCGAAGAACAAGATCGCGCGCGCAAGATCGGACTCCTCGCCGCGGGCGGCATGCGTGTGTTGCTGTTGCTCGCCGTCGGCTGGGTGATCACGCTGAAGAAGGAGCTCTTCGCGATCGGCTCGGTCGGTTTCAGCGGCAAGGAATTGATCCTTCTCGCCGGTGGACTTTTCTTGATCTACAAGGCGACCAAGGAGATCCACCACAAACTCGAAGGCGACGAGGGCGAGACCTCGGCCAAGGTGGCACCCACCGTCGCGGCCGTGATCGGCCAGGTGTTGCTGCTCGATCTCGTGTTCTCGATCGACTCGGTGATCACTGCAGTCGGAATGACCACCTACGTGTGGGTGATGGTGATCGCGATCGTCACCGCAGTATTCGTCATGTTGTTGGCGTCGAAGGCGATCTACACCTTCGTCAACGCCCACCCATCGGTGAAGATGCTCGCGTTGGCGTTCCTGTTGCTGATCGGCACCACCCTCATCGCCGAGGGCTTCGGACAAAAGATCCCCAAGGGCTACATCTACGCCGCCATGGTGTTCTCGGTCTTCGTCGAGGTGCTCAACATCGGCTCTCGTCGCAAGAAGAAGCCGGTCGAGCCGTTGCACCTACGCGAACCGGTGGTCGCCGACAAATAGCCAGCGGGCTGGGTTGGTGGGGCTAACAAGAATCGAACTTGTGACCTCATCCTTATCAGGGATGCGCTCTAACCGACTGAGCTATAGCCCCAGCGGTTGGTCACCCTATCGGCGGGTCGGGCGAACCCTCAACCGCGGGGCGACGATGGTGTCGGCTTCTCTTCCAGCACCGTCACACGAATGCCGCCCACGAGGTCGGTGATCAGGTTGAACGTCGTCACCATCAGCACGGCCAATCCCGTGAGGCCGACGACCGCGAACAACCCGAGGGTCCACGCTTGATGGAACAGTTCACCACCTTTGAATTCGAACGACTCCCAGCCGAAGCTCTCGAGGAAACGCTCCACGTTGTCGACGGTGCCCGTCGCGTTGGCCACGTTCCACAGCAACACACCCGCCAGAAGCAACGTGAGATAGAGCACGACATGAAACACGATCGCGACCTTGAACACGCTCCAGGCGTCGATGTGGCGAACGATGCGGGTGGTGCGACGCACCGCCCGACGTTCGAACGTCACCGCGCGAGTCGGAGCACTCGGAACTTCGGTCGATGAACCAACTGTTGGCTTGGGGGTCGGTTCTTCCACCGTGGGTGGGCGCGTGGTGCGGGTCACGGGTGCGGGGGTCACCGGCTCGTCATCGGGCAGCACCGCGGGCACGATGAAGAACGGGTCGTCCGACTTCGGATCGTCGCTCATCGGCTCGGAATCATCCGCACTCACGCCGTCAGCGTAGAGCACCGATCATCGAGGACATGGTCGCCTCAACCGGCGATCGATTCGACCCGGTGTCCCGCCACATCGACGACCACCACGACCCGCTCCGAATCGTCGCGTTCTGCGTGAGTGATCGACAACAGCGTGGCGCCGTTGCGAATCGCGGCTTCGTTCGCTGCGGACTCACCACCCACCACGGCGGCCAAGGCGACGGCGTCGGCCACCGCGCGCTCATGTCGAACCGCGACCGACGCGTCGGAGACACGCACCAACCCGAGCGACATCATCGTCGTCAGGGCGACGACGACCACACTGAGAGGTGTCACTCCTCGCCGTCGTCGGAAGCCACGATGAGCGCCACCGACGTCACCTGTTGACCCGCTTCGACGGTCATCACCTTCACGCCCGAGGCGGCGCGCCCCTGCGACGAGATGGTGCGTACGTCGGTGCGAATCGTGGTTCCGCCGGAGGACACCGCGACGATTTCGTCGTCGATGCCGGCCATGAAGGCAGCCACCACGTAGCCCTTCTTCTCGCGAATCTGGATGCCTCGCACGCCGATGCCACCGCGCGACTGCCGGCGGAACTTGTCGAGTTGCGTGCGCTTGCCGAAGCCCGCCTCGGTGACCATGAGGATGGCCGCATCATCACGGGCGAGGTCGGCCGACACCACCTGATCGCCGGGACGCAACTTCATGCCGCGCACACCGGCCGCGGCGCGCCCCATCGCGCGCACCTCGGTTTCGGAGAACCGAATGGTCATACCCGAGCGACTCACCATGAAGATGTCGTCATTGCCAGCAGTGACGATCACGCGCATCAGCTCGTCGCCCTCGCGCAGGTTGAGTGCGATCAGGCCGTCGCGACGTCCGTTGTCGTACTCGTCGAACGCGGTCTTCTTCACCACGCCGTCGCGGGTCGCGAAGAACAAGAACCGTTCGGCGTCGAACGAACGAGTGTCGATGATCGCTTCGATGGTCTCGCCGATCTGCAACGGCAACAAGTTGACGATCGGAACACCCTTGGCCGCGCGTTCGCGCTCGGGAAGATCGTGAGCCCGCAGTCGATACACCCGACCCCGGTTCGAGAAGAACAACAGGTACGCGTGAGCCGTCGTGAAGATCACGTGCTTCACCACGTCCTCGCTCTTCAACTTCGCGCCCGACACACCTTTGCCGCCACGCTGCTGATTGCGGAAGTTGCTCGCCGCCACCGACTTCACGTACTGGGCCTCGGTCATGATCACCACGAGTTCGGTGTCGTCGACCAGATCCTCGAGGCTCATCTCACCGGCTTCGAAGGTGATGGGGCACACGCGCGGAGTGGCGAACTCGTTCTTGATCTCCGTCAATTCGTCGGTGATCACGCCGCGCAACTTCTTGTCGTCGGCGAGGATGGCCTGGAACTCGGCGATCTTCTCGTTGAGTTGGGCGATCTCGGCCTCGAGGTCGATGCGCGACAACCGCGTGAGTTGACGCAGCTGCATGTCGAGGATGTCGATGGCCTGAACCTCGGTGAACTCGTACGGCTTGGCCATGAGCGCGGTCTTGGCCGCTCCCGCATCCTCGCTCTCGCGAATCAACTTGATGATCGCGTCGATCACGTTGAGAGCCTTGATGCGACCCTCGAGCAGATGCAGTCGGCGCTGAGCCTTGTCGAGTCGGAACTCAGTGCGGCGGGTGAGCACTTTGATCTGATGACGCAGATAACCGTTGATCGCGTCGATCAAGGTGAGTTGGCGCGGCACTCCGTCGACGAGGGCCACCATGTTGACGCCGAAACTGGTTTGGAGTTGGGTCTGCTTGAACAGGTTGTTCAAGACCACGTTCGCGTTGGCGTCTCGCTTGAGGGTGATGGTGAGATTCGTCTTGCCACCGGAGGAACCGTCGTTCACGTCGGCGATGCCATCGAGTTCACCGTTGTCGACGAGTTCTTGAATACGACCGGCGATCGCCGAGCAACTGGTCTGGTAGGGCAACTCGGTGACCACGATCTGCATGCCACCGCGCTTGGTTTCCTCGATCGCCGCGGTGGCGCGCATCTTGATGCTTCCGCGGCCGGTGCGATACGCGTCATTTATGCCGGACTTGCCGAGGATCACGCCGCCCGTGGGAAAGTCGGGGCCCTTCACGATCGCCATCACATCGTCGTTCGATGCGGCAGGGTTGGCCAACACGTGCACGCACGCGTCAATGACCTCGCCGAGGTTGTGCGGTGGGATGTTGGTGGCCATACCCACCGCGATTCCCTGGCTGCCGTTCACAAGCAGGTTCGGGAAACGCGATGGCAACACGGTCGGTTCCTCGCGCGAACCGTCGTACGTAGCCACCATGTCGACGGTGTTCTCGTCGATGTCGGCGAGCAAATGCATCGCCAATGGATGCAGACGGCACTCGGTGTATCGGCTGGCGGCGGGTCCGAAGTCGGGCGAGCCGTAGTTGCCGTGGAAGTCGATGAGTGGATGACGCAACGAGAACGGCTGAGCCATACGCACGAGTGCGTCGTAGATCGCACTGTCGCCGTGCGGGTGGTACTTGGCCATCGTGTCGCCGCTGACGCGCGCCGATTTCACGAACGGTCGATCGGGGCGGAAGCCCTGTTCGTCCATGTCCCAGATGATGCGACGGTGCACGGGCTTCAAGCCGTCGCGAACGTCGGGCAACGCGCGAGCCATGATGACCGACATCGCGTAGTCGAGGAACGAACGCTCCATCTCGTCCTGCAACGCGACGGGCTGCACCGGGATGATCGGCTCTTCCGGAGTGGCGCCTTCTTCGGGCGTGGGCGGAGGTGTCTTCTTGCTGGCCATCAGATATCGAGGAACCTCACGTCCTTGGCGTTGGTCTGGATGAAGTGTTTGCGGCTCTCGACGTCATCGCCCATGAGCACGCCCATCACTTCGTCGGCCAACGCCGCTTCTTCGACCGTCACTTGCAACAAGGTGCGCGTCGCGTCCGACATGGTGGTGCTGCGCAACTCTTCCCAGTCCATTTCTCCGAGACCCTTCAGGCGCTGGAACTCCTTCTTGTGGTTCGGATGCTCCTCGAGGAAACGGGCCTTCGACAGATCGTCCTTCAGATAGATCTTCTCCTTGCCCACCTCGGTCGAATACAGCGGCGGTTGCGCGATGTACACGTAGCCCGCTTCGACGAGCGGTCGCATCTGACGGAAGAAGAACGTGAGCAACAAGGTTCGGATGTGGCTGCCATCGACGTCGGCGTCGGCGAGGATGATGATCTTGTGGTAGCGGGCCTTGGCGGCGTCAAATTCGTCGCCGACTCCACCACCGATCGCGGTGACGAGGGCGGTCACTTCGTTGTTTTTCAACATCTTGTCGAGACGCGCGCGTTCGACGTTGAGGATCTTGCCGCGGATCGGGAGGATCGCTTGCGTGCGCGGGTCGCGCGCATCGAGCGCGGTGCCACCCGCCGAGTCACCTTCGACGATGAACAGTTCGCTCTCGTCGGGATTGCCGCTGGTGCAATCCTTCAACTTGTCGGGCATTCCGGCACCAGCGAGGGCGGTCTTGCGCCGCACGGCGTTGCGCGCGTTCTTGGCCGCCACGCGCGCTTGGGCGGCGGCTTGGGCCTTTTTTACGATCTTGTTGGCTTAGGTCGGATTCTCGTCGAGCCATTCGGTGAGACGTTCGTTCGTCACCTTCTGCACGAACGAGCGCATCGACACGTTGCCGAGTTTGGCTTTGGTCTGGCCCTCGAACTGCGGCTCGGAGAGTTTCACCGAGATGATCGCGGTAATGCCTTCGCGAATGTCCTCGCCGAGAAGGTTGTCGTCTTTCTCCTTCAGCAGTCCGCGGTTCTTGGCGTACTTGTTGACGACGCTCGTGAGCGCGGTCTTGAATCCTTCGACGTGCATACCGCCTTCGATGGTGCTGATGCCGTTGGCGTAACCGTGGATTCCCTCGTGATATCCGGTGTTCCACTGGATCGCGATGTCGAGCATCTGACCTTCGTCTTCATCCTCGTAGTGAGCAACCTTGCTGAAGAGAGCTTCCTTCGATTGATTGAGGTGCTTCACGAAATCGACGATGCCGCCCTTGTATTGGAAGGTCACTTGCTGTTCGCGACCGGGGCGTTCGTCGGCGAACGCGATCTCGAGTCCGCGATTGAGAAACGCCATCGTTTGTAAGCGTTCGAGCACGGTGCGCGCCACGAACTCGGGTCCCTCCGACGCGAAGATGGTTGGGTCGGGGAGGAACGTGACGGTGGTGCCCGTCTTGCGACCACGCGCCGGAGTGTCGCCGGCGATCGCGAGTTTGCTGACCGGCTTGCCACCGTTGGTGAACTCCATCTCCCAGCGCTTACCGCCACGGTCGATCTGCAAATGCACCCGTTGCGACAACGCGTTCACGACCGACACACCCACGCCGTGCAGACCGCCCGAGACCTTGTACCCGTCGCCGCCGAACTTTCCGCCGGCATGCAAGACCGTGAGCACCACTTCGGCCGCGCTCTTGCCCTTGTGCGGGCCCGACGGATAGGGATCGACGGGAATGCCACGGCCGTTGTCGTCGACCCGGCACGAGCCGTCGGCGAGCAGAGTGATGCCGATGCGGTCGCAATGGCCAGCCATCGCTTCGTCGACCGAGTTGTCGACGACCTCCCAGATCAGGTGGTGCAAACCGGCCAAACCGGTGGAGCCGATGTACATGCCGGGCCGCTTGCGCACGGGGTCGAGACCCTCGAGAACTTGGATGTCTTTGGCGCCGTAATCGGCGGTGGCAGTGGTGCTCTTGGTGGACACGGATTCCTCTGTTGGACGGGCGTGTGTCGGGTGGGTGGGCGGCGGAAAAACCGCCCGGACACAACTGTCAAAACACTAGTCGCAGCGAGGGTCGCAGATGTGGCAATACGAGCCCCGTATGCTGGGAAAACACAAGATTTTTAGGGGTCTGGAACGACCCCTTTCAGCGGCTCTTTTTGACCCGAATTTCGACCCGCTCGACGGGTCCACTTCCGGCCGCCGTCAGGCGGTCGAGAAGGTCGCGTTCGAGGAACTTCATCTGGGTCGCCCAGGCCGGGTCGTCGACCTGAACCACCAGCACCCCGCGATCGAGTTTCAGGGGACGCACGTGCTGGGCGACGGCCTCACCCACGAGTTCGGTCCAGCGCGAGAACACCGTCACCGTGGTGGCGCGGTCGCCCTGACGGAACGAGCGCAATAACCGGTCGATACCGGCCGAAAGGGGGCGGGGTTCAGTGCTCATCGCCCTGCATCATGGCACCAGCCTCGATGCGCAACACCCGATCGGGGTGGGCGGCCGGAGGAAGAACGCTGGCTGTGGTGATCACCACCTGCCCGTCGGGCAGGTGGGCGAGCAGGGCCGTGCAGCGATCGGCGTCGAGTTCGCTCAGCACGTCGTCGAGAACCAGCAACGGGGTCATGCCGGTCTCCCGGGCCACCAGCCGATGGGCCGCCAAGCGCAGTGACAGGGCCAGACAACGCATCTCGCCCTGGCTGGCGTGGGTGCGCGCCGGCAGGATGCCGAGGAAAAAGTCGACGTCGTCACGGTGCGGACCAATGGTCGAGACTCCGCGCCGCACGTCATCGGATCGCGAGGCCGCCAGGGCCGCGGCCATGCCGGTGCGCCGCCAGGGTGGCTCGTACACGAGACCTACCGCCAGCGCTTCACCCGCCAGTTGTTGGTAGGCGGTTTCGACCTCCGGTTGAAGTTGGGCAACCAGTGTGGCGCGCACCTGGCCGATCTCGTCGCCGATGTCGGCCAACTTGCGATCCCAGACGTCGAGGGTGAAACCCACATCGTCACTCAGCCGACCACCGGCCTGTCGCAACAAAGTGTTGCGCTGACGCACCACCCGATCGAGTTCGAGGCGCAATGCGTCGTTCTTGGCTGCCAGGGCCGCCAAGGTGTCGTCGAGGAACCGACGCCTCTCCCCCGGCGCACCTTTCACCAGTTCGAGATCGTCGGGCGAGAACACCGTCACCCGTAACACGCCGAGCAGATCGCGAGTGCGGGCCAAGCGTTGACGATTCACGAGCACGTTCACTCGTCCTTGGCGTTGAATCTGCACTTCGATCTGTATTTCGCGACCGTCGGCATGTCGAACCATCGCCCGCACCGTGGCGAACTCGGTACCCTCTCGGACGAGAGCAGCGGTCGGACTCTGACGGAACGACTCGAGGGTCGCCAAAAATGCCATCGCTTCGGCGACATTCGTTTTTCCCTGAGCGTTGCGTCCAACGATCGCGGTGACACCGGACGTGAGATCGAACGTTGCGGATCGATAGTTGCGGAAGTCGACGAGCTCGATCTGCTCGACGATCATCACGACTTGAGCGGCATCAACAAATACGTGAAGTTGTCTTGTCCGACGCCCTTGATCACCGCGAGTTTGCTCGGATCGCTCGTTTGAATCGTCACGTCGTCAGTGCCACATGCGTCGAGACCCTGCGACAACAGTTCGTTGTTGAAGCGAATCTCGATGTCGTTGCCCTGATGCGACGCGTCGATTTGTTCGAAGGCCTCACCATTGTCGGGCGTGATCATGCGCAGAGTCACGTCGCTTGACGTGACGTGCATGCGCAATGGGGTGCCGATCGGATCGCGGGCCACCAACTTCACGCGACGGATCGCCTCGGCGAGTGATTCGCGCGACACCGTGAGGGTGTTCGGGAGGTTTGCCGGGATGAGGCGTTGATAGTCGGCGAACGACCCGGTGAGCAGACGGGTCACCAAGCGAACACTGCCGGCTTCGAATGTGACGTCGTTGTCAGTGATGTTCATCGACACGCGCTCTTGTTTCTCGAGCAAGCGTTGCAGTTCCTTGAGCGCCCGCGCCGGAACGACGACACTCTTGCCGTCGGGGATGACGCTGGCATCGATGTCGCGGATGGCCATGCGGTACGAGTCGGTGGCGACCATGCGCAACTTGCCGTCGACACCCGTCATGTACACGCCGGTGTAGACACCCCGCGCCTCGTCGGTGCTGGCCGCGCGATTGACCTGCTTCAGGCCTTCGGCGAAATCCTTGGCGGCCATGGGCGCACCTTCACCCACCGTGCCCGACCATTTCGGGAAGTCGTCACCGACGCCAATCGGCATCGTGAAGTTCGATCGGCCAGCCGAGATCTCGACCTTGTCCTCGACGACGCGGACGTCGACCGCGCCTGACGGCAGATTCTTCACGATGTCGGCGGCCAGTTTTCCGGGAACCAGCACGACACCGTCCTTGCCCGCCGACACGGTGATCGACGAGTCGATGGTGAGGTAACAATCGGTGCCGGTGACCCGCAACGTGTCGCCGGCCAACACCAAGCGCAGGCACGACAACGTCGGGTTGGTGCCTCGATTGCTCGCGGCATTGCTCGCTGCCGTGAAAGCTTCGTTCAGGACTTCTCGTTCGCATCGAAACTTCACGCCGGGGCTCCTTGGGTTCGAACGGTTGTCATCAACGGAGAATGAGGATTCAAGATAGTTCCAGTAATAAGTGCTGTGGATTGTGGAGAAACTGCCGTCGTGCCAGCGTAGAGCATCGAACCATTCGCACC
>JBJTIO010000090.1:0-4507 GCA_046095045.1 Actinomycetota bacterium
AAGCCCGGCGCGACCGAGGAACATGGAACATCCCGGATTCGCCGAGGCGACCACCACATCGGAACCGTTGGTCGCCTGTCGAATCGCCGCGACCTTTCGCTCGCGTATCTTCTCGGCCATGTCTCGTTGAAGCAACGAGTAAGCGCCTCCGGCTCCACAGCACAGACCGTCGTCGGGAATCTCGATCAGATCGGCCACTCTCGAGAGGATCGTCCGCGTCGCGGCGTGCACGCGCTGAACATGGCGATGGTGACAAGGATCCTGGATGACGATGGTTGGCTGAGGACGGCTCTCGTCGAGAGGAATCTCGTCGGAATGTTCGGCGATCCACTCGACCGCGTCCTGGACACGAGCCGAGAACGCCCGAGCTTCGTCGGTGTCGAGCAACGCTCCGTATTCCTTCATCGCGGCCCCGCAACCCGCCGAATCGACGAGGATCGTCGCCTCACCGGGCATCGCCCGCATCGTGCGTTCGGCGAGTCGCACCGCCACGTCGTGCAGACCAGCGTGCGATTGCAAAGCCCCGCAGCAACCGCCGAGAGATGACGGAACTCCGACCGTGCGGCCAGTGGCTTCTACGATCGCGGCCAAGCCGGCATGGGTGTCGGATTGCACGATGTCCATCACGCATCCGGTGTGAACCCACACGTCGGGTGCGGCGACACCACGAATTCGGGATCTGCGCCACGACATGTGCGGCACCGGCAGGAATCGCTGAAAGAGAACGACCAACGGACGACCGAGCAGGAGCAGGCGATGAACGGGAAGCACCCGAAGGAATGTTCGCAACCAGATCGGTAGCCGTCTCGTCGGAAGGTCCCGTTTGGCGGCCTCGATCATTCGCCCGTAGGGAACCCCGCTCGGACATGCGGGCTCGCAGGCGCGACATTGGACGCACGTATCGAGAAAGTCGATGACTCGATCAGAGATCTCGATGTCTCCGGAGCGCACCATCTTGATGGTCGCGATCCGTCCGCGCGGTGACAAAGCCTCCTCACCGCTCACCCGAAAAGTGGGGCAATGCGGCAGGCACAGGCCACAACCGACGCACGTGGAAATGTCATCGTCGAGAACGTGCGAGAACACTCCGTCAAACTAACCGTTCGGTTGCTCGCTAGGGTTCCGTCATGGATCGTTCACTCGATTTTCTGCAAGCCATTCGCATGTCTACTTCCGAATTGTGCGCCCTGTCGACGTCGACGAACGATGCGATCGTCTCGGACTGTCCCGGCTGGTTGGGGCGCGACGTGGTGGCGCACCTCGGACGGGTGTACGCCAGCGTCACAGCGATCGTCGAGTCTCGGGCGTCGGGTCCGGTCGATCCGGGTGAGATCGGTGTCGCTCCGTCCGGCGCAGGGATACACGAATGGATCGCCGAAAGATGCGCCGATCTGTTGTCCGCTCTCGGCGATCTTGCTCCTGATGAGCGAGTGTGGACATGGTCCGACGATCACTCGGGCGGCTTCTATCACCGTCGCATGACGCACGAGACGGCGGTCCACGTCGCCGACCTTCATCGAGCGATCGGACAGACTCCGCACATCGATCGAGACCTGGCGGTCGATGGCATCGACGAGGCGTACGGCGTCATCCTGCCCTTCGGTATGCGACGTCGCGACCGAGTGTTCCCGTCGTCGACTCTTCATCTGCATTGCACCGATGGTCATGGTGAGTGGATGGTTCGTCCGCACGGTGACACCCTCGACGTGACTCACGAGCACGCGAAAGGCGACGTGGCCTGGCGTGGCCCGGCGGCGTCACTGCTTCTGGCGGTGTGGGGTCGCAAAGCGGTCGGAATCACCGCGTACGGCGACCCCGAGGCGTCGCGGGCATGGTCCGAACTGGGCGTGTGATCTCCTATTCAGACCGCGTTCCACGTCTCCTGATTCGTCTCCGTCCAGTAGCCGAGACGTCGCTGGGCTTCGACCTCTGCCCGTGGATCGACTTCGGCGGCGAGTACCCGCATCACGGTCGCGACGAGGAGGCGTAACTCGGCCGTTGATTCGGCATTTTCGTCATGACGAAACGACCGCCCGTAACCAGTGGCGAAACGTTCGTAGTCGCCCGTGCGTCCACCCCAACGCTCGGCCCAACGCATCATCGGGGCGTGGTCCCACAGAGGGTCGCTCATGCACAGAAGATCCCAGTCGAGAATCACGGTTCGCCCCGATGTTCGATCAACGACCACATTTCCGGGATGCAGATCACCGTGACAGATCACGGCATCCGTCGAGCGGTCTCTCACCCACCCGAGGCGTTCCCATGCCGAGAGAATCGTGTTTCGATCAGCTTGATTCATGGTCCGATGTTCCGAGATGACCTTGGGAATGTCCCACCACGAAAAAGTCGATGCGTTCGGTAGCGGATGTCCCCCACCGAACGATGCGACGTCGACCGAATGCAGGACACGAATTTGCCGCCCCACCTCGTGCCAGTCCGGTTCGCGAGTGGGGTCGATGTCGATGCGATGCCAAGCGGTCGCCCACAAACCGGCGGATGACAACGAACGTTCGCACCAGGGCCGTGGTGCCTCCACGCCGATTGCATTCAGTCGCTGTGCCGCGCCGATCGAAACGATCGGATCGACCGTGGCGCGACCGACGCGAATGATGACTTCTCCGGCGACGTAGATCGCGTTCATGCTCGAGCGGACCAACGAGATCGGACCGACACCGAGTTCGGTCGCCACCAGTCGGGCCAACTCCTCGGCCGGAACGAGGTCGGTACCGATCGGCGTGTCGATGAGGGGTCGAATCATCGGTCACCAGTCGAGGGGATGCCCGAGACCGGGGTTCAAACGACGCCGAGGGTCGAAGCCGTCGAGCAATCGATCGTGTATCGCTCTGATGGCGTCAGGCACGTCCGCACGCTGCCCCGGGCGGCTCGAGTGCACCAGACCGACACCCACCTCCCCGATGTCGGGTGTCGTCACAACCATCCGTGACGGCGGATACGAGTGACGGTGGGGCAAGGCAGCGAACGATGGTGGCCCTTCGACGATCTCGACCGTGAAACCACCGCGACTCCGTTCGATGTCGTCGCGGTGACCCTCGATCAGAATCCACGCCGTGCCACCATCCCAAAGAAAACTCGTCGGGCGATGGAGACGGTCGAGCACGGCATTGGGGTCGACCACGTCGGTCATGCGCCACCATTCGTGGCGACGAGGCAAAGGTCGGGTGCGCAGGACGACCTCGCCGAGTGCGCCAAGCGTGCCTCGAGAGCCCACGAGGAGGCGACACAGATCGAAACCACTGACGTTCTTCACGGTTGGACCACCAGCCACGATCACTCGCCCCTCGCCGTCGACGTAGCGTGCCTCCAACAACGAGTCGCGCATGGAACCTCGCCCGAGGCGAAGGTGATCGTCGTGTCCGACAGCGAGGGCCCCGCCTACGGTTCCCGAGGACGATCCAGCCTGTCCCAAGTTCACGTATTGGCCGCGGGCGGCGAGGACGTCGTCCACCTCGGCGATCGGGGTGCCGGCACCACAACGAAGGGTCATCTCGTCGGGTTGGAAGTCGATGACTCCCGCAGGAGCTCGAACGATGCGGACATCGGACGGCGCTGGCGTGCGACTTCCGTGACCCGCGATCCAGATGCGATCGTCTCGACCGATCTCGTCGGCGAACTTTTCGAGCGCGGTCGTCACACCCACATACCTTCGACATGAGTGTGGACGTCTCCACAGCCCGCCGGACTGGGAAGCACCTTGTGCGGGTTGGCGAGTCCATGCGGGTCGAACGCGTTCCGCACCGCCGCTTGGGCCTCGAGATCGACGGCGGAGAACATGAGAGGCATGTAGTCGCGTTTCTCGAGACCGATGCCATGCTCACCCGACAGCACTCCCCCGTACCGCACGCTCACCTCGACGATCTCGGCGCCAGCGGCGTGCACGCGTTCGACGACGCCGGGTTCTCGACGGTCGAAGATGAGCAATGGGTGCAGATTGCCGTCTCCGGCGTGAAAGACGTTCAACACCTGCAAGCCGTGGGAGGCGGCGATTCGATACACGTATTCGAGGACCTCGGACAAATGTCGCCGAGGCACGACCGTGTCGTGCAGGTAATAGTTCGGTTTGATCCGGGCGATGGCGCCGAACGCATTCTTGCGACCCTTCCACAAGAGAGTCCTCTCGGCCTCATCACGGGCGACTCGCACGGAACTGGCACCATGTTGCTCCCCGATCTCTCGCACGCGCTCGGCATCGGCGGCGACCGCGGCCGACGGACCCGCCAACTCGACCAGCAACGCCGCGGCGGCATCGGTCGGAAGCCCGGCGTGCACGTACGCCTCGACGATCTCGAGACACAGACGATCCATCATCTCGAGCGCTGCCGGAACCATGCCGGCTGCGATGATCGCACTCACGGTGTCTGTTCCCTCGCGCACGGATGAGAAGTCGAGCAACATGGTGCGCACGTCGGGAGGGTTCGGTGTGAGGCGGATGCAGATCGCGGTCGCGATTCCGAACATGCCCTCGCTGCCCACGAACGCACCTCGAAGG
>JBJTIO010000091.1:0-3397 GCA_046095045.1 Actinomycetota bacterium
GTCGTCGGACGTGCGATCGAGACAGACGAACATCCAACCGAATCCGCACCCACCGAACACCGCGATCAACATGATCGATCGTGAGGTCGCGACATGCGGCTTGCCGATCGCACCCGTGACGAGCGCGATACCGACGAGGGCGACCGCCATTCCTGCGAACGCGACGATGGTGGGACGTTCGCCGAATCCGACACCTGCGATCGCCGGCACCACTGCACTCACGACCGCGGACAGTGGCGCAACGACCGTCATCGATCCGTGCGCGAGCGCGTAATAGAAGAACGACAGCCCGATGAAACCTCCGATGCCACCCGCGGCACCCCACATCCAGTCGTGCGCACCGGGCACGGGATCGGCGAGAGCCAACAGAGCCACGGCGAGAACCAGCACGCTGAACACCTGACCGACGAAGGTGACGTACAAGCTGTCGGCCTCGCGCGAGGCGCGTCCGCCGCAGAAGTCGCCGAGACCGTAGAACCACGCCGCGGCACAGGCGAGAACGATCTCCACACCGCATGGCTAGCAGAGGAGATCGAACGTGCGCCAACCCCTAAGGTGAACCCATGCAGCACGTTCGCTTCGGTCGCACCGGACTCAAGGTGTCACGACTCTGTCTCGGAACCATGACCTTCGGTCATCAAATCGATGAGGCGACATCGTTCGCCATCATGGACGAAGCGGCCCAAGCCGGCATCGACTTCTTCGATACCGCCGACATGTATCCGCTCGGCGCGCCACCCGAGTTGTTCGGTCGCACCGAGGAGATCGTCGGCAAATGGTTGAAGGGTCGTCGCGACGACTTCCTGATCGCCACGAAGTGCTTCTTCCCCACTGGCCGCCACGCGTGGGAAAGCGGCAATTCGCGACACAACATCATGCGCTCGATCGATTTGTCACTGAAACGGCTCGGCACCGATCACGTCGACCTGTATCAGGTGCACAGTTGGGACACGGGAACGCGCATCGACGAGACACTCGTCGCGCTCGACGATCTGGTGACGTCGGGCAAGGTGCGGTACGTGGGCTGTTCGAACGTGCTCGCGTACCAGTTGTCCCGTTCGCTCGGCCGCGCCGAGGTGCTCGGAGTCACCGGCTTCGAATCGGTGCAACCGCGATACAACATGCTCTTCCGCGAGACCGAGCGTGAACTGCTTCCCCTGTGCTCCGAGGAGAACATCGCCGTGATCCCGTACAACCCGTTGGCGGGCGGGTTCCTCACCGGCAAACACCGACCCGAAGCGCCCATCGACGGTGGTCGCTTCACCCTCGGGGCGGGCACCGCCGAGCGTTATCGCGATCGCTATTGGCACGACCGAATGTTCGCCACGGTCGATGCCCTACGACCTCTCGCCGCCGAAGCCAGCGTTTCGTTGGCGACGCTCGCCGTTCAGTGGGTCCTGGCCAACCCGACGATCACGGCACCGATCGTCGGTGCGAGTCGTCTCGGTCAATTGGCCGATGTCGTGGCGGCCGAGGCAACGCCGATCGATCCCTCACTGAAGAGTCGCATCGACGAGATGACGCACGAATACCGCTTCGGCGACGCCGCGCGCTGATTCGTCAGGAGTGCTGACGCCACCAGGCCACCGTGGCGGCCAGCGATTCGTCGAGTGGAGTCGCGTGATCGCCGAACACGGCGGCGTACGCCGAATGGTCAACTACGAAGTCGTGTTCGAACTCGTAAAGCATCTCGATGATCTCGCGCGCCGGAGGAATGAACAAGCCGGCGAGGCGCAACTGGAATGCCGAGCGACGAACCGACTTGGCCGGCACTCCGGTGATGGCCGCGACCCGAGCCAAGAACTCGGCATTAGTGACGGTTGGCGCGTTCGGAACGTGCCAAGCACGACCAAGCGACCGCTGGTCGAGCGCCAACCTCACCAGGGCTTCGCCGAAATCGGTGACATAGGTGTAGGAGTGGAGCGCGTTCGGGTTTCCGAACGTCTCGGCCTTCTTGCCCGCGAGCAGCGTTCCGAAGAAACGATCACCCACTTGTGAACCGAGTGCGAAAGGTCCGAAGAAGTCGGATGCTCGACCCGATGTGACCTTCAGGTTGCCAGCTTTCCATTCGGCCTCGAGGGCACGCCACATTTCGGCTCGGGTACGACCCTTGCGAGTGGTGGACGATTGCGGCAGATCCTCGGTGAGCGGCCGGGTGGTCGGTGCGTATCCGTACAGGTTGTCGACGGCCACGAGCGTGACGCCGGCTCGTTTGGCGGCGCTCACCACACTCGCTTGGAGAGGAGGAAACTCCTGCGGCCATCGGTGATAATCGGGCTGGGACGCCTGATACACCGCGTCGAATCCGGTGAGTGCAGTCGCCAGCGCTTCGGTGTCGCGCGCGTCGACCTTCGCGGAACGAGCCCCGGGCACTTCCGTTCCGGAGCGTGTTATCACGACGGCGTCGATTCCGCGCTGCACGAGCGAAACGACGATGGCCCGACCCACGGGCCCGGCACCGAGAACGGCGTGTCGAGTCATGACAGCTCCTACTTCCGGTCGGGACACCAGTTGCCGTGGAATCCGAACGGCACGCGCTGAGGCAATTTCACTCGCGCCACGTAGCCGCGACCGAAGTCCTGCGCGTCGAGCACCGCGAACTCGGCCGAGTCGTCGTTGCCGTCGTGCACGAAGGTGACGATCCAGCCGTCATCCTCGATGGTGCTTCCCGGCCGGGCCACGAACACCGGCTCGCCGGCGGCACGACCCGGACCGTGGTCGAACACTTGGCGTTCACCCGTGACGAGATCGTGCTTGATGGTCGGCCAATGCATCGACGACGCATTCGCGTTGGCGCAGTAGCCGAAGCGATACGGCTTGCCGGTAAGCGAACCGCGATGGCGCGGGAACTCGCTGAACGCGTCGTCGATGGTGGTGACGGACACGCTGCGCCTCGTCGGATCGACCTCCCATCGCGTGAGACGTGGCGTGGAGTCTCCGAACGGCCCCTGTAGGTCGTCGCGCATCATCAGGTCGTAGAAGCACACGTCGAGCACGATCTTGCCGTCGGGTGTGTCGTATGCGTTCATGGGGTGGAACACGTAACCGACCGGTACGTCGATCCACACGATGTCGGCCGCGGTTCCCTCGCGCGGCATGAGACCGATCCGGTTGCCGTAGTCGTCGTTCCAGCGGAACGGGAACCGACTGGCGAAGGCCAGTTCGAGGTCGACCAACACCGGCTGGTCGTACACCACCACGTAGCGATCGGTGATCGACATGTCGTGGACCATCGACATGCCGGGTAGCGGGATGTCGACCGTGCGGTTGACGCGGCCGTCCTTGCCCACGCGCACGTACTGAATGTGATCCATCCACTCGGCCCAGGCGTACACCATCGCGTGCATCTCGCCGGAGACCGGGTCGACCTTGGGATGAGCCGTGAACGCTCCGGGCA
>JBJTIO010000092.1:0-2786 GCA_046095045.1 Actinomycetota bacterium
GTCATCATCATCGCGTCGGCCATCTTCTACGGAACGCCACTCTTCTACGCCGCACTTGGTGGAATTCTCACTGAGCGGAGCGGAGTGCTGAACCTCGGTGTCGAAGGAACCATGCTCGTCGGCGGAGTGACGGCAGCGTGGACGTGTTTGCACACCGGAGGAAGCGCGTGGTTCGTGATCACTGTCTCGATTCTCGTGGGTGCGTTGGCGGGAGGATTGGTATCGACACTCCTTGCTTTCTTGTGCATCACGCTCAAAACGAATCAAACCGTCGCGGGTCTCGCCATCACGATCTTCGCCGGCACTGTCGGGCTCAGTAGTTACTTTGCCAATATCTGGGAAGTCGCCAAGAAGCCGGTGCCGCATCCGATCCGCACGATGGACGTGTTCGGGCTCGCCGACATGCCGGTGCTCGGCCCGAGTCTCTTCCGACACACCTCCCTCACCTACATCTCGTGGCTCCTTGCGATCATCGCCACCATCTACTTGTTCCGCACCCGGATCGGACTGCAGTTGCGCGCGGTCGGCGAGTCACCGCAAACCGCTGATGCAATGGGCATCAGTGTGATCCGCTATCGCTACGTGCACACGATCCTCGGTGGAGCATTGGCCGGAGTCGGAGGTGCGTTCTACAGCCTCGCCATCATCCCCACCTGGGTCGATGGAATGACCAAAGGCGCAGGATGGATCGCCATCGCTCTCGTGATCTTCGGATTCTGGCGACCCAGTCTCACCCTTCTCGGTGCCTATCTCTTCGGTGCACTCCAATCTCTGAGCAGCACCTTGAAAGCCCGCGGAGTCGACATCAGTGGCGACCTCCTCGATGCCCTGCCGTTCTTCATGACGATCGTCGTTCTCGTTTTGGTGTCGAGTCGCTTCGCTCATCGCCGTCTCGGTGCACCGGCCGCACTCGGTGTTCCGTACGAGCGCGAAGAGCGATGACGTCGATCACGAACGTTTCGCCGCAATTGCGGCGAGTGTGGCACCCGGTCGGACGCATCGAATCATTCGGTGAACAACCCACACGCATCGAACTCGTCGGCGAGGCGTACGTCGTCGTTCGATTGAAAGACGAGTTGCGCGTCTTCGTCGACGTTTGTCCGCACCGTTTCGCCCGCTTGAGTGACGGTGCGATCGTCGACGATTGTTTGCGGTGTCCCTATCACGGATGGCAATTAGACTCCGAAGGATCTTGCGCGCACGTGCCCGCTCTCGGGCCCGATGCCACACTCCCCCCAGCACGCCTCACGGCCCCCCACGCCCAGGAGCGCTATGGATTGCTGTGGATCGCACCCGACGAACCCGTGACGGACATCCTCGCCATTCCCGAATGGGAGGACCCGTCGCTCACCAAGGTTTGGATGCCGCCAGTCGACATCAACGCCTCGGCTGCGCAAGCGATCGACAATTTCCTCGACTTCAGCCATTTCCCTTTCGTGCATTCGGGCACCTTCGGCACCGACAAGGACCGACTGGTGAAGGAGTACTCCACTGTTCGCACCGAAGACGGGTGGGGTTTCGTGGTCGAATACCCGCACGTGATCGAGAACCACGAGGATCCGCTGGTGTCAACCGGCGAACATCCTCTCGTGCAGGACCGCATGATGCGCTACGACTTCCGCGTTCCGTTCACCGCGAACCTACGGCTCGAAATCCCGACAACCGGAATGGTGAACGCCATCGTGATGTGGTGCCAGCCGATGACGCTCGACCGAACCCGAGTGCACATCATCATGATTCGCAACGACGTGCACACACCCGACGAACATCAGGCGGCCATCGATTACGAGATGAAGATCTTTACCGAGGATCTACGGGTGATCGAGCGATTGCGCGACAAGGAGATGCCCCTCGATCGAGGTCAGGTGCACGTGCGCAGCGATCGTCACACGGTCGAGTTTCGGCGCATCCTGCAACGCCTGATCGATGATCAGCGGGCTCCCGACACGTCGGCCACGTAGCCGAGCAACGGCATGGTGACGTGCCGGAAGTCGATCGCATCGAGTCCGTCGACGTAGCTGTCGAGAACCGCGAGACCCAACGGAATCGCCTGGCCCACTATGGCAACGAGATCGGCCACCGAAGGCTTCACGCCAGCCGGAGCGAGCATGGCGTGGTATCGACCGCGCCCGTTCGTGTGAAGTTCGTCGAGCACCGCCGCCAGATCGCGACGATGGCTGGCCGCGATGTAGGCCTCGAGACGGAAGCGCAACCACGGACGACGCTTCTCACCGCCTCCGCGAGTGAGCAGATGCGCCGCAACATTTCCCATTTCGATCCGATCGACCGTGCGATCGGTGAGCGGACGGTTGTCGGTGACGGCTTCGTCGAGCAACACGCGGATCGCGTCGATCAACAGATCGTCCTTGCTCGCGTATTGGGTGTACACGGCACCCGCTGTCAATCCGGCCCGACGTCCGACCCGCGACACGGTGGTCGATTGCAAGCCGACTTGTCCGATCACAGCGGCCGCACTGTCGATGAGGGCATCGCGCAGTGCGTCACCCGTGCGTGAGGTGATTCGATCACCGACCTCCGGTTGCCATTCGTCATCGGGTGGCTCGGTATCGGTGGCGAGGGCACGGTTGATAAGGGCCATGGCCAGTCGCCAGATGTCGGGTTCGACGTCCGACACGTTGTCGTGAAGGACGATGCCCCACACGATCCCGACGAGGAAGGCAATACGAGCCCGCTCCCGCGGGTCGCGCGAGACCCAATCGAGTCGGTCGAGTACCTCGGGTTGCGTCACCTCGGCCAGATCCGGTCGGCGACGGGCGATCGCCAGC
>JBJTIO010000093.1:0-5842 GCA_046095045.1 Actinomycetota bacterium
CCGCCTACGGCCTCACCGAGTCCACCGGCACCATCTCCATGTGTCGACGCGACGACGACGCGACGACGATCTCGTCCACCAGTGGTCGGGCCATCGACGGTGTCGAGGTTCGTGTTGTCGACGAGAACAACGTCGAGGTTCCGCGTGGGTCGGCGGGCGAGATCGTGTGTCGCGGATACAACGTGATGCCGGGCTACTTCGATGACCCCGACGCCACGGTCCGCGCGATCGACAAGCAAGGTTGGTTGCACACCGGTGACATCGGCGTCATGAACGCGCGCGGTTACCTCACCATCACCGATCGTCTGAAGGACATGTTCATCGTCGGGGGCTTCAACGCCTATCCGGCCGAGATCGAGAACGTGCTGCACGGTCATCCCGACGTCGCCAACGTCGCGGTGGTGAGCCGACCCGATGAACGCATGGGCGAGGTCGGTCACGCTTTCATCGTGCCGCGATCAGGATCGCAACCCGACACGACCGCGATCATCGAGTGGTGCCGCGAACGCATGGCCAACTACAAGGTTCCCCGCTCGGTGTCGTTCGTTGCTTCTCTACCAACCAACGCGAGTGGAAAGGTGCTGAAACACGAATTGCGGTCGTCGCTGCTTGATCAGTCGTAGATCGTGGCGCGGCGCACCCGACGATGCTGAGACCCGTAGTCGGCCACCGCGTAGTGCATCGTGTAGCGGTTGTCCCATAACGCGCCGTCACCGCTGGTCCACTTCCAACGCACCACATTCTCGGGGCGCTCCGACACGGCGTAGACCGCTTCGAGCACGTGACGGCTCTCGGCTTCGCTCATGCCGACGATGTTCCGCGTCCAGCCCCGGTTGGCGAAGATCGACTTCTCCCCCGACGCGTGGTGACGACGAACCATCGGATGCACGTGGGTCGTCGTTTGCGGCGGCGCTCCCATCACGACGTCGAGGTCGTCGATCATGCGTTGCATCGGAGGGCTCAGTCGGCGGTACGCCGCGATCTGGTTGTTCCACATGGTGTCGCCCGCACCGACCGCGGCGATCTCGCAATAGAACAACGAGGCTTTGGGTGGGTGCTCGATGAAGGGCACATCGGTGTGCCACACCGCCGTGACGTACGGGTTGAAACCGGGCGTGTGCGAATCGATCAGGAGGATTTCCGGAAATCCTTCGTCGCGCAACGTGGGGATGTTGCGATTGTCGGCCGCGGTTTCGGTGGTGGCGGCAACGTGCGATCCGAAACAGTGCGCCAGGCGCGATTGATCGGACGGCGAGAAGTGAACACCCGGGAAGAAGAGCACCAGTCGCTCGTCCCACCACGGAAGCAACGAATCGGCCAACTCGCGCAGGTCGGCATCCGAGTAATCGGACACCCGCAAGCCGCGCACCACCGCTCCGAGCGCACCGTCGAGCTTCTCGACAGTCACCTTCGTGGACACGTTGACCTCGGGCACGACATCAAGGTAGTCCGCGATTCGACCCCTTTTCACGGGTTTCTGACTGGCCGTCAGATTTTCCGACGACCTGCACTAGAGTCGCCAATGTTCTCGGGACGGACGAAGGGGGCCCCATGAAGGGAATCGTGTACGACGGCAAGACCACCTCGCTAGTCGATGGTTTGACCCTTCGTGATCCGGGGGCGCGCGAGGTCATCGTGCGCATCGCCGCCGCCGGTCTGTGCCACAGCGACATCTCGTACATGAACGGCCTCTACCCCGTGCCGTCGCCCGGCGTGTGCGGCCACGAGGCCGCCGGCGTGGTCGAGCAAGTCGGGAACGCGGTCACCCACGTGCAACCGGGCGATCACGTGATCGTGGCGACCTTGGCCGCCTGCGGATTCTGCGAGTTCTGCATGGACGGCCGACCGACGTTGTGTCGCTCGACCCTCGCCAACTGGAGCCAGCCGTTCACGCTCGACGGCGAACCGATCTACAACTTCGCCGCCACCAGTGCCTTCGCCGAGCGCACCGTCGTGCGCGACGTGCAGTGCGTCAAGATTCCCCATGACGTGCCCCTCACATCGGCTGCTCTCGTCGGATGCGGTGTCGTCACCGGAATGGGAGCCGTCTTCAACCGCGCCAACGTGAAGCGCGGACAATCGGCGTTGGTGTTCGGCGTTGGTGGCGTGGGACTCAACGTCATCCAGGCGTTGAAGGTGCAGGGTGCCACCACGATCATCGCGGTCGACACGGTGCCCGAGAAGGAATCGTTGGCGCGTCGATTCGGTGCCACGCATTTTCTCGACGGACGTCGCGACGATCTGATCGCCGCCGTCGGTGGCATCATGCCGTACAAGCCCGACATGCCGCGGGGTCCGTTCAACGCCGGTGGCGTCGACTGGGCGTTCGACTGCGTCGCTCACCCGGCGGTCACGTACAACGCGCTCGAATGCCTCGACTGGGGTGGCACGGTGGTCGTCATCGGTGTCGCCGGTCAGACCGCCGAGTTCAAGGGACTGTACGGACGCCTCACCCAAGTCGATCGCGGCATCATCGGTTGCCGTTACGGAACCATCAGTCCGCAGCGCGACATTCCCTACATCATCGACCTCTATCGACGCGGTGAGGTGTTGCTCGACGAATTGGTGAGCGCCACCTTCCCCATCGGCAATTGGCAGGACGCCGTGCACGGTCTCGAGAGCGGCACCGTCGCACGCGCGGTCATCACCTTCTGAGAATCGATGCCATGACCCGCGATCTCTCGGCGAATCTCGACACCACGGGCAAGACCCTCTGGCAACTCGTGTCGGAGCGTGCCCTCACGACTCCCGACAAGCGCATGGCTTTCGACGAGCGCGGACGCAGCATGACGTTCGGCGAGTACAAGAACTGGTGCGAGCGCGTGGCCGCTGGTTTGTCGCAATTGGGCGTCGGCGAGAACACCAACGTGTCGTGGATCCTGCCATCACGGTTCGAATCGCTGGTGCTCACGGGTGCGTTGTCGCGACTCGGCGCCATCCAGAACCCGATCCTTCCGATCTACCGACATCGTGAGGTGTCGTTCATCACCAAGCAATCCGAGTGCAAGGTGCTCATCGTCCCCGGAGTCTTCCGCGGGTTCGACTTTCCACCGATGGCCAACGACATCATCGGAGATCGTGACGTTCGCATCATCGTCGCCGACCCCGACCTCCCCGAGGCCGACCCCGATGCAGTCGGGCTGCCGCCGTATCGCGCCGATGTCGACGGTCTGCGTTGGCTCTTCTATTCGTCGGGCACCACCGCCGACCCCAAAGGTGCCAAGCACAGCGATGCGAGCATGGGCGCGGCCAATCTCGGCATGCAATGGAGCATGCAGGTAGGTCCCGACGACAAGGCGGCCGTCGTCTTCCCCATCACACACGTCGGCGGTTTGATCTGGCTCTTCAACGCGATGGAGACCGGTGTCGAATTGCTGATGGTCGAGACCTTCGATCCCGCCAACACTCCGAAGTGGTTGGGCGAGCACGGATGCACGTGTGCCGGTGCCGGCACGGTGTTCTGGCTGACCTACCTCAATGCACAACGCCAACTTCCCGACGGCGAAAAGCTCCTTCCGAACGTGCGCATCTTCAATGGCGGTGGTTCGCCCAAGCCGCGTTCCCTCAACGCCGAAATGGTCGCGGCCTTCGGCGCTCCCCTCATCGGTGGATGGGGACTCACCGAGTCTCCGATCAACACCATGGTTCACGTCGACGACCCCGACGACAAGAAGGCCAACACCGACGGTCGCGCTTGCCCCGGAGTGAGCATCCGCACGGTGATGGACGGCGTCGAATCGGCGCGAGGTGTCGAAGGCGAGTTGCGCGTGAAGGGCGGACAGGTGTGCATGGGCTACCTCGACGCGAGTCTCGACGCCGAGGCCTTCGACGAGGACGGTTGGTTCCGCACGGGTGACCTCGGCATCATCGACGCCGACGGATACATCAGCATCACCGGCCGTTTGAAGGACATCATCATCCGCAAAGGCGAGAACATCTCGGCCAAGGAAATCGAGGATCTGCTGTTCGCCCATCCGGCGGTCGCCGACGTCGCCGTGATCGGCCTCCCCGACACCGCCAGTGGCGAGCGAGCGTGTGCCGTCATCGTGACCAAGCCCGACGCGAACCTCACGTTCGATGAGATGGTCGCGTACTTGAAGGACGCGAAGTTGTCGGTGCACAAGATCCCCGAGCAACTCGAGTTCGTCGACTCCTTGCCGCGCAACCCCAGCGGCAAAGTGCTGAAGAAAGACCTCCGCGCCACCTACGGCAAGACATCGTGAACAAAGGACAGCCATGACCGAGAAGAAGATCACCGCTCGCACCATCGCCGGCAAGGCCCAGGCCGATCGCAAGCCCGCCAAGAAGAAGCCGGTGCGCAAACCCGCCCCCACGTACAAGCGTCTACGTGGCGCGCGCGTGTTCATCACCGGCGCGGGTTCGGGCATCGGTCGCGCGACCGCGATTCGATTCGCGGCTGAAGGCGCACAACTGGCGATCGCCGATCTGCGCGACGCCAAGGAGACCGCCGCCGAGATCACCAAGGCTGGCGGAAAGGCGGTCGCCTACGACCTCGACGTCACCGACGCGGTTGCCGTGCAGAAGACGGTCGACAAGGCGGCCAAGTCTCTCGGCGGTCTCGACATCGTGTGCAATATCGCCGGCATCGGGCACTTCGCCAACAGCCACGAGGAGACTCCCGAGTGGTTCGATCGCATCGTGTCGGTCAACCTCAACGGCACGTTCTACGTGTCGCGCTACGCCCTCCCCCATTTGCTGCGTTCGTACGAGGAGACGGGTGTCGACGGCGTCATCGTGAACACCGCGTCGACATCGGGCCTGATGGGCGCGCCGTGGAGCGCCGCCTATTGCGCGAGCAAGGGCGGGGTCGTCAACCTCACGCGCGCGCTCGCGTACGAGTACCGCGGCAAGGGCGTGCGTGTGAACGCGATCGCACCGGGAGGCACGAACACCAACATCGTCACCTCGTTCATGAATCTTCCCGAGAACGCGGACTACAAGTTGATGGGCAAGATCATGACGCCGATGGACCAGGCCGAGCCCGACGAAATGGCCAATCTGTTCGCCTTCATCGCGTCGAACGAAGGTCGTTACATGACCGGATCCATCGTCGTGCTCGACGGTGGCATCACCTGCTGAGAGGACGACCCATGGGAATCTGCGACGGACGCGTCGTCATCATCACCGGAGCCGGGCGCGGACTCGGTCGAGCGCACGCCTTGGCCTTCGCCGCCGAGGGTGCCAAGGTGGTCGTCAACGACGTGGGCGCGAGCCTCACCGGTGAAGGACACGATCAAGGACCGGCCGCCGAAGTGGTGTCGGAGATCCGCGCCAACGGTGGCGAAGCGATCGTCAACGCCGACGACGTGAGCGACTGGGACGGCGCCGGACGCATGATCCGTCAAGCCATCGACACCTTCGGTGGTCTCGACACCTTGGTGTGCAACGCCGGCATCGTGCGCGACCGCATGATCGTCAACATGTCGGTCGACGAGTGGGACGCCGTCATGAAGGTGCACCTGCGCGGCATGTTCTGCCCGGTCCGCCACGCGATCGATCACTGGCGCGCGATGTCGAAGGCCGGAACCCCGGTCGACGCACGCGTCGTCACGACATCGTCCGGAGCAGGGCTCTTCGGCAGCGTGTCGCAGGCCAACTCCGCCGCGGCACAGGCCGGGATCGCCGCCGTCACGATCGGCGGCGCCGCCGAACTCGGTCGCGACAACATCAAACTCACTGCCATCGCTCCGTCGGCACGCAGTCGCATGACCGAGGAAGCCTTCGCCGAGATGATGAAGAAGCCCGAATCGGGTTTCGACGCGATGGATCCGGCCAACGTGAGTCCGCTCGTGGTGTGGCTCGGGTCGGCGAATTGCGACGT
>JBJTIO010000094.1:0-5353 GCA_046095045.1 Actinomycetota bacterium
GGAAGTTGCTCTCCATCAGCGACAGATAGCGACGCATGTCGAGAATCTTGTCGAGGATCTCGATGTTGACGGGGCAGATCTCGTCGCAGGCCTTGCACGACGTGCAACTCCAGATCTCCTCGGCGGTGATGCGCTCGAACAACGAGTTGGCGCCGATGGTGATCTCGGAGTCGGTGCCGAGAGGCGGCGACACCTTGCCGCCGGGAGCATGCGCCGCGGTGGCGGCCATCACTTCGCCCGTCTTCAACACGATCTCGCGCGGATCGAGGGGCTTGCCGGTGGCGTGCGCCGGGCACACGCTGGTGCACCGACCGCACATCGTGCAGGCATCGGTGTCGAGCAACTGCTTCCAGGTGAAGTCCTCGACGACGGACGCACCGAACGACTCGAGCGCGGTCTCGGTGAGGTTCGGCATGGCCTTCATCGCACCCTTCGGGCGTTCACGATCACGCAGATACATGTTGAGCGGCGAGGTGAAGATGTGTCGCAGCATGGTGATCGGAAGGATCGCCAGGAAAACCACGAAGGTCAGCACGTGTGCGATCCACCAACCCTGATGCCACAGCTCAAGCGTGCGCGGGGCGAGACCATCGACGGTCTGGGCCAGCGGGTAGCCGATGAACGACCACTTCTCGTGATCCATGTTGGTGCCGCTCGCCGACGACTCCGCGATGCGGAACATCTCGGCACCGAATCCGGTGAGACCGATTGCGAGAAGGGTCACGAGGATCACCGCATGCTCGGGCTTCGACTTGATGCGAATGCGGTATGGGCGCTGCACGTAACGACGCACGATGGCCCACACGACGCCAGCGGTGAACACGAGTCCGGCGAGATCGCCGACCAACACGTAACCGCGGTACACGTCACCGTGCAGGAACTTCAGACTCTCGGGCAACTGGTGATCGATCTCGAGCACGGTCGTGACGCCGAGTAGTACGAGGAATCCGAAGTAGATCAGCGAGTGCATGAGTCCCGCGGCCGAGTCGCGCAGCAGGGTGCGCATGTACACACCGGCGCGGAAATCGGCGAGGCGACGCTTCACGTTCTTCGCCGTGGTGCGACGTCGATCGGGCGCTCCGCGTTCCCAGTTACGGATGCGGTCGGCGAACCGGAACGAACCCCACAACACCAGCACGGGGATGACGGTGTAGAAGGCCAACTTCAACGGGCCGGGGATGCCACCGAAGACTTCGCGGTGGATCGGCGAATCGTTGTGCCAATCGGTGATGAGGGGCAGAACACCCGACACCGCGATGAAGACCGCCATGAACGAGCCGATGGCGATCGAGAGTTGGTACGGCTTCAGGCGCCGCGGACCCGAAGGTGCGGCTGGTGTCTCAGCGTGCGTTCCCATGCAGGGAGAACGCTACTGCCCACGAACGAGCGGGGCGAACCCTCGCCGGATCAGCCGAAGTATTGACGGTCGAGTTCGCGAATGCGACCGGCCAGGGTGGCCAGAAGCTTGTGCGAAATCGCCGGAATCGCGTCGATCACCGCGAGGAACTGACGCTGGCTGATGACCAGCATCGTGCACTCGGTGTCGGCAACCACCGTCGCGGTGCGCGGGCCATGGTCGAGCAGCGACAATTCGCCGACGACCGAACCGGCGCCGAGAGTGGCGACCTTTTTGCCGTTGCGCTTCACCGTGGCCGAACCGCTGATGATGACGAATGCCTCGCGACCGGTCTGGCCCTGATCGACGATCACGGAGCCGGCATCGAGGGTGACCTCATCGCCGGCCTTGGCGATCTTCTCGAGGTCCTTGGTGGAGCAGGAGGAGAACAGCGCGACCCGACGGAGGCTGTCGAGATAATTCTTTTTGCTTGCCATGCCTCGAACCCTATAACGCTCGTGAACTTGTGAGAACCACGAGCGTTGTCCCGGTCGTCACCCGTGTGAGTCGGCGGACACCCCCCTGAGTCGGGTGGCACATCGGCCGGTCTGACGCCCGTGTCAGGCGCCGGCTTGTTTCGCAACCGCAGCAGCGGCCGCGGCCACCGCGGCGGCGTCGCCGAGGTACTCGGCCGAGGTCACGCGCATCGCGCTGTCGAAGGTGTAGCGACGCGGGGCTCCGGTCGGGATGTTCAGTTCGGCGATGGCGTCCTCGGAGATTCCCTCGAGGTGCATGACGAGGGCGCGCAGGCTGTTGCCATGGGCGGTGACCAACACGGTCTGGTCGTCGCGCAATTGAGGCACCACGGCATCGTTCCAATACGGGAGCACGCGCGCCACCACGTCCTTCAGACACTCCGAGGCGGGCAGAACGCTGGGGTCGAGCAATCGATAACGCCGATCGTTCACCGGGTGCTCGGGGCTGTCGGTGTCGACGGGCGGCGGGGGCACGTCGAAACTGCGTCGCCACAACTTGGTTTGCTCGGCACCGTGTCGTTCGGTGGTGGCCTTCTTGTCGAGTCCCTGCAACGCTCCGTAATGGCGTTCGTTCAAACGCCACGACCGTTGCACCGGTAGCCACACCTGCCCCATGGCATTCAGCGCGAGATGACAGGTCATCACCGCCCGCGTGAGCAGCGAGGTGTGGGCCACGTCGAAAAACAAGCCGGCCTCGGCCATGGTTCGTCCGGCAGCCGCGGCTTCGCCGAGACCCTTGTCGGACAGCGGCACATCATGCCAGCCGGTGAACAGGTTCTGCTGGTTCCACGTGCTCTCACCGTGGCGGAGAATGACGAGGTTGCCGGTCACGCTCCCAACATAGTGTGACCACCCCCTGCCGATGGCCGTCGGCGATGGGGCAGAATCGGGGAACGATGAGCGACGAACTGGACAACGAGCTCGACGAATTCGACGTTGTGTTCGCCGACGAGGAGATCGACGGTCCCGGCGGCGTGCACACCTATTCGATCGCCGAGTTGGCCGAGGAAATCAACGACGTTCTGAGCGACTACTTCGACGAGGGTCTCTGGGTGTGGGGTGAGATCTCCGGTATCAGCACCAAGAACGGGAATACCTACTTCTCGTTGGTCGACGCTGATGACGGCGGTCGCAAGGTGCAGGTGAACGTCAACTTGTGGAAGCGCGATCTTTTGAAAATGCAGTCCACTCTCGTGAAGAGCGGGCTCGCATTGAACAACGGCATCAAGGTGCGCATCTTCGGCGAACTCGATTACTACGCGGGTTTCGGCAAGTTGTCGCTCATCATGCGTGGCATCGATCCGAACTACACGCTGGGCGACATCGCGTTGCAGCGCGAGGAACTCGTGCGCAAGTTGAAGGCCTCCGGCGCGTATCACCGCAATCGCGAGACCACGCTCAGTCCCGTGCCACTGCGCCTCGGCCTCGTTGGCAGTGTCGGCACCGCGGGCATTCAGGACTTCATGAAGCAGATCGAACAGTCGGGAATCGGATTCGACATCTCGATTTCATCGGTGACGGTGCAAGGCGACACGGCGCCATCCGAGGTGTCGGAAGCGATTCGTTCCTTCGGTCTACGCGATGACATCGACGTCATCGTCGTGGTGCGCGGAGGTGGCAGCAAGACCGATCTCTCGACGTTCGACAGCGAGATGATCGCCATGGCCATCGCCGATTCGCCGCTTCCGGTGTTCACTGGGATCGGCCACGACATCGATTTCCACGTTGCCGACGAGGTCGCTCACGAGAGTCACAAGACGCCGACCGCGTGCGCCGTGGCCCTGATCGATCATGTGCGGGCGTACGTCGACGCCACCGAGACCGCGTGGCGCGAGGTGTCAGCGCGGGCCACGCGCGTGCTCGACGAAGCGGGCCACACTCTGGGCAAGTTGGCGCGCGAGATCGGTGTTCGCACGCTCACAGCCGTCACCCGCGCCGACGAGCGACTCGACGATCGAGTGGGTCGCCTGCAGCGACGAGCGCCGCAGATCCTGTCCGAGCGCGCCCTCGCGATCGACAACCTCGAGAAGCGTGTGGTCCTGCTCGACCCAGCGAACGTGCTGGCTCGAGGCTGGTCGATCACGCGCACTGCCGATGGGCGAGTGCTGCGTTCGGTCGCCGACGTGAAGGCGGGTTACACGTTGGTCACCACCACGGGCGACGGCTCGGCCACGTCGAACGTCACCGGAACGGAAATGAAGAAATGACGACGCTGGGAGGCGATCATGGCCAAGAACGATGACGAGATCGGTTACGCCGAGGCATTGGCTGAACTGGAGAAGATTCTGTCCGAACTCGAACGGGCCGACGTCGATGTCGACGTGCTCGCGACGCGGGTGCAACGCGCGAGCGACTTGATCCGGCTCTGCCGAGATCGCATCGGTAACGCGCGGTTGCGGATCGACGGAGTCGTCGGGGGTCTCGAGGCCTGACCGGCCTAGCCTGACGGTGTGAGTGCACCCCCGGCATCCCTCGTGGCTCTGGCCGCGCGAGTGGAGCGTCGTATCGCCGAAGTGTTGGCTCCCGAGCAGCAGCGTTGGTCGCAGTTCGACGACGACCTCGCGTCTCCGGTCGCCGAGATCGCGCGTCTTGTGGCATCGGGCGGCAAGCGTCTGCGTCCGGCGTTCGCGCATTGGGGTCACGTCGCTGCCGGGGGCGATCTCGACGCGCGCATCAGCCTCGATGCCGGCGCGGCGCTCGAACTGCTACACGGCTTCGCGCTATTCCACGACGATGTGATGGACGGTTCGACGTCGCGACGCGGCGCACCGGTGACCCACGAAGTGTTCGCCGCCGAACATCGTGACAGCGGTAGCAGTGGCGAGTCGCGTCGGTACGGAGATGGCATTGCGATTCTGGTGGGCGATCTTGCTTTCGTGTACAGCGATCGGTTGATGTCCGACGTGCCCGCTGAAGCGCGGGAGATCTGGCACGAGCTGCGCATCGAATTGAACATCGGGCAATTGCTCGATCTCATCGGATCGGCGCGCAACGAGCGACGACGCTTCAAGGCCGAGCGCATCTGTCGTTACAAGAGTGGCAAGTACACCATCGAACGACCGTTGCATCTCGGAGCGATGCTGGCCGCTCCGCAACGCAAGAACGAACTCATTCCGACTCTGAGCGCCTACGGCTTGCCACTCGGCGACGCGTTCCAGATGCGCGACGACGTCATGGGTGCATTCGGTCGCACCGAAGTGACGGGCAAGCCGGTGGGTGATGATCTGCGTGAGGGCAAACCCACGCCGCTCATGGCGATCGCGATCGAACGAGCGTCGTCGGCGCAGCGCGCCGTTCTCGCACGGGTGGGTGTCGAATGGCTCGATGATGCAGGTGTTGCCGACGTGCAACAAGCGATCCTCGATTGCGGAGCTCTCGACGAGATGGAGTCGGTGATCGTGCGCCTGCGCGATGAGGCCGTGGCGTCTCTCGCGAATGCCCCGTTCGACGGGCGCGCCGTTCCCGAACTCGAGGCACTCGC
>JBJTIO010000095.1:0-15881 GCA_046095045.1 Actinomycetota bacterium
TGTTCGAGCGCATCACCGCCGAGGAGATCTGGAGTTGCACGTCGTGCAAGGCCTGCGACGAGATCTGCCCCGTCAACATCGAGATCCTCGACAAGATTCTCGACATGCGTCGCTATCTGTCGCTGATGGAGAGCAACTTCCCCGCCGAGTTGGGCAACGCGTATCGCGCCATGGAGAACCAGGGCAATCCGTGGGGCATGAACCAGGGCGAGCGCGGAGACTGGGCTAAGGACCTGCCGGTTGACATCGTCGATCCGGGCGACGCGTTCTCGCACGAGTACCTCTACTGGGTCGGTAGCGCGGGTTCGTACGACGACAAGAACAAGAACGTCACACAATCGATCGCCCAGCTTCTGAAGCGCGCCGGCATCGATGTGGCGATCCTCGGACCGAGCGAGATGTGCACCGGTGACTCGGCCCGTCGTTCGGGTAACGAGTACCTCTTCCAGATGCTCGCGATACCGAACGTCGAGATGCTCAACGGAATGGGCGTGAAGAAAATCATCACGCAATGCCCGCACTGCTTCAACACGCTGGCGAACGAGTACCCGCAGTTGGGTGGTCGTTACGAAGTGATCCACCACACGCAATTGCTCGAGCAGTTGATCGAGAGTGGTCGTCTCGACGTGAGCAACGCCTCACTCGAGGAGCGCATCACGTATCACGATTCGTGCTACCTCGGTCGCCACAACGACGTCTACCTCGCCCCGCGCAAGGTCGTGGCTTCGATCAAGGGCATCGAAGTGGTCGAGATGCAGCGCAACGGAACCAAGGGCATGTGCTGCGGCGCCGGTGGCGCGCGCATGTGGATGGAGGAATCCATCGGGACCAAGGTGAACGACGAACGCGCGCGCGAGGCCCTCAGCACCGGCGCCAGTCGCGTCGCGACGGCCTGCCCGTTCTGCTACATCATGCTCGACGATGGTGTGAAGGCCGCCGGAGCCGAGGAGGATCAGGTGAAGGTGGCCGACATCGCCATCCACTTGCTCGAGGCGATCGAGAACGGCGAGAAGGCTCTCGCCAACCCGGTTGCGCCGTTGACGTCGAGCAACTGATCAGCGACGTTCACGACAGGTGCGACAGCACCAACGAACGCAAGTCGTCGATGCCGATGCCCTTGGTCGCGCTCACCCACACCACGTCACCGGGCTCGAGCATGCATCCGGCGGCCAGATCTTTCTTGCGAGTTTGACGCTTGGCCGACTTCACCTTGTCGTGCTTGGTTGCCACGACCGTGTGCGCGACACCGTTGGCGCGCAACCACTCGAGCATCTGCACGTCGAGTTTGGTCGGGCCGATCTCACCGTCGACCAGAACGAACACATTCACCAGTGATTCGCGTTCGAGCAGGTAGCCCTCGATCATTTTCTGCCAACCCTGCTTCACGCGACCCGGCACGGCCGCGTAGCCGTAACCGGGCAGGTCGACGAGTGTGGCGCCATTGGGCAGACCGAACATGTTGATCAACTGCGTGCGGCCGGGGGTGTTCGACACCCGCGCCAATTGCTTGCGGTTCGCGAGCGCGTTGATCAAGGACGATTTGCCGACGTTGCTACGACCGACGAAGGCGACCTCGACCGGTGAAGGAGGAAGCACGCGCACGTCGACTGCCGACGTGACGAACTCGATCGCGAGCGGTGACGTCGCCATACGACGAGTGTACGGTCAGGGGAGGTCGTCCTCGGCTGTGGTTCCGGGAATGTCGAAGCGGATGTCCGACAACTCCTTGAGTGTGTCGAGTTCGTTCACCAGTACTCCCCCAGCGCTCACGGTGACCAAGCGATCAGCGACGATCATCGAGCGAACGATCGGGAACCACTGCATGATGCGTCCTTGCTCGACGAGTGCATCGCCCTCGAGCCGCAACACCACGGCCGACTCGCATCCGGGACCGCCGAACTGGGTGCAATTCATCTCCTTCGGCACGACGATTTGTCCGGTGGGCTCCCACCACAAGAAGGCATGCGGGTCGTAGGTGGCCATGCTCCATTCGGCCACGTCGGCGGTGGCGACCTGAAGTGGATTGGTCGGGTCGGACACATCGAACAACGAAACCTGTACGCCGGTGATCTGGCCGGTGTCGGTGCCCGACATGCCGATGGCGATGAGGCGATCACCTCCGATTGGCTTCAGATAGGTGGAGTATCCGGGAATCTTCAATTCGCCCACGACATTCGGCGCGCTTGGGTCGGAGAGATCGATCACGTACAGCGGATCCACTTGACGGAATGTGACCACGTATCCACGCGGGCCGTCGAATCGCACGCCTTGGATCTGTTCACCACGACCGAGGCCGCGCACTGATCCGATCTCGACCAACTCGGAGCCTTCGACGCGCAGCACGTGTACGCCATTGTCCTGGCCGCCGCCGAAGTCGTCGGAATAAGACGTGGTGGCAACGCGCAGATCACCGTCGTACTCCGACATCGAATACGAGTTCAACAGCGAACCGACGACCTCGCCCGACGCCTCGTGACGCACGCCGTCGACCAACGAGAAGCGATGAACGACGGTGCGTGGCGGCTCGGGACGATTCGAGATCACTTGTTGATCGACGAAATCGTTCCAACGCACAGTGGTGACGTACAGGTTCTCTTCCGATGTGTAGGTCGTCGTCGAATCGGTGATCAGTCCGGCCGCACCGCTCGGCACCGACGCCGCATCGGACGTGTCGACTGTCGCCACCCACGTGACGCCCCAGCCACTGAACTCACCCGGATGCCCGAGCCGAGCGCAGTCGAGCGCGACCTCGGGTGCGCCCCACGCACCGAGAGCGGACTCCTCGAACGAGCGTGGCAGCAAATCTTCGGCCCGCAGAGACTCGATCACTTCGGTGTTGCGTTGCT
Organism: Actinomycetota bacterium; assembly: GCA_046095045.1. Lineage (GTDB taxonomy): Bacteria > Actinomycetota > Acidimicrobiia > Acidimicrobiales > Ilumatobacteraceae > Casp-actino8. The sequence continues at coordinate 2,847 of JBJTIO010000095.1, forward strand.
TGGCGGCACGCGCGGATGAATCAGAGCCGTCACGCGGCGACACGAAATCGAGTCGCTCGATGACTCCGGTTCGCAACACCAGTTGCACGACGCCGTCGATGGAGCGCATCGACACGAGCGTGCCTTCCAGATGATCGCGACGTTGAAGTTCGAGCGAGCCGTTCGTGATGGCGTAACGATCGAGAATCGTCTCGGCGCTTTGCGACCACGACATGGTGGCGACCACCAGCACATCGCTGTTCAGAATCATCTGGGCATCGCCCACGGGAAGCGCGAGATCGCTGAGAACCACCTCGTTCTCGAGGTCGACGCTACGCAACCGCGAGTCGACGATGCTGAACACGTGGCGTCCGTCGGTCTCGGTGATGTCACCTTCGTCAACACCGATCTCCTGGGTGTTGGTGGTCGACGTTCCCGAGTTCTCGGCGGACCCCATGTCGGCTGCGGGGGCCTCGGTGGCGGCCACCACATCTTCCATCACTCGTACGGTGTCGTAATAGATCGGATAGTTGTCGAGTCCGTACGCGGTGACGCGCTTCAGCATCTCGGCCTTTGTCCACTCCACGACAGCATCGCAGTCGGCGAATGTCTCGTACAGCGCGACGGGTGTCTTGGTAGAGAACGGGTCGGTGCTACTTGCCTCGTTCGTGCACGCCGCGGAGACGAGCAGAAGTGATGCGACGGTGGTGACGCTCAGGATCGACGGTTTCATGCACCGTCAGACGACGACCAGGTTCGGAAAGTTCCCGAACTGGGTTAGTCGTTCTGAAAGTTCTCGAAGTAGCGGCTCGGCGTGGGGCCACGCTGACCGTGATACTTCGAGCCGCGCGCGCCCTGACCGTAAGGGCGATCGGCCGGAGTGGTCATCTGCATGAAGCTCACCTGACCGATCTTCATGCCCGGGTAGAGCGTGATCGGCAGACTCGCGACATTGGCAAGTTCGAGCGTGACGTGCCCATCGAATCCGGCGTCGATGAAGCCGGCGGTCGAGTGAATGAGCAGACCGAGTCGTCCGAGCGAACTCTTGCCCTCGATGCGCGCCACCAAGTCGTTCGGCACGCCCACGCGCTCGAGCGTGCTGCCGAGCACGAATTCACCGGGGTGCAACATGAACACGCCATCGGCGGGGATCTCGACCAGTTCGGTGAGCCCGGTCATGTCCTTCTTCACGTCGATCACGCCCGCCGTGTGGTTGCGGAAGACCCGGAACATGTGATGCAGGCGCACGTCGATCGACGACGGTTGAATCATCGCGTCGTCGAGCGGATCGATGATGATGCGGCCGGCCGCGAGGGCCTCCCGCAGGCTGCGGTCGGACAAGATCACGCCTCACACCGTAGTTGGTTCGGGGCGCCGGGCCACAGGTGACGACCACCGAGGACCCCCGCTATTCTTGAGATTTCTGCGGGTGTAGTTCAATGGCAGAACATCAGCTTCCCAAGCTGAGAACGCGGGTTCGATTCCCGTCACCCGCTCTCCGAGTTCCTCTTCGTGATGTTCCCCGGTTGAGGTTGGGAACCTCGCCCGCGCGACGGGCAGAATGACGGTGTGATCTCCCGCGACGACGCGCTGCGCCTCGACCACGCCGATCCGCTCGCCCCCTACCGTCACGAGTTCCTCATTCCCGACCAGGACGTGGTGTACCTCGACGGCAATTCGCTCGGTCGCACGCCACTCGCCACCATCGAACGCCTGAAGCAAGTCGTCGAGACCGAATGGGCCACCGACCTGATCGCCAGTTGGAGCCACTGGCTCGACATGCCACGCAAGGTGGGCGACCGCATGAGTGCGATCATCGGCAGTCGACCCGGAGAAGTTGCGGTGCACGACAACACCACACTCAACATCTTCCAAGCCGTGCACATGGCCCTCAGCCTGCGACCCGACCGCCGAGTGGTATCGGTGTCGAGCCACGATTTCCCGTCCGATCGATACGTGGTCGAAGGCATCGCCCGCGATCTGGGTCTCGAGATGCGACCTTTCACCGACGACATGCATCTCGATGACGTCGCCGTCGTGGTGCGCAGCGTGATCGACTACCGCACCGCCGAATTGTGCGACGTCGCCGGATTCACGGCACGAGCCCGCGCCGCCGGAGCACTGGTTGTGTGGGACCTCTCGCACGCCGCTGGCGCCATCGAGTTCGATGTGCACGCACTCGGTGTCGAGTTGGCGATCGGCTGCAGCTACAAGTTCCTCAACGGCGGTCCCGGTGCACCGGCCTGGACCTACGTGCACGCCGACCTGCACGCGCGCGTTCGCCAGCCGATTCAAGGCTGGTTCGCCCAGAAGGATCAGTTCGCGATGGAGCGACCCTTCGAGCCCCACGACGACATCCGTCGCGTGTTGCTCGGAACGCCCCACATGCTCAGCCTCGTCGCCGCCGAGGAAGGAATCGCGTTGTCGGCGCGTGCCGGCATGCAGGCCATCGCGGCCAAGGGGCGCGCGCTCACCGCGTTCGCCCTCGAGATCATCGACGAGTTGGACCTCGAGACCTCGACACCGCGCGATCCTCAGCGTCGCGGTTGCCATGTGGCTGTTCATCATTCCGATGCCGCCCGTCTGGTCGAGCGACTTGCCACCGAACACAAGGTGATCGCCGACGTGCGCCCACCCGACATCGTGCGCCTCGGACTCAGCCCGCTCACCACGCGGTTCAGCGATGTGTGGGATGGTCTTCACGCATTGCACGCCATCTCATGAGCGAACATCACTCTCACGACCTGAGTGCCCTCCACGCTCCGGACAAAGTTCGACGGGTGGTGTGGACGTTGGTCATCGCCGTCGGTCTCCTGGCACTCGTCGGAATGATCCTCTTGTGGCCGAACGGTGATTCCAATGACAGTTCAGAGTTCCTCGACTCCAACATTCGTAAGGCCCGTGTCTTGCTGGTCGAGCAACTTCCTTGCACCGGAACGGCACCCGAGGAAGGGGTCGACTGTCGTTGGGTCACCATCTCGGTTGGCGACGAGGATGATCGCGGTGTCATCGAGCAATCTGCTGATGGTGTCGGTGCGCGGCTGAAGGAGGGAGACCGCATTCTGGTGAGCACCGCGGTGATCGGAAATGGAACCATCGTTTACGGATTCCACGACTACCAACGAGGAACACCGATGCTCCTGCTCGCTCTGATCTTCGTCATTTCGGTGCTCTTGCTCGGACGTTGGCGTGGTTTAGGGGCCGTCGCTGGTCTTGGGGCAAGCCTCATTGTGCTGATCATTTTCCTGTTGCCTTCGCTCCTCGATGGCAACAGCCCCATCGCAGTGGCGATCGTCGGGTCGATCGTGATTGCTTTCATCGCAATTTTTCTTGCCCACGGCATCAACATCGCTTCAGCTGTCGCTTTGTTGTCGACCTTTCTCAGCCTCACACTCACGGGGTTGCTTGGCTGGCTGTTCGTGGCGGCAGCAAAGTTCACCGGATACAGCGATGAGAGCAGCTATTACCTCGACGTTCTCGGACTCGACATTGATTTTCGCGGAGTGATCCTCGCTGGAATCGTGATCGGCTCGCTTGGCGTGCTTGATGACGTAACTGTCACGCAGGTGAGTGCTGTGTGGCAATTACGAGCGGCAAATCCAAACGGATCATGGTCGGACATTTTTCGGGCAGCTATGACCATCGGTCGCGATCATGTCTCGTCCACGGTGAACACCCTCTTCCTCGCCTATGCCGGTGCCTCGTTGCCTTTGTTGCTGTTTTTCTCGCAGTCTCGTCAGTCAACGGGAGCAGTCATTGGCAAAGAGGTCGTTGCCGTGGAGGTGGTGCGTTCACTTGTCGGCTCGGTTGGGCTGGTGGCATCGGTACCGATCGCCACCGCTCTTGCGGCCACCGTCGTGGGCGCACATCGGGAGAAGCACACGTGATTCCCTACGACCTCGCTCTGCGTGACACGATTCGCGACAACATCGCCCGCCACAATCGCCGAGTTCACTCGACCGAAGGTCTGCGTCACGCCGCCGTCGCGATCGTTCTGATCGACAGTCGCCCCGACGATCACCTCGACCCTTTCGATGTGGGCTCCGACCCTCTGCGCGGAGTACCCGGCGACGTCAGCGGTCTCGATGGTCGCATGACCGGTGTCTCTGGTGGTGCGTCGTTTCTCTTGTGTCGACGCGCGGCACGCATGAATCGACACGCGGGTCAGTGGGCCCTTCCGGGCGGGAAGATCGATGCGGGCGAAACCGTGATCGAAGCCGCGCTGCGCGAGACGCACGAGGAGCTCGGTCTCGAACTCGACGAGTCGTCGGTTCTCGGGCTGCTCGACGACTACACCACCCGTTCGGGATTCGTCATGACTCCCATCGTCATCTGGGCCGGCGACCATGCCGAGGTACGGCCCGACCCGGCCGAGGTGGCGCACGCGTATCGCATCGGACTCCACCAATTGTGTCGACACGATTCGCCCCGTTTCGTGAGCATTCCCGAGAGCGATCGGCCCGTCGTGCAGATACCTCTCGGAGGCGATCTCATCCACGCGCCCACCGGTGCGGTGTTGCTGCAGATGCGTTGGGTCGGCATCGAGGGTCGTGTCGACGAGCGTGTCGATCACCTCGAACAGCCCGTTTTCGCGTGGAGCTGACGGCGTGCTCGACGACCACGCTGCCTAGTCGTCAGAGATAGCCGACCAACCGAATCCGTCGATGCGATAGTTGGCGACCGCATCGTCGTCAGCCTCGTAGCCGGGACCGGCGATGAAGCCACTCAGACCCGTCACCGTGACATCCACGCAATCATCGAGAGCAACGATCATCGGCATGGCTTCGGTCCATGCGACTTCGTCACCCAGGTCAACCACAATCTCATCGGGAATCGCGTCGCAATTCGCACGGATGTCGTCCACTGTTTGATCGATGCGTTCGTCTCCGTAGATACCCACGAGGTGTTCCGAATCGACTCCCACCGCGCCGAACATGCCGGCAACGATCGAGATGATGGCGGCGACAACGGGAATGATGAGCAGAGGCATCCGGTCGGCAACCGATTCGACGACCACTACCAGGCCGGCGATCCACACGAGGACCGCAAGACCCGCGACAGGCAACAACAGGTAACGATAGAAGGGACCGGAAGTCGTCTGCAGAAGGACTCCGGTGAGAATGAGACCCGTCCACGACAGTGAGGTCAGTCGCCAGGCGAATGCATGTCGATCGCGCTGACGCCACACGAACACCGACATGGCGACGATCGCGGCAACCAACAACCATTCGACAAAGGTTGGGTTGTCGGCCGCCACGTACGGACTCGACGGGCCGAAGTAACGACCCATCGCCGACGGTCCCCCAGCCAACAATCGGATCAACGATGTCCATGGTGCGCTCGTCGACCAGCCGCGGTCGGTTCCGGTCGCGACATCGAAGAGGTTGCCGTCACCCGCCACCGCGTCGATGATCGGCAGAAGCCAGATAAGGAGAAAAGCGAGAGCCGATGTGGTGAGCGCCCGCCGACATCCTTCGTCTCCACGGCGCGCGTACACATGACGTCCGACGAGAACCGAGGCGATCAGCACAACCGGTGCGGCACCAACGTGCGTTTGCACGGCGAACGACCCCACGATGACGAAACCGATCAACGACATCCAGCCGATTCGGGTGGCGAACGCCGCGGCCAAGACGACGGCCGCCATGGTCCAGGTCATTGCGGTGAACGGGTTCCACGGCTCACGAAACTGATCGATGTCGAAGCGCCACACGAAGACCGACATCGCGGCGAGGGCCACCACGAACGCCGTACTCGACAAGCGTCGACGGAACATCGCGACCATCACACCCATCGCCATCATGTGCACTGCGACCGTCGCCACCTGATGCTCGGCGAATCCGCGCCCCGGCAGCAGCCGCGCCAGTGCCGACCAGACAAAGGTGATGGGTCCGGGATGACGCCAACCCTCGCGTGAGTACATGCCGGTCAGTTGTTCACCGCGCAGGAACGCCCGCGTTCCCAACTCGAGCGCCGAATAATCGCAACACGGCAGACGGCGGTCCGACAGTTCGGTGAGCTGCTGAATTAGAAGAACAACGAACCCGAGGGCGAGACCAGTCGCGGCAATGACAGGCAACAGACGCAAGGATCGATTCGTGCTGTCGGGTCGCACATCGTTCATCAGCTGTCAGTCTCGCCGATAATAGGACCGTTTGTAAGTTCTCGGTAGGAGACCAGCCACAAATGTTGCGCAACGAGCGGAGATGAGGTTTTCTGTCGGGTGAACGCAAGGAGTCGCCATGAACCCCCAGTCCCCCCGAAGCCCATACATCGATCGCCGTCGCGCTCTGGCGTTGCTCACGGCGGGTGTTGGCACGGCCGTCATCGCCGCGTGCTCATCCGACAAAGGCGCGACATCGAGCTCCACCACAGCGGGCGGCACCTCGACGGGTGCACCCGACACGACAGCAAACGTCATCGACACCTCGGCGCCAACGACGTCCCCTGCGGCAGTCGACTGCTCGCCGATACCTGAAGAAACCGCTGGGCCGTTCCCCGGCGACGGAACGAACGGACCCGACGTTCTCTCGATCGACGGTGTGGAACGCAACGACATCCGCACGAGCATCGGAGACGCCAGCGGAACTGCCACTGGAACGCAATTGACGATCGAACTCACCGTTGTCGATTCTGCGACATCATGTGCCCCACTCGCCGGGGCGGCCGTGTACTTGTGGCATGCCGACAGCGTTGGGCGATACTCGATGTATTCGAGTGGAGCCGACAACGAGAACTATCTGCGCGGAGTGCAGGTGGCCGATGACCGAGGGCAACTGACCTTCGTGTCGGTGTTCCCTGGGTGCTACGACGGCCGTTGGCCGCACATTCACTTCGAGGTGTACGCGTCTCGGGCCGACGTCGGTTCAGGTCGTCCCTTGGTGACGTCGCAACTCGCATTCCCTAAGTCCACCTGTGAGCAGGCCTATGCGGCGGCCAGCTACGAGCAAAGTGTGGGCAACCTCGGTCGGGTGTCACTCGAATCGGACATGGTGTTCCGCGACGGAGTCGATCACCAGTTGGCGACCATGAGCGGAGATTCGGTCACCGGCTTCACTGCGTCACTGACGATCGTCGTGTGACGCTGACCCTCCACGCCAACCAGATGATCACGAACTGCAACGGCAGTCGTCCGTATGACACGAGTCGTTCGGACAATTCGCGATCACGCCAATCCCACACCATGTAGATGTTGGCGGGATACACCGCGACGAAGAGTGCGATCGCCGCCAATGCGCCCTGAGGTCGATACTTCGGCACCAACAGCATCACTCCGACGATCAATTCGGCGATACCACTGAGGTACGTCCAGAAACTCTCGCTCGGAGGCAGCCACGGCGGAACGATGTCGTTGAAGAAGTCGGGGTTGACGAAGTGCTGAACGCCGGCCGCGAACACGAACGCACCCATCGCGATTCCAACGCGATCCCAAGTGCGTGATGTGGTCGAAGCGGCGTCGGACATACGCCCGACATTAGGCGTCTCCCGCCAGCCACTCCGAGATCGCTTCAAGTTATGGCCATTTTGCAACAGCAGTCGTTAATACCGGCGCGCCCGGAGAGACTCGAACTCCCAACCGTCTGATCCGAAGTCAGATGCTCTATCCATTGAGCTACGGACGCGTGTGACCCTCACGCTAGCCGTCAGCGACGAGATCTCCGCCGAGCCACGACCGCTCCGATCAGACCCACACCAACCACGATGGCAATCACGATCGGGAGCAACGATCCGTCATCGGATTCCTCTCCCTCACCGGCGCCCGCACTCGTTGTGCGTGCTTCGACTTCCGAGGTCACTGGTCCCTCGGTATTGCTGGAGGGACTCAGCGTCGTTGGGCTCGCGGTCGTGGTGCTCGTCTCGACGACGGGAGGCGGAGTCTCGTACCACGTCATCACGCCACCTACTCCGAGATCGCGGTTCGGGGCGTTCTCGACTTCGGTACCGAAGAGTTCCTTCGTGCCGACCGACACCGTGAAACGCGCGGGAGCATCGCCGCTGATCGTCACCTCGTAGGTACCCGCAACCGCCGTGCCGACGCTGTCGGCGAGCCGAACGTAATTGGTTCCGGTGAAAAGTTCGGGGAACGCAACTCTTGTGGTTGGCAGGATGGTCGTGGAGACGCCACTCGGGTCGACGATGTCGAGTCGCGGAAGTTGGTCGTCGGCCAGAGCGTTCTCCGGCGCGAGGTCGGGGATCAGGAGCGAGAAGTACAAATTGTCGCCCTCGGCGAACGTGACTCGGAACCCGCGCGTGTCACCAGGTTCTTCGAGAGTTCCGTAAAGCGCGAACGACACCGTTCCATCGGGAAGCAACGGACCGTCGGCGGGTGAGCGTTGGTCCGAAGTCAGAATGATCGGGTCGTGGGCCTTGGCCGGGGACGCGAACATCAGCCCAACACCAATCACGGCGAGAATCAGCAATTTGCGCATGCCGAAGTCTCCGACGAATCGACGGAGGATGAGAAGTTGGAAAGCGCAGATCCACCGCTCACCCGCAGACCAGAAAGCAAAAGACCAGCGTTTCCCGAAGGATTCGGTTGCGTTGCCCCGCTTGTGCCGTGCGCGATCAGGAAGCTTTAGTGACTTTCCGTGCTCGGCGAGTCAAGCCAAGGCACGCAACGACCCCGACAACAGCACCAAGTGCTCCACCGATCAGGCCGATCTGGGGTTGGACGGAGATTTCAATGAATTCATCAGATGACTCGTCCGAAAGAGAAGCCACATTGAAAAGGTCGTAGACGTAGACCGCAGCCGTGATACCTGCTGAGATCGTGCTCGACAGAAGTAGTCCAAACGAGTTTTGATTGCTCATCAATTTCTTCGCACCGGAAAAGACAAGGATCAACGCAATTCCAGATGTAATCGCAGTGATGATTCCATCTCCGTCTGTCCCATTCACGGTCACGATCCAAACCCGTGCCCACGGCAAGAAGGAACCGATCAATGCGATCAGGAGCGCGATCTTTGCAGTGAGTTCCCAATTGAAGGGCTTTTGAGAGTCAACGTGATAGCTCGAACTCTTCTCAGGTATCGGCGGAGGAAACATGCCTGAGTTGGACGCACTCTCGTTTCCGTCTGGTTCTTGGTTCTCGCTCATTTGTTCTCCTCCAAAATTTCAAACCGGACTATATGCGACATGTGGAGTTCTGTTCTTTTGAAAGATTGTTAGATCGAACAGATGAAACTCTCGTGAGCTTCGGACGAAGAGGCAACTGGCCACAGTTTTCCAAACCATCGCCAACTCTGGGGCAACACCCTGCGGAGATCCGATCCTCAACACAACAGCGGCGAACTCTCGCAATGCCTCCGGCTACACCGTTACTGACCAGAAAGCAAACGACCAGCGTCTCCCGAAGGAAACCGCTGGTCATCTCGCGCGCTCGAAGGGACTCGAACCCCTAACCTTTTGATCCGTAGTCAAATGCTCTATCCATTGAGCTACGAGCGCTGATGGACCGCAGTCTACGGGGTTCGAACCCCCCGGCAACCCGGCCGAATCGTCAGGGCGTCGGGCACCAACTGCTGGTGCACCACGGTCGCCAACTGTTCGACCGTTGCCAGGTCACCAAAGCCAGCCGGGCATTGATCACGGGGTCGAGCAACTGGTTGCGGTCGGTCACGCCGTAATTGGCCATCCACTTCTTGTGCGAGTTCCAGTTCAACTGGAAGATGCCGACACAACACGAGTTCTGACTGAGGTTGTTCCAGTTGCTCTCGCGTTGCACGACGAAGAACGCGTCGGCTTCCATTTCGTCCGGCCACGCGTCGCGCACGATCTGCTCCAACTCGGCCCGCGAGTAACGACGAGTCGTGACGGCGGCCGTCGAAGCGCGTGGCGCAGCAGTTGTGGTCGGAGCAGCGATCGACGCACCGACCGGCAGACAGATCACCTGACCGGGCAACAACGTCGAGCGCAGGTTCTTGCCGTTGGCGATCGCGAGCTCGGTCGACTTCACGCCGGCCTTGGTCGCGATGCGACTCCACGAGTCTCCCGCCTGCACCGTGTACTTGTCACCGCACAACGACGTGGCGGTGGTCGGCGGCGCATCCGCAGTCGGCACCACGGCACCCGGCGGCAAGCAGATCTCGTCGCCCACCATCAAAGAATCGCGAATCGTGGTGTTGTTGGTGCCGGCGATGGTGCTCGCCTTGACGCCGGTCTTGGCTTCGAGGCCGTACCACGAATCACCGGCCTGCACGACGTACTTGCTCGCGCACACCACAACCGGAGCGGCAGTGGTTGGCGCCGCGGTCGTGGGTGCCTCGGTCACCGGGGCCGCGGTCATGGGTGGCACGGTGATGGTCTCAGCCTGGATCACAACGGTGGTGGTCGCGGCCGTTGGTTGAGTGTCAGCAGTCGGGTCGAACTCGATCAGCGCGGCGGCTCCACCCGATTCGGTCGACGAGACCGGGGTGCGATCACCGCGGGCGGCCCACACCAGTGGCGCGACGAGAGCCCCAGCGAGCAACATCACGCCGAGGCGTCGAGCGAACAGGTTCCGCGCAGGGGCGATCCCGGACGGTCCGCGGCGAGGACCCCGGTACTGTCCGCCTCGACCAGACGGCATCTGATCGGGCCACGATGGGCTGTTGTAGGTGCTCATGACGATCCGCCTTGCCGGCCCGAATGCCGACCTAGCCCGATCAAGTGTGGTCGTGCCCCGCCGGTATCACAACAGCACCCCGGTGAACTTTGGGCTTCGGCGCCGCCTTTTCCACAGAGGATGCGGGCATCGCCCCAGCACAGAGGCCTATTGGATCGACTATCCACAGATATGACGACCCACAAATGTTGTGGCAGAACCCATGACCCACACCCGCGGCGAGGCCGTGCTGAACGCGACTGGCGGAGAGGGTGGGATTTGAACCCACGGACCGCTTTTAGGCGGTCAACGTCTTAGCAGGACGTCCCGTTCAACCGTACTCCGGCACCTCTCCAGTGGACGACGAGTGTACAGGCGCTGACCTCGCCGTACTCCGGCGACTCCACTCGACACGGCGACGCCGACTTGGCGGAACGGGAGGGATTCGAACCCCCGGGCCTTGTGAGCCGGCCGCTTTCAAGGCGGCTGCAATTGTCCACTCTGCCACCGTTCCGTCCGACAGGCTAACGGCCCGCTGGACGGGCGCTCTCCCTTGGGCTTCTGCCGCAGAGCCGACTCACGGGATGCAGATCCTGCGGCCCTTCAGGCTCTTGCAGAATCTGAACGCATCACCGGAGAAGTCCGTATCGGCGCCGTAGGTGCCGAGTGAGTTCCACGAACCGCCCGCTCCCACGTAAGCCTTGACCTTCACCTGGGAATCGACGGTGAGGCCCGACGACGAAGAGATCCCCAGCGTGACGTCACCCGAGAAACTGCCCTTCAGTCCTCCCCAACGATTACCGACCGAATCCGAACCCGAGAACGACGACGACGTGGACGTGGAGAAGTCCCATGCGTCCCCGAGCGCAATGTCGGCCAGGTCGATTGGGATGCCCTTGAAGTTCGACGAGATGCTGAACTTCGACGTCACCTGGCCCTCGCATGAACCGGTGAGGCACACGGAGAATCCAACGGTGACTGGAATGGCGATGAGCCCGAGATCGAGCTTGGGCGACACCATGAGTTCGATCCGCGACACCCCCGGGATGAGGTCGACATATCCGGTGGTGAACTGTCCGTTGTCGCCGGCTTGAGACGGCAGTGCGCCAACGGCCGGGCGAACGTGCGCGGCACGATTCGATCCAAGCCCATTGGCCAGGGACGCAAACCTTCCGGCCAGTCGACCCGATGCACGGAACTTGGCCTGCGGGAGGTAGTTCGTGTCGAGCCCCTCGGCGAAGCTCACCTCGAAGCTGTTGAGCAGCCCGCCGGGGAACGAGCCCGAACCGCTGAACGCGTACGACTGCGTAGCCGGTTGGAACGCACCCGAGATGGCCACCTGCGCCCCTGCTACTCGGAGGCTTGCGGCACCGTCAATCGAGAACAACGGTCCCGGGAAGTTCTTGACCGTGATGTCCATCGACATGCCGAAGCCCCCGATGGAAACCGCCCCCGATCCCTGAGCAATGCAAGCGGTCAGGACGGAGCACGAACCGAAGATGTCGATACGCGCTGCGCCACCAATCTTGATGCCGCCAAGGATGTCGACGTGCGGCGCAAGGTTCCAGCCCCCGGCCGCGGCGCTCATCCGCAACGACCCATCGAAGCGAACCTTGTTGTTCGAGCCGGGATTGTCCACGTTGAGCCACGCCCGGAAGGCGGGCGTCTTCATCGGGCCACCGGGGTTCGGGTCGTACGCAGCAAACAGATCCACCGCAGTGCTGAGCACCGCTGCTTTCGCCCTGATCTGCATGCCCGCAGGAACGTCGAACACACCAACCGAGCAACCGAACGGAGAGGTGAGGAAGCTGAAGTAGGTGGCCGTGATGATCTTGGTGTCGGGTGGAAGCGCCACAATCGGGACTGAGCTGCTGGGATCGCCGATCGATCCGGCGAGGCATGGGTTCATCTCCGACAGGTTCCACACAAACGACACGGGGATCGGCGCACCGGAGCTGATACCCATGTACTCGCGCAGCTTTCCCGGCAGGCTGCCGCTGCCGGCGAAGCCGATGCCGATATAAGGAAAGACACCCGGTGTGATGTTCAGCTGGATCGCGACCGTGTTGATGTTGAGGTCCTTCACGCCGAAGACGTTTGGCCACACAGCACCGCCGTTCGCCCCGATGGCGGAGAGCGAAATGGTGAACTCCACCTTCGTATACCGAAGGGCGAGCGTGAATGCGACCGGCGTGTTGTCGTCGATCGACAGCAGTCCGTTTGCAGCAACCTCGAACCCGAACTCAGCGTCCTTCGGCTCCAGGTTCACGATCATCGACAGTGTGAAGCTGGTGATCTCCGTCTTGATGTGCGGGATCGCCGGCAACTTGAGACCGACGGGGAACACGGCCGTGATCTTGGCGAGACCAGACGTCGTGTAGGTGGCGTAGGCGCCGTGGACTTTCTTGGCTACGCCGAGATGCTTCGACAGGCAGGCATGTGTCTCCATCGAGCCGGCAAACACTGCCGTACGC
>JBJTIO010000096.1:0-7597 GCA_046095045.1 Actinomycetota bacterium
ATCCTTTTGGGTCTCGTCGACCGACGAAGCTTCGACACCCCACGGGACGAGCCGTAACCGCTCGACTTCGATTCCCGCGCGCTCGGCATCGAGCATCGACACCGACGACGGACAGAGCACGAGATCGGCGCGTCGACGCACTTCGGCGAGACTCTGCTCGAACACACGAACGCCGTGCCGCGTGAAGTGATCGGGACGATGTCGCCACGCGACGTCGTGCAGCGTGCTCACGAGCGGTGCCTTGGACGGCGGCGGCACGAAGCCGGTGCAGTGAACGACATCGACCGGGCCGGTGACGCTCTCGACCGAGGGCCAATGGAATCTGAGCCAGGTCTCGTACAGCCACGGTGCCCGCAACGGCATGTAGCGCATGTTCACCGTGGGTACGAACGACGGCTTGGGCGGATTTCGATGACTTCCCGCGACACCGATCAGGTCGACGCCGGGCACGTCGGACAAGGCGACGGCGGTGCGCAAGGCCGAGGTCGCCGTTCCTCCCGGTACCCGGTGCCAACATTGCTCCAGGGTGTAGGCGACTCGGACCGGCGACTGCACCCCCCTATCTTGCCCCGTCCGAGCACTGAACGGGCAGACACCCTGCTCTCACCAATCGATCGTGCTCCATGGCTCCGTGCATGGATTTCCGAGCGCGAACGACACCTTCGGAGTTCGACCCGTCGGGATTTCGACGACCATCGACGCCGTCGTCCGTTCGACACCGGCGACATGCATGCAGACGTCCCAACCGTCGTCACCTTGATCGTGGGATGCGAGGAAATCCCGCATCGCGTCGACCGACACCGGGCCGGCCGACAGGAATCGCCGCGAACCGTCGAGACGCGGATCGACAAGAGTCGACACCGGCTGACGCGGATGTCGCCACCGATCGAACGAGGCGATGGTGGTGCGGTTGGAAATCGCTCGCGAGTCGACGACACGCTCGACCGCCCGTTCCGGACCACTCGTCTCGAGCACCCATGCCTCGGCGGCGTCGGCGATGAGAAAACTGCTCCAGTAGGGGCGACGGGGCAACGAAGGTGCGTGACCCGAACCCCCTTGACCGAATTCGTCGAGGAGCCCGACGATGATGTCGAGCGCGGCGCGGGCCGAGTCCGCTCGCTCGAGTCCGAGTCGGACGAGGTCCATGCCAGTGAGCGCATCGGGGAACGGGCGCGGGTCGAGCGTCGTGTAGATCGTCGCGTTGCCGATGGCGACCCCACATTCGTTCACACCGTGTTCGGCACCCCAACCCCAATCGGGGCGAGAGATCACGCATCGTCGCGTCGGCGTCGACGAACCGGTTATCGAAATGTGAGTGGCGCGCGTGATCGATTCGATCCGGGAAGGAATCAGTTCGACGACCTGTTTCTCATCGGGTGGTCGATCGGAGTTCTTGGCGAAGATGGTGTCACCCGAATCGGTGACGTGACCCAGAGCAACGAGGACGTCACACATCATCGTGCGTCAAGCGAAGGATCCGGGTTCGTCGACGAGATTCGCGTCGCGTTCCACCCGCCACAAACCGTCACCACGCGATTCGCGGGTCGTCCACGATGCGTCGAGCCCGGAGCGGAATCGGAAATTTCCACCGCCGACAATCTCCCACAGCACCGCCGCATTGGCGCCGTGCCACCGCACCGCCATCGACGCAAACACGCCACGCGGAAGGGGGATCCCGTGCACCTCGAACGATGATCCGAATCTTTCGGCGGGCTGCTCGGCGGGACACAGAACGATGTCGTCCGATCCGAGCCACTGAACGAGTGAATCCTCGACCGCACTGATGAGTGCTCCGCCCCGAAGCGAACCGTCGTCGACCACCCGCGACGATCCGAGTGCCGTCCCCGGACCGACGGCCCGTGCGACCACGCGTTCGACATCGTCGATGGTGCGCGGATCGTCGACCGACAGCCAGATCGCCCCAACGCGCACGGCGGACGCGCGCAACGGGTCGAGGCCCCCTCGTCGTGAACGACGAACGATCCGTTCGATCGCGGAGGCGACATCGAGCCGCTCGGTCGTCCATGCGCCGATGCGCGCCGCGTGGGCGGAATCGAGAAGCCAGAGCGACAGTGCGTCCGGATCCCTCGGAGGTGAGTGAGGTTCTCCGAGAGCGATCCCCACCTTGGCCCGGGTGACGCGATCGGTGGTCGCCTCTCCCCCGACGCGGTCGGGCAGGACGATGCGCGAGACACCGTCGAGAACTTTCGACCAACCGGCGGCCACCTCGTCAGGGGAGGCGAGTCGATCGACCACGTGGTCGCGACCCACGGCGATGCGCACCCGTGCACGATGACCGATCGGAAGCACCGTCGCTTCGCCATCGAGATGCAGACCCGGGGTCTCACCGCGCGCCGCAACCGGACGCGACACCGAGATGTCGGTGCGAGTGAGCGCAACGCCGATCGGCATCGGTGAATCGTTCTCGACTTCCACCACGACGATCGGACCACTCGGGCCAGCGACGCACCACGTCGTGTGCACCACATCGCCGCCGGGAATGCGCAGTCGCGTGGAAACAATCGGCAGACCGGATCGGTCGGACCGTCGGACCGTCGCCTCGCGCGTCGGATCGTGCCACCGGTCGTCGGCCGCCACGTGCCACGCCAAATCAGGCGACCCATCGGCGAAAGAGATGACCCCGCGATCCGAGACCCATGCGCATGCGGGACGTCCGAAAATCCCGAGTGGGAGATCAGCCAATTTCGCTCCGACGACGACGTTGCATCAACATCGCGACGGCCTCGGCCGCGCCGCGCTGGTTCTGACACACCGAAACAACCTGCTCGGTGATCGGCATCTCGACACCGTGTCGGCGGGCCAGATCGAGCACCGCCGGTGAACTCTTCACACCTTCGGCCACCATCGTCATCGACTCGAGGATCGAGGTGATCGACTCCCCCGCTCCGAGCCGTCGACCGACGGTGTTGTTACGGCTCTGCGTCGACGAACACGTGGCGATGAGGTCGCCCATCCCGGCCAAACCCGCGAACGTGAGACCGTCGCCACCCATCGCCATGCCAAGGCGCGACATCTCGGCAAGACCTCGCGTCATCAACGTCGCCCGAGTGTTGTCGCCGAACCCCATGCCAGCCGCCATACCCGAAGCGATCGCGATGACGTTCTTCACGACCCCAGCCACTTCACACCCGACCACATCGGGGTTGGTGTAGACGCGGAAGGTCGGTCGAGCGAAGATGCGTTGCAACTCGTCGGCGATCACCTTGTCGTTGATCGCCACGACCGCTGCGGCCGGTTGACCCTGCATCACTTCGCGCGCCAGATTCGGTCCGGTGAGCACCGCCACCGGGTGACCGGGAAGTTCGTCGGCCACGACCTCGCTCATCCGCTTCAGCGAACTCCGTTCAAGACCCTTCGAGAGACTGACGATCGGCACCCACGGTCGAATGTGAGGCGCGGCCTCGGCCACCACCTCGCGGAAGCCGTGCGAGGGAACCGCCATCACGACGACATCGGCGCCCGACACCGCCTCGGCCAGTCGGGACGACACCTCGAGTTCGGCGGGGATGTCGTTGTCCGGCAAGTAGTCGGCGTTGCGTCGCGATGACGACATGCTTCTCGCCAGGTCGTCCCGGCGCGCCCAAAGAACGGTCGACGTGTTGGATGCGGCGAGAGAGGCAACCGTCGTGCCCCACGATCCGGCACCCACCACCGCCACGCGTATCGACTTCGAGGCCACCACGAGATCGAGCGTATACCCCTCACGGACGACGGAGTCCTAGGCTCGTCGCGTGGAGTCCACGCTGTCACTGGTCGTGCCGCTTCGGCGATTTGGCGACGCAAAGAGTCGTCTCGCGACGGTGCTCACCGACGACGAGCGAGCGACGCTCGCGCGGGCGTGCGCGGAGTCGGTGTTGTCGTGCGGGCTACCGGCTTTCGTCGTCTGTGACGACCCCGAGACGGCGGACTTCGCACTTTCGGTCGGGGCGACGCCGATCGTGGTGTCGTCCCGTGGACTGAACCCCGCTCTCGCCGAGGCACTCCCCCAGATTCGGGCCGTGGCCGGCGCGTGTCATCTGATGTTCGCCCACGCCGACCTCCCGTTCGGAGGCGATTTGTCCGAGTTGGCGAACCAGCCGAACCTCGACCGTCACGAGGTCGTGATCGTCCCCGATCGCCACAACGATGGTTCGAACGTCGTGATCGTGGGCGAGGCGATTCTCGACGCATGGAAATTTTGTTACGGACCGGCCTCGTTCGTCGCCCACAACCGGCTCGCCGTCGATCTCGGTGCGCGCGTCACGGTGGTCGACCATCCGAGACTGAGCATCGATCTCGACACACCGGACGACTTGAACGATCCTCGCGTCGCCTCGTTCCTCGCACGGCTTCTCGGACACGACATCACCGAAGGAAGGCCAGCATGAGCACCTCCCCGAACGAACCCGGACAGCCGGGATCGAGATCGAGCGAACCGATCGAATCGGTCGATCTCGCGGTGCCCGCGGTGGCATTGGCGATCGGTGCGCATCCCGACGACATCGAGTTCGGTTGTGGAGGAACCCTCGCCAAATGGGCCGCTGCGGGTTGTCGCATTCACCACCTCGTGATCACCGATGGTTCGAAGGGCACGTGGAATCCCGATGCCGACATCGCCGCGTTGATCACATCGCGTCGCGTCGAACAGTCGGAGGCGGCTCGGCGGCTCGGCGGCACGGATCCCGTGACGTTCCTCGATCAAGTGGACGGAGAACTCGAGGAATCGATGGCACTACGCGGAGCGATCGCGCGCCACATTCGCATCGTGAAGCCCGATGTCGTCCTCGGCCACGATCCGTGGAAGCGACACCGACTTCACCCCGATCATCGACACGCGGGCTTCCTCACCTGTGACGCGATCGTCGCCGCCCGAGATCCACACTTCTTCCGCGAACACGGTGTCGCCCATCACCGACCGCTCCACCTGTTGCTCTGGGAGGCCGACGAGGCGGATCACGGCGAGGACATCAGCCAACATCTCGACACCAAGATCCACGCCCTCCTCGCGCACACGTCGCAGTTCGAGAGCACGATGAAGGCGGTCGACCCGAGTGATCTCGATCGATTCAGCGAACGCATGCGCACCCGCGCGGCTCAGTTGGGCACCCGCGTTGGTCGTCC
This sequence comes from Actinomycetota bacterium, assembly GCA_046095045.1. Taxonomy (GTDB): domain Bacteria; phylum Actinomycetota; class Acidimicrobiia; order Acidimicrobiales; family Ilumatobacteraceae; genus Casp-actino8. The sequence continues at coordinate 5,122 of JBJTIO010000096.1, forward strand.
GGCCGCCGAGGTCTTCAAGAAAATCTCGGATATCTGAATCTCAACGTCGCCGCGGAGGTCCGGCGAATGCCTGAGCGACGTCGATCCATTGTCGCGCCGAAGTGCCCTCGACACGCAAACCCGATTCGTCGGGCATTCTTCGCTGGGTCACGACCAGACAGAAGTCGTAGGCGTCTCCCGAGACACGATCGACGACATCGGCGGGGCCCCAGTGCCACAGGGTCGCATCGTGGGCCCGCAATTCGACCCGTACCGGAGTCGGATCGGCCGGCAATCCGTTGATCGCCAGACTGAACGGACGGGCCGAGACTCCGATGTGGGCGACGTGTCGGAGTCGTGCCGTGATGACCGGAGGATGACCGCTCGCCACGCACACGTCGTGCCCGTGGGTCCAGGTCTCCATCAAGCGGGCGGTGACAAAAGACGAGACCGACATCGATGGTCCATACCACGGGACTCGGGATGCAGGATCGGCGGAGGCAGCGACCGTTCGAAGTTCGCGGGCCGTGCGCCTCCAGCGGTCGAGCAACGAACTCGCGTCGATCGAGCGACCGAGGTCGACCGACGCATCATGGGGCGCGTTAGCGATCAGCCGTTCTCGATCTCGGATGAACGCTTCGGGGTCGGCCATGGCCATGGTCGCTCTCTCATCGAAGAACTGGAGATGGCTGATCTGATCGGCGATGGTCCAACCTTCAGATGGCGTGGCAAGTGTCCACACCTCGGTCGCTGAGAGGATGTCGTCGAGAGCGTCGTGCTCCTCGGCTAAGTCGTTGAGAATCGGCGCAAGCTCCATGGGTGTTCAGCCTGGTCGGGAAAAGCAAACGAGCGGGGGTTTCCCCCCGCTCGTTCAATTCCAGCCCGATCATCGATCGGGAAGAATCACTTCTTCTTGGCTGCCTTGCGCTTGGCGGGAGCCTTCTTCTTGGCCGGAGCCTTCTTGGCGGCGGCCTTCTTCTTGGCCGGAGCCTTCTTGGCTGCCTTCTTCTTGGCCGGAGCCTTCTTAGCGGCGGCCTTCTTCTTGGCCGGAGCCTTCTTCTTGGCCGGAGCCTTCTTCGCTGCCGTCTTCTTGGCCGGAGCCTTCTTGGCCGGAGCCTTCTTGGCGGCTGCCTTCTTCTTTGCTGCCATGGGATTGTCCCTTTCTGGTTTTGGTTGGTATTGCTTTGCTTGCTTTTCGAGTCGCTTCCAGCTTTCGCTTTCCGCGCACTGCGATTCTTGTCTGATCAGTTCTCGGGTGGAACTGATGCCATTCGATTCGGTTTTCGAGCGATTTACAAGTATCCCTTTAGTTGCATTTGCAACAAAGCGGTTGGGTGGCTCGTTTGCCGCTCGCGTCCGGCTCCTTCATCGGACGAAAGAAACGCCGCCGGAACATCCGACGGCGACTGCCTCGTACGTCAGTGTGTCAGACCGCGACGCGTCGGTGGTGGATCCTCTCGGGGATGCATGGACCGGAGCGTCGAGCGGAAAACCGGATCGGAAATCCACCACCTAGCGGGCGTTCTCGGCCACTATGGAGAACGAACGCTCCCGCCCCTCGGACCCGTTCATTCACACGCGGCGACACACCAGAAAATCCATGAAGGAGTCTCAGTGACCGAACTGATGCGGGAAACGGGCGCGCAAACCTACGACACGGAAGCCCCCGGCATCGGGACAGTCACCCAACACGACACGCGAGTGGTGCTCGACACGTCGGTCCTCATCGCCGATCCGAATTCCCTGGCGGCCTACCCCGGATGCGCGATCGTCATCCCCCTCACAGTCATCGAGGAACTCGATGGGCTGAAGAGCCGACCCGACGATGTTGGTCGCGCCGCGCGCGCAGCGCTTCGTTCCCTCGAGGAACTGCGTACCCGGGCCGGCGGATCGCTCGCCCATCCGGTGCCGTTGTCGAACGCGCCCGATTCGGCCACGGTGCACATCGAAATCAACGGAATCCAGAAGCATTTGCTCAATGAACACGGGCTTGATGCGACCAAGCCGGACAATCGCATCATCGGAGCGGCGCTCGGTCAGGCCACGCATGCTCCGACTCGGATGGTGTCGAACGACGCCGCCTTGCGCCTGAAGGCGGCCCACCTCGGATTGACCGCGCACGAACACCAACTCGTCGGTCGCCACTCGAACACCCGTCCACTCGGCTGGACCACCATCGACTGCGATGCGTCGACCATCGACTCGTTGTACGCCGGAGTGTCGGTCGACGCCGTCGACGTGGCTCCGCCCGGAATGCTCGCCGAGAACTCGTTCGCCGTGTTGCGCGCGGGGTCGCAGTCCGCGCTCGTGCGGTGCGTCGATGACGCCATGCATCTGATCCCCCAGACCTCCCCCGCGGCTTGGGGTCTGCGCGCTCGGTCGAAGGAACAGCGATTCGCCCTCGAACTTTTGCTCGATCCCGAGGTGTGTGTGATCGCCCTCGACGGACGCGCCGGCACCGGCAAGACCGTCATGGCGATCGCGGCCGGCCTCGAGC
>JBJTIO010000097.1:0-7457 GCA_046095045.1 Actinomycetota bacterium
CCGGCGGCTTCATGTAATCGAAGAAGACGAAGAACGTGCCCCCGACGGGAATCACACCACCGTGCAGGGCCATGCCCACCATGACTGATCCCATCGCGTGCTCGCGAATTCCGTAATGGATCTGTCGACCGGACGGGTTGGTCGCCGAGTGCGGTGTCTGACCACTCAACTTCGTGCCCGTGTTACCGGTGAGGTCGGCCGATCCGGACACCAAACCCGGAGTCACGGCCAGGATCGCATCGAACGTCTTCTGCACCGCCACGCGGGTCGCGATCGACTCTCCGAGTGCGAATTTCGGAAGCGAACCCGCGATGTCCGGCCGCGCCATCAGCGCACGCCATTCTTCAGAAGACGACGCACGACGGGTCCAGGCCTCGCTCTCGGCGACGAATCGTTTGGCGTGGGACCGAACCGCGGAGACGATCGCTTCGGGCGCCCAGAACGGTTCGTCGGGTACGCCCATCACTCTCTTGGCGTTCGACACGTGCTCGGCGGTGAAGGGGTTCCCGTGGGCTTCGTGTTTCCCGGTCCAGTCGGGCGAAGGAACGCCCACCTCGGTGCGCAGCACCAACAACTTGGGACGCTCGTCGTCGGAGTCACGGGCGGTGACGAGCGCTCGCTCCAACGCGTCGAGGTCCTCGCCGATCGAGCCGAGGTTGGACACCGACCATCCGTACGCCTCGAATCGTTTGACGACATCGTCGCTGCAGGCCAACCCGGTGCCGCCGTCGATCGTGATTCCGTTGTCGTCGAAGATCACGATGAGGCGAGACAGCTTCTGGTGTCCGGCGAAGGACGCGGCCTCGTGACTGACGCCCTCCATGAGGCACCCGTCGCCGGCGATGACCCACGTGTGGTGATCGCACAACTCGGCGCCAAGGCGCGCCCGTAGGTGGCGCTCAGCCAACGCGAGGCCCACGGCATTGGCGATGCCCTGCCCGAGAGGTCCGGTCGTGACCTCGACTCCGGCCGTGTGTCCGGCCTCGGGGTGCCCGGGGGTCGCCGATCCCCACTGACGGAACGCCCGCAGATCATCGAGTTCGAGTCCGTAACCCTGCAGGTACAACATCGCGTACTGCAGAATCGACGCATGTCCGGCCGACAACACGAAACGATCTCGGTTCGCCCAATCAGGGCGGGCGGGGTCGTGCTTCATCACACGGCTGTACAAGACATGGGCGAGAGGCGCCAATGACATCGCCGTTCCCTGATGTCCGCTCTTGACCGCCAGAGGAGCGTCCATGGCGATTCCGCGCGCGATGTTGACGGCGGCGCGATCGATGTCGTGGTCGAGGGGCACGATCAGACTGTAATCGGTGCGAGCCAAACGCCCATGACCTTCGGCTGACCCGCGCCCGTCAAGCGGGCGGTAGCAACGTGAACGGCACGAGGTGCCATGGGCCACGGTCGACCCGACAGTGCGCGAAGACCTGACCGTAATCGGTGAACTCGAGTTCGGCCTTCACGAGTCGATAGGTGAACTTGCCGGGCTCGACGGTGAAGGGGCTCACGTTGCGTGCGACGAGTTCGTCATCCTCGTTCATGCCCCGCCGGAAGACCACCTCGAAGACACCCGAGCCACTCTGATGCGGGGCGCAATGGATCAGGGCCACGAGATGCGGATCGATGGTCACCGGAACGGGGGAGGGCGACGCCATCGAGAACATCGCGCCGGTGATGTCGATGCGGGTGCTCGGTCCGGGCGCCTGACGCAATGCGAAGTTCTCGACGAAGAGCACGGACACGATCTGCATCGCGTCAGATTACGACGACCAGCGATCTCAGCGCACCCTCGTGCCGGAGAGCCACATCTCACGCGGTTCCAAGTCGTCACCGAGTCTCAACAGGTCGGCGCGGGCGCCCACTTCGATAGCGCCGATGTCCGTCCGTCCGACCGACCGTGCCGGAACGGTCGTGGCGGCCCGCACGGCATCCACGAGCGGCACGCCGACTCCGAGACAGGTGCGTATGCACCGAGACATCGTGGCCGAGCTCCCTGCGAGGGTGCCATCGGACAATCGGGGCGCGTCGCCCTCCACCACGGTGACGTCTCCCACCCGACCGGATCGCCACGCGACCGAATCGGTGACGAGAGCGATCCGACCCGGCTTGCAGTCGAAGGCGAGGGCGATCACATCCGGGTGCACGTGCACTCCATCGGCGATCAGTCCGGCGACAACTCGTGGATCACGAAGAACCCACGTCGCCAGACCTGGATCACGATGAGCGACGCCGCCCATGGCGTTGAAGAGGTGGGTCACCATCGTCGCTCCGCGGGACACGGCATCTTCATACGCGTCGCGCACGGGTCGGGTGTGTCCGAGCGACACCACCACACCGGTCCGAGCCAACTGCTCGATCAACGCCGGAGCACCGGGGTGTTCACAGCCGAGAGTGACGATCATCGGACGAACGGGCAAACCCGTGAGAAACTCCGTGTCCGGATCGCGGACGAAGTCGGAGCGATGCGCTCCTCGAGCCGAACCAAGGAACGGTCCTTCGAGATGCACTCCGAGATTTCGGGGACCTCCACCGTCGGATCGAGTGGTGATGAAGCGCATCGCGTCTGCATAGTCGTCGATCGGGGCGGTGACGAGAGTCGGACACCACGCCCCGACTCCGCGATCGAGGAGAGCGCCTTCGAGACGTTTCCAACCGTCCTCGTCGCTACGGCGAGCGATGCTCCACACGTCGAGATCGTCGACGCCATTCACCTGCACATCGACGAATGCCGGCACCAAGAAGCCATCGTCCGCTGCATTCGCGCTGGGCTCGATCGATGCGATGAGACCATCGATCACCGTGAGACGCACCGACGCGATCGATCCATCGGCGAGCACCGTGCGGGCACACTCGATGATGTTCGAATCGGCCACGGGTCCATTCTGCCCTTCGAGACCCCGACGAACACGCGAAGCGTGCCACAGTTGAGGCATGGAATGGCAGGAAGACCGATTCGAACCACTCGCCGCCGACGTCGCCGAAAGGTGGGCCAAGTTCGGAAATTGGGAGCGCGTGTATTTTCCGCGTCTCGTTGGTCTCGAGGTGGAGGCCATCCGGCTCGGCTATTGCAGAATGCGGCTGCCCTTTCGACCCGAACTCGAGCAGCCGATGGGCATCGTCCACGGGGGAGCGATCGCGACACTCATCGACGCCGTCGTGGTACCCGCGATCGGTTCGGCCTACGGCAACGACGTCGGATACAGCACGGTCGACATGCACGTGCAATACCTCGCCGCGCTCGCCGGTGAGGACGCGATCGCCGAAGGGATCGTCACCAAGCGAGGTCGCACCATCGTTTTCTGTCAGGTCGATGTCCACGGAGCGAACAGCGGCAAAACGATTGCTCGCGGATCGCTCACCTACCACGTGTCGACGATGCGACCCTTCTCGGGTTGAGGATCACACACCGAGAACACGAAGAGCGTTCTCGCGCAGGAACTTCGGCCACACGTGTTCCTTGAACGGAACGTGAGGCATATCGCCCATGATGCGCTCGTAGGTGAGCCCCATCGGCCAGTAGCCCGCGTAGATCACCCGATCGGCTCCGCGGGTGTTGGCGTAGTCGATGATGCGCTGGTCGTAGTGCTTCGGAGCGAAGGCGCTCGTCGAGTAATGGAGATTCGGCCACTTCAACATCAACTTCACCATGAGCTCGGTCCAGGGTTGACAACCGTGCCGGGTGACGATGTTCAACTCGGGGAAGTCGTAGCAGACGATGTCGAGCATCTCGACGTGCTGACACATGCTGGGCACACGGGGTCCGGGAATTCCCGCGCAGATGAAGATGGGGATTCCCAGTTCGGCGCACACCGAGTAGATCGGATACCACCGCGCATGATCGATCGGCACCTGGGGCGTGCACCCAGCGGGAAACGTCCCGACGGCTTTCAGGCCGAGTTCTTCGTGCAATCGCCGGATCTTGCGCACTTCGTCGACACCGTTGTTGGCGTCGGCGCTGCAGGACGGAATGAAACGTTCCGGAAACTGCGAGAGCGCGCGCAGTCCGGGCTCGCCCTCGACACCGATCATCGAACGTTCGATGCCGAAGTGATCCATCGTGTTGATCGCCACCTCGACCGGATCGATGTTCTGATCGAGCGCACCGGGAACGTTCTGCTTGAACAAGTACTCGACGGGAAACATCGTCTCCTTGCTCTCCTTGTCCCGGATGTTCCCACGGAAGAACTCGTAGAGACGGCGCGGATCGGGATCGGGAAATCCCATCATTGTCTCGATGATGCCGAGACCTCCGGGCCCGACCTCGGGCATGCCCACGATCAGTTCCCCAACGCGAGGAACTCGCGGGCGTTGTCGCGCATCACCCGGCGCACTTGGGCGGGAGTGAATCCGGCGATGTCATTCACGAAACGCGTCGGCACCGCAAGACCCTCGGCATGCGGAAAGTCGCTTCCGAAGAGCAAACGTTCGTGTCCGATCACCTCGGCGAGGTGATCGATGTCGTCCTCATAGAAGGGAGCGATCCAGACGTGCTCGCGGAACTGCTCGACCGGATCCTTCGAGAACATGAAGGGTTGCTGCGCGTAGGCCTTCTTGAACTTCTTCACGAGGTTCGGGACCCAATCGGCCCCGGCCTCGATCGAAGCCGCGCGTAACCGCGGATGACGGGAGAAAACGCCGTGGCAGACCAGCACGGCGAACATGTCGAACGGCGCTCGATCGCTCGTCATCACGCGCATCGGCGACGACTTGAACGCCTCGAATTCGCCGAACGGTTCCCAATCGTCGATGTACTTGCCGTAACCCGCGTCGCCCGAATGGAACGCCACGGCGACGTTGGCCTCGGCTAATCGCGCCCAGAACGGGTCGTACACCGCGTCGCCCGGCGAGCGTGTTCCGCCCGACGGGTCGATCGCCGGCGAGGTGCGCATCACGACGACCTTGACGCCGCGAGAAATCGCCCAGTCGGCTTCTTCGACCGCCCACTGGGGGTCGGCAAGGGTGATATAGGGCGCGGCGTAGATCATGTCCTCGTACGCGAAGCCCCAGTCCTCATCGAGCCAACGGTTGAAGGCCCGAAAGGCGGCACAGAGGGCCGCCGGATCGTCGCGAAGCGATTCCTCCATGCCGACCGCCAGCGTGGGGAAGAACATCGCGCCATCGAGCCCTTGCTCGCGCATCAGCGAGATGCGCGCATCACGGTTGCGGTAGGCCGGACTGATCGGATCGAGTTCACCGAAAAGAGCGCGCATGTCGTCGCCCGAGACCTGACCACGGAAGTACGCGTCGAGGGCGCCGGGTTTCGACACCGGATCGAACGTCGGGTTGGGGATGAACCGATTGATGCGACCACCGACCAGAAGTCGCTTCTTGCCGTCGATGGTCGCCCATTGCATGCACCGCTTGGCCATGTCGCGCGGGATGTGGCGGATGAAGGCGTCCTCGGCCTCGTAGTAGTGGTTGTCGGCGTCGAACGCGGCAAAGCCGAGTTCGATCGGAGTCGTTTCTATGAGCGCCATGCTCCGAACCGTACCAGTCCCCGTTCGGCGACGCCCGATTGCGGTTACCGTTAACTCCATGTGCGGACGGTTCACCTCGTTGACGTCCCCCGAGGCCGTCGCCGCCGTCTTCGGCACCGAGCCTCCGAACCCCGAACTGTTCGACGGTTTCGCGCCGAACTACAACGTGCCACCCACCTCGACGATCATGGTGGTGCTCGACGATTCCGACGGACAACGTCGTCTCGGGCGATTGCAATGGGGTCTCGTTCCGAGTTGGGCAAAGGATCGATCCGGTGCGGCCCGTCTCATCAATGCTCGTTCCGAGACGGTCCTCGAGAAGCCATCGTTCAAGTCGTCCGTTCCGTCGAAGCGTTGCATCATTCCGATCGACGGCTTCTACGAATGGCGAACTGTCGACGTCGACCCCAAGGCCAAGAAACGTCCGGTGTACGTGACTCGGCGCGACGGAGAGATGTTGGCGATCGCCGGTCTCTGGGCAACCTGGAGGGACCGCGTCACACCCTCGCCGGCTCTGCATTCGTGCTGCATCATCACCACTGCCGCGAATGCGACCATGTCACCCGTTCACGACCGCATGCCGGTGGTTCTCGAACGCGACGATTGGGAGGCTTGGCTGGCCGTGGGACACAACGGCACGAGCATCGACGAGGTTCGGTCTCTCATGGTTCCGGCCGATCCGTCGATCCTCGTGTACCGCGACGTGTCGACCGATGTGAACAACGTTCGGAACAAGGACTCGTCGCTGATCGACGCCATCTAGACGACGTGCGAGTGACCTGCTGCTCGGAGCTCGCGTCGAATCGATTCGGCCGCAGCCTCGAGATCGCCGCGATCGACGGAGGTCGCTGCATTGGCGAACGAGAGTTGTCGCATGTCGTCGGTCGGGATCACGTGGACGTGCGTGTGCGGCACCTCGTAACCCGCGAGGATGACCCCAACCCTCTCGCAGTCGAACGCCGCCTTTTGGGCTCGGCCGATGATGTGGCTGACGGAGAAGAGATGGGCGACCAGATCGGGATCGCCGTCGACCCAGTGATCGACCTCGGCAATGGGTACGACCAAGGTGTGACCGTGAGCCATTGGGTTGATCGACATGAATGCGACGCAGAGGTGGTCGCGCCACACGAACGTCCCGGGAATCTGCCCGTCGATGATGCGGGTGAAGATCGTCGGCATCAGACCCATCCTCCGGACACCGGGAACACCTCACCGACGCAATACGACGACTCCGGACCGGCCAGGAAACGAATCACCTCGGCCAGTTCTTCTGGTCGCGCCATACGGGCGATGGGTGTCTGCATGACGATGGCCGCTCGCGTGATCTCGTCGAAGGGTGCGAGAAGGGGAGTGTCGACCCAGCCGGGACACACGGCATTCACTCGCACTCCGAACGAGGCGACCTCCTGTGCACACGACTTGGTCAGGGCGATGATTGCCGCTTTGGCCGCGCTGTAGTGCGGAGCACCGGCCGACGGGCGCAAACCGAGGATCGACGAGATGTTGATCACCGATCCCCTCCGTTGCGGGGTCATGTGTCGGAGAGCGGCGCGGGTGCCGTAGAAGGCGCCATACAGATGCACTTTGATCATGCGGTCCCACTGCTCATCCGACAATCCGACGGTGAAGTCGACCGGTACCACCTCGTCGAATCGACCCTCCATGCGTTTCATCTGGTTCTGGATGTTCAGCGCGGTGCGTTCCTCGTCGCGTGGAGGCGCGATTCCCGCGTTGTTGATCAACACGTCGAGTCGACCGTGGTGGGCGACGATCCGATCGATGGCGGCGTCGAAAGCCGCCGAATCGGTGACGTCGAACACCGCCGTCTCACCACCCACCTCTTCGGCAACGGCGCCCGCTCCGGCCTCGTTCACGTCGTTGACCACCACATGGGCACCGTCCGACGCCAGACGGCGAGCGAACGCCGCACCCATGCCGGAACCGCCTCCGGTGACGACCACCACGTGACCGTCGAGG
>JBJTIO010000098.1:0-3163 GCA_046095045.1 Actinomycetota bacterium
GATCAGACCGGCTTGGCCGACCGCTCCGACCACGATGTCGGCGCCGCGACACACGTCGACGAGATCGGCCGTGCGACTGTGCGCGATCGTCACCGTGGCGTCGACTCCCTTGCGCGTGAGCAGCAACGACAGCGGAAGTCCGACCAGCATCGATCGCCCGATCACCACGGCTCGTCGGCCACTGGTGGCGACTCCGTAACGCTCGAGCAATCGCATCACTCCGAGCGGGGTGCATCCGACGAGACCCGGAAGTCCGCGCACGAGGCGCCCCATCGACTCCGAGGTCAAACCATCGACGTCCTTGTCGGCCGGGATGAGGCGCAACACCGCTTCCTCGTCGTAGCCCGACGGCAAGGGACTCTGCACCAAGATTCCGTGCACGCTCGGGTCGTTCGCCAACGAGGCGACGACCTCTTCGACACGGGCTTGTCCGACGTCGGCGGGCAACACCTCGTTGCGACTCACCATGCCGGCCTTGGCGGCTTGAACGTGCTTGTTTCGCACGTAGCGCTGGCTGGGTGCGTCGTCACCGACCAGCACCGTGGCCAAACAGACCGGAGGTGAACCGGCGGCGCGAATGGTGGCCGACAAACTCTCGACGATCTCGTCGCGCAAGGCGTTGCCGTCCATCAAAACCGCACCACCGGGGGTGCGTTGGACCCCCTTCGGTGCCGTCACAACGGGTTCACTCGCCACGGGAGTGATGCTACGGCGACCCTCGTCCGCCTAGCCTGATCCCATGACCACACCCCCGTCCCCCACTGTCGCGCCGGCCACGGGTCGCCTCGGAGTGCTGACCGTCGGCCTCGGCGCCGTCGCCTCCACGTTGATCGCTGGCGTCGAACTCTCCAAGCGGGGTCTCGGCTCCCCCATTGGTTCGCTCACTCAGATGGGCACCATTCGCCTCGGCAAGCGCACCGAGGACCGTACCCCGCTCATCAAGGACTTCGTGCCGCTGGCCACCCTCGACGACATCGTCTGGGGCGCTTGGGACGTCTTCCCCGACGACGCGTACGTGTCGGCCAGCCGCGCCGGAGTTCTGGAGAGCGGCAAGCACATCGAGTCGATCAGCGACGCCCTGCGCGACGTGCGCCCGATGCAGGCCGCCTTCGAGCGCAAGTACGCGCGCAACCTCGACGGCGAGCACGTGAAGCCGACCAGCAGCAAGCGAGCGATGCTCAACGCGATCCGCGAGGACATCAATCGCTTCAAGGAAGAGAAGCAGTGCGATCGCCTCGTCATGATCTGGTGCGCCAGCACCGAGATCTTCATCGAGCCCGGTCGTGCGCACCTTGATCTCGAATCATTCGAGAAGGCGATCGACGCCAACGACGAAACCGTTTCGCCCGCCCAGTTGTACGCCTACGCCGCCCTGCTGGAAGGGGTGCCGTTCGCCAACGGCGCACCGAACCTCGCGGTCGATGCGCCGGTGCTGCGTCAGTTGGCCACCGATCGCAACATCGCCATCAGCGGCAAGGACTTCAAGACCGGCCAGACGCTCATGAAGACCGTGCTCGCACCGATGTTGAAGGCCCGCATGCTCGGATTGTCCGGTTGGTACAGCACCAACATCCTCGGCAACCGTGACGGTGAGGTCCTCGACGCTCCTGAGAACTTCAAGACGAAGGAAGAGTCGAAGTTGGGCGTGCTTGAGGACATCCTGCAGCCGTCGAAGTACCCCGAGCTGTACGGCAACGTGTTCCACAAGGTGTCGATCAACTACTACCCGCCCCGCGGCGACGCCAAGGAAGGTTGGGACAACATCGACATCACGGGCTGGCTCGGCTACCCGATGCAGATCAAGGTCAACTTCCTCTGCCGCGACTCGATCCTCGCCGCACCGTTGGCGCTCGACTTGATTCTGTTCAGCGATCTCGCGGCGCGCGCCGGCATGGGTGGCATCCAGGAATGGCTCAGCTTCTACTACAAGAGCCCGCAGGTCGCACCCGGCCTGTACCCCGAACATGATCTGTTCATTCAGCTCACCAAGTTGAAGAACACTCTGCGTTGGATGATGGGTGAGGAAGTCATCACCCACCTCGGACGCGAGTACTACGAAGAGATGTGATCCTCGCGTGGCTCCACGTCGGTGGAATCCACGGTCCTGGGTGAGCCTCGCGCCGAACGGCATCGGCCACACCAAACCGAATCATCTCGCCGAGATGACGCGCGTCGCGGTGAACGTGCGCCATGCACCGAAGAAAGCGTGGCGCATCCTGAACGAGGGAGTCTGCGACGGTTGCGCGCTCGGTGTCGCGGGATTGCACGACTGGACCCTCGATGGCATCCATCTGTGCACGACGCGTTTGAAGTTACTCGAGGTGAATTGCGCCGAGCCCTTCGACCATTCGGTGTTGCACGACGTCTCGTGGCTCGCCAAACGTTCCGGCACCGAGTTGCGCGAGATGGGTCGGCTCGCTCATCCGATGCGACGACGTCGGGGCGACAAAGGCTTCCGACGCATCGATTGGGACGAGGCCCTCGATGCCATCGCCGGAGCCATCACGGTGACCGGTGGCGATCGCACGGCGATCTACCTCACGAGCCGCGGCCTCACGAACGAGGTGTATTACGTCGCGGGCAAGGCGGCGCGCGCCATGGGTGTCGCCAACATCGACTCGGCCGCGCGCACGTGCCACGCACCGTCGACCATCGGATTGAAGTCGACGATCGGCGTCGCGGCCAGTACGTGCAGCCTGCAGGACGTTCTCGAGACCGACCTCGTCGTGTTGTGGGGCGCCAACGTGGCGAACAATCAGCCGGTCTTCACGAAGTATTTGTACGAGGCGAAGCGCAACGGCGCCAAGGTGATCGTGATCAATCCGTACCTCGAACCCGGACTCGAGCGTTATTGGGTTCCGTCAAAACCCGAATCGTTCCTCTTCGGCACCAAACTCTGCGATCTGCACGTTCCGGTGCGACCAGAAGGTGACGTGGCCTTGGCGAACGCGTTGCTGAAGCGATTGATCGCTCGCGACGCGATCGATCGAGCATTCGTCGAGACTCACACGACCGGCTGGAACGAACTCGAACAGCGACTCACGACTCTCGATCTCGACGATCTTCTCGCCGACTGCGGCATCGACGCCTCCACGCTCGAAGCGCTCGTCGACATGTACGTCGGTGCTCGTGGTGCGATCCTCGTGTGGAGCATGGGAATCAC
>JBJTIO010000099.1:0-34167 GCA_046095045.1 Actinomycetota bacterium
GCGGTCTTGTCGCACGTCGACAACATCACGGTCGATGCGGGCTCGGGCGATCTCATCGTCGCCGAGGACGGCGGCAACATGGAACTCGTCATCATCACACCCGACGGTGCGGTCGCACCGTTCGTTCGTGTGGTCAGCGCGGGTCACGAGCAATCGGAAATGACCGGACCGGTGTTCAGCCCGAATCGTGATCGTCTGTACTTCTCGTCGCAGCGCGGACCCAGCACGCGCGATCTCGCCGATGTGATTCCCGGTTTCGCCGCCGTCGACGCGATGGGGGCCGTCGGCGCGCACGCCGGTGTCACCTTCGAGATTACCGGACCATTCCGTGGTGTGGTGGTGCCCGAAGTGGTGACGACCGAAGCACCGACGACGATCCCGTCTCCGGTGACCACGCTGACGCAAGCTGCTCCCGACTCGACAGATCAGTCGTCGGATGACAACGGAGGTGGTTCGGGTGTCGCCATCGGTGTCGGAGTCGTGGCCGCGGCCGCGGTTGTCGGCGGTGCGGTTGCGTTCCGCCAGCGTCGAATGCGCGACAAAGCAGCGGAGTGACCGGTTGGTCGGGGCTCGGACGCCGGTAGCGTTTCGGTCGCTACAGGCTCCCATCGTCTAGTGGCCTAGGACACCACCCTCTCAAGGTGGCGGCACGGGTTCGAATCCCGTTGGGAGTGCCAGAGTCGTCATGATCGTCGCCCCGTGGGTTGCGGCGATCGCCATCTAGTGTGTCGTCATGGCACGGTCGATGATCACGGTCCCGGCGGGTAAGCGCGTGTTCGGCATGCAGTTGCCCATCCAGGCGCAGAGTTCGTACTTCGTCGCCGACTGGGAGCGGACGGCCGGACCGAAGGAACTGGCTCGACTCGCGACGGCATGCGACGACAGCGGTTACGCGTATGTGGGTGTGTGCGATCACGTGAGCCTTCCCGAATCGGTGGTCGGCGGCATGGGCACCCACTGGGCCGATCCCATCGCGACGCTCGGCTGGATCGCGGGCTTCACCAAGAACGTCGGACTTCTCACGCACGTGTACGTGCTGCCGTACCGCCACCCGCGCGTCGCGGCGAAGCAATTCGCAACCCTCGATCACTTGAGCGAAGGTCGAGTGCTCGTCGGCATCGGCGCCGGTCACGTGGAGGCCGAGTTCGGATTGCTCGGCGTCGATTTTCATGCCCGTGGCAAAGCACTCGACAACGGCATCCCGCAACTCGCGGCCGCGCTCGAGAACGAGTTCGTCGACGGGTTCGGTGCTCGGCCGCTGCCGGCGCAGTCGCCGCGTCCGCCCATCTGGGTGGCGGGTTCGAGTCCGGCCGCCATCAAGCGCGCCGCGCGACTCGGTGATGGCTGGTTGCCCCAGGGGCCGTCGAACGCCGACATGGTGACGATGTTGTGCGACGAGATGGCGCGCGTGGGACGCGCTGTTCCCCACATGATGATCGGTCACATCACACCATTCATGTACGTCGGCACACCATCGTTCGACGTCGGTGAGGCAACGCTCAGCGGAAGCGCGCAGTCGATCGCCGAGCGTGTGCTCGCCGGCACCGCCGACGGCGTGAACCAGTTGCAGGTGCGTTTCAAGGCGCGCAGTTGCGACGAACTGTGCGACCAGATTCGCGCGTTCGCCGCTGATGTCGCTCCGTTGCTGACGACCATCTGATCAGAACCCGACCAACATTCATCAGGAGCCACGAATGCTGAGCAATCTCGACGACTTCCCGATTCATCAGACCAGCGAACCCATGCGGCACGCGGCCACGAGCGATCGCAATTTCTATGACCGCTACTACTTCAACGGGTTCGACAAGGACGGCACCGTGATGTTCGTGTGCGGACTCGGCGTGTACCCGAACCTCGGCGTGATCGACGCATATTTGCTCGTCTTCCACGAGGGTCGGCACCGCGTGGTGCGCGCGTCCGGGGCGCTCGACGCGGCCGACCGCATGAACCCCGGCGTCGGTCCCATCAGCATCGAAGTGATCGAGCCGCTGCAGAAGTTGCGCGTTCGATGCGACGACAACGAGTGGGGCATCACCATCGATGCCACGTGGACCGGCGCCATGCCCGCTTTCGAGGAGCCCCGGCACTACATCCGCGAGAACGGTCGCGTCATCTTCGACACGTGTCGACTCGCCCAAACCGGCGGTTGGGACGGCACGCTCACGGCCGGAGGTAAGACTTTCGCGTTGAACGCCAACACGTGGTGGGGCACGCGCGATCGTTCGTGGGGCGTGCGACCGGTGGGCGAGAGCGAGCCCGCGGGCATTCGCGCGAGCAACCCGTTCAGTTGGTTCTGGATCTACACGCCCATCCGCTTCGACGATCACTCGATGATGATCATCATGCAGGAGAACCCTGACGGAAGCCGCGTGATGGAAGAGGCCGTGCGCATCTGGCCCGATGGTCGCATCGAACATCTGGGTCGACCGGAACACGATCTCGCCTATCGCAAGGGTTCGCGGTTCTCGACGGGCGGCGAGATTCGCGTGGTGGCCGACGACGGGCACGTCACCGACTTCGAGATCGAGCCCTTGTTGCCGGTTCACATCGGCGTCGGCACCGGATACGGATACGACGCCGATTGGCGTCACGGCATGTGGCAGGGGCCGCTCGTGGTGCAGAACTTCGAGCTCGACACCAACACGCCCGAGGGCGCGATGCGGTTGTTCGGCATCGTCGACAACTCGGCGCGCTTCTCGTACACCGATCGCTCCGGCAAACGCCACACCGGTTACGGCCTCTACGAGAACATGGCCATCGGACCTCACCACAAGTACGGCTTCAAGGACATGCTCGACGGGTACGAGGGGGACTGAACGGTGTGCAAGCGCCACATCCAGTTGGCCGACGTCCTCGAGGTGATCGCCGACGCGATTCCGAACGAACCGGCTCTCATCACCAACGAGGTGAATTTCACCTACGCGCAGTTGGACGAGCGAGTCACGCGATTGGCCAACCATCTTCGTTCGATTGGGGTTCGCCGCGGTGAACACGTGGGCATCCACGCGCAGAACTGCCACGAGTGGGTCGAGGGTTTCTACGCCTGCGCCAAGATCAGTGCCGTCCCGGTGAACGTGAACTATCGCTACGTCGAAGCCGAACTGCGTTATCTCTACGACAACTCAGACTGCGTGGCTGTGATCGCCGCCCCCGAGTACGTGCGAGCGATCGACGACGTCCGTGACGCGCTGCCCAATCTGCGCAACCTGTTGGTGATGGGAGACGAGTACGAGGCCGCATTGTCGGCGGCGTCACCCGAACGCGATTTCGATGGTCGATCACCCGACGACATGTACATCCTCTACACCGGTGGAACTACCGGCATGCCCAAGGGTGTGATGTGGCGTCACGAGGACGTGATCCTCGGCGCGATGAACTCGGGTCGCGGCAATCGTTCGATCGAACGCGTCGAACAGTTGGGCGAAGAAGCGGCGGCATCGGGATTTCGCGCGCGTCTGATGTCGATCGGTCCGATGATGCATGGAGGCGGCCAGTGGATCATGGGCAACGCCATCACTGCGGGCGGATGCTTCGTTCTGTACACCAAGAAGCGCTTCGATGCGATGGACGTGTGGCGATTGGTCTCCGACGCGGTGGTCACCTCGGTGTCGACCATCGGTGACGCCATGGCTCGGCCCTTGGCCGAAGCGTTGCTCGTCGAGCCGCGACCCGATGTTGATCTGTCGATGTTGTTCGCCATCGGCAACGGCGGCGCTCCATTGTCGGCAGGTGTGCGCGAGCAGATTCGTGCGGCGTTGCCCAATGTGGCGACCTCGACAGTTTCGGTGCATCGGAAACCGGCGCGGCCGGTTCGCGTGCCGACGATGGCACCGCGATCTCGTCGCCGAAATTCGCGACCGGGCCCGACACCACCGTGTTTAGCGACGACGGTCGCGTGTGTGCCGTCGGTGAGGTGGGCAAGTTGGCTCGCAGCGGCAACATTCCGCTCGGTTATTACAAGGATCCCGAGAAGACCGCGGCCACGTTCCGCACCTTCGACGGTCAGCGTTGGGTGATCCCCGGAGATTTCGCTCAAATCGAACCCGATGGCCAGATCACGTTGCTCGGACGAGGTTCGGTGTGCATCAACAGTGGTGGCGAGAAGATCTACCCCGAAGAGGTGGAAGCGGCGTTGAAGCAGCATCCGGCGGTGTTCGACGCCACCGTCGTCGGCACGCCGAACGCGCGTTGGGGCGAACAAGTGACCGCGTTGGTGCAGTTGCGTCCGGGTGCGGAGGCAACCATCGACGAGATCGTCGCGTTCAGTCGCACGCTCGTGGCCGATTACAAGAGCCCCAAGGCGGTGCTCTTCGTCGAGCAGATCGTGCGCACGCCCGTGGGCAAGGCCGATTACCAGTGGGCCAAGGCCGAAGCGTTGCGATTGCTCGCCTGACGATCGCACGTGAGCATGACGTTGTTCGCCTGATGTCGTGCGCGTCAGGTGGAGATCACGTCGAAGCCCATCGACAGTGCCACCGGAATCTGTGAGGCGTCGAAGGTGACGAACGACAGTGGTCGCGGTAGACGATCGGCCGCGGCGAGATGGATGGCGTCGCTCATGTGCACGGGCTGTTCGCGCGCGATGTGTGCGGCGCGATCGAGACACTGTTGATCGACGGGCACCACGGCGATGCGATCCCAGAGCAATCGCAATGCGTCCTCGATGTCGGTCTGCAACACCGGTTCGTCCGACAGTCGTGGCACCACGGCGAGCGCTTCGGACAGCGCGAGTGCACTCGCACACCAGTCGGCATCGTGTTCGAGCGACTCGAGCACCACTGCACGTGCGGATGAGTCGACGACGACGGCGATCAACGCGGACGCATCGAGGTAGAGAGTCATCGGATCTCGCGCAACACGCGATCGATGCGATTCGCTCCGCGCACGGTCACCGGATCGAACGTGCGCAGGGCTGTGGTGCGCCGGGGTGCGATCACGAGACCACGAGCGATGAGATCGCTCAGTCGGGTCTGCCCATCGGGTGCGCCGAGCGGTCCGAGTTGGGCCACGGGACGACCACCGATGGTGATGACGAGGTGTTCACCGGCGCCCGCGCGCCGCACGTGAGCCGCGACCTCGCCGCGCAGTTGTCGGATGCCGATGTCGGACATGTGGGGAACCCTAGCGAACATGGTCGCGAATTGTGTACACGGCGGTACACACGACGATTTGCGGTGTCGCACGGTGGGGCGAAAGACTCGCCCCATGAACTTTGCATTCTCAGAAGAACAGGAAGAACTCCGCAAGACAGTGCGCGCGTTCCTCGAGGCCAAGAGCCCCGAGACCGCCGTGCGTGAGCAGATGGAGACCGAGAACGGTTTCGATGCGGCCGTGTGGTCGCAGATGGGTGAGCAGATGGGCCTGCAGGGCCTGGCGATCCCCGAGGCTTACGGCGGATCGGGCTACGGCTACGTCGAGCTCGGCGTGGTGCTCGAGGAAATGGGTCGCGCCCTGTTGTGCGCGCCGTATTTCTCGACCGTGGTGCTGGCCGCCAACACGCTCATCCACTCGGGTGACGAGGCCGCCAAGAAGAAGTACCTGCCCGGCATCGCCTCCGGAGAGACCATCGCGACCCTCGCTTACACCGAGCCCTCGGGCAAGTGGGACGAGAGTGGCATCACGATGCAGGCGTCGGGCAGCGGCTCGTCGTTCACCCTCTCGGGCACCAAGATGTTCGTCCTCGACGGACACACCGCGAACCTCATCATCGTGGCGGCCAAGACCGGCAAGGGCACCAGCCTGTTCGCCGTCGACGGCAAGGCGTCGGGCCTCACCCGCACGGCGCTCAGCACGATGGACCAGACCCGCAAGCAGGCCAAGCTCGAGTTCAACAACACCCCGGCCGAGTTGATCGGTGCCGAGGGCAAGGGCTGGGACGTTCTCAACACCGTGCTTGACCTGGCTGCTGTCGGCCTGGCCGCCGAGCAGGTGGGTGGCGCCCAGAAGGTGCTCGAGATGGCCGTGGAATACGCCAAGGTTCGCGTGCAGTTCGGTCGCCCGATCGGTTCGTTCCAGGCGATCAAGCACAAGTGCGCCGACATGTTGCTCGAGGTCGAGTCGGCCAAGTCGGCCGCCTACTACGGCATGTGGTGCGCCAGCGAGATGAACGACGAGTTGCCGTCGGTCGCGTCACTCGCCAAGGCCTACTGCTCGGAGGCGTACTTCCACGCGACCGCCGAGAACATTCAGATCCACGGTGGTATCGGCTTCACGTGGGAGCACCCGGCGCACCTGTACTTCAAGCGCGCCAAGTCGAGCGAGCTGCTGTTCGGCGACCCGACGTACCACCGCGAGTTGCTGGCTCAGCGCATCGGCATCTGACCCACCAACCCCACCCCTGACCTTCTGGGTCGGCAAACGGTCACCATGCGTCCGTTTGTCGACCCAGTTTGCGTTGTGGGGGTTAACGAGTGGTTGCCGCCCCAGAAGGCCCACATGGTCGGCAGTAGGGTGCGTTCGTGATCTGGTTGTTCGTTGTTGGCGCGGCAGTGGCCGTGTTCCTGATCGCCGCTCTCACCGTGGGTCGTGAGGCGCGTCGGCTCGATGCGGTGGCGCCTCGAGCCGTGTACGAGATCGAGCAGGCGGTCGATTTCGTCGCCGCACTGTTGCCAGCGTCGACGCAGGCTCGCCTCACCCCCGAGGAACTCAACCAGTTGCTGATGATGCACCTCAACTGGCTGCACGGAAAGGGTCTGATGCCCGAGCGTGCGGTCGATCAACGGCAGAACATCGACACGCCGGTCGTGATCGCCGAGGACACCTTGATTGGCTACCTACTCGGCGAGTCCGAGCGTGCGGGTATCGAGATGCTCGAGGACGTCGACATCGTCGCGATCACCGAGGCGCACTTGGCGTACTTCGACGCCATCGGGGCCGTCGGCCCCACAGCAACAGCAGAGTGACCGCGACACCGATCAGGCTCGCGATCACGGACGGCACGAGCCACGCGGGCCGATATCGCCACTCGATCACGTGCTCACCAGCGGACACCCTCACGCCGAGGAACAACTCGTCGACGACGATCACGTCGGCACTCTTTCCGTCGACCGTCACGTGCCAGCCGGCCAGGGCCTGGCGGGGCACCGTCACCACGGCCGATTGCTCGAGGTTCGTCCCAACTCGAAGATGTTCGGGCGACAGCACGCGCAGGTCGACCGGTCGATACGTGCAGTCGACCTCGCACACGGGCGCGTCCGGCGTGTCGGTCACGATCGCCCACGCGGGCGCGATCCAATCGGGGTTCTCGTACACGGCGAATCGATCGACGGTCGCCATCGGCCCGCGCCAGCCGGGCACGAGCGCGCTCGGATCGTCGGTGACGTCGAGCAGCACGTAACGCACGCCGAAACGCGCCATCGTTGCGGGGTCGAGGGGTGGAGCGACCGATGAACGCAGGGGTAGTTCGGGATTCGGCGCGGGGGAGATCCGTTCGAGTGCGTTGGCCCATCGTTGGGTCACTTGCACGCCACCGTCGTAGCCATCGATCGACGCAATGTCGAACATCGCTGCCGCGTTCGGTCGCAGCGACGGCACGAGATAGTCGGGGCCACCACCTCCGTCGTCGGTGAGAGCGATGGTGTATCCATCGGTCGACGACAGCCATTCGGTGGTCGCGGTACCCAGTTGCTCGGCGGGAACATCTGACGTCACCTCGGCGACGATCGAAGCGCGATCGAGGAGCAGCATCTCGAGAACGAGCAGGGCGATCAGTCCGCGCGCGAGATGGGCGCGAATCCGCGGTCGACGCGCGGTCGTCACCATCACGACGATCGCGAGCAGTGCAGTGCCCAGCCATATCCACGACGTCGATCCTGAGCCGGACCGCACGGGGAGCGCCACCACGGCAATCGTGCCCGCTGCCGTGGTTGCCGCCACGAGGGCGAGCATGCGTCGCGTGAGACCTTGGCGCACGAGATCGACGCCCACACCCACGAAGACGGCGGCGATCACCGACACGACGACGAGCCAACGCGCACTCACCCGACCCAGATCGAAGCCGGGCAGAAGGTCGAAGGCGAGGCGGAAAACGGGTGTCCGGGGGCCGAGTGACCAGACGAAACCGACGAATGCCATGACGACGAGCGGGATGCTCCAGCGTCGCGACTCGTGCCGACGCACCGACACCACCATGGCCAGCAATGCGAGGAGCGTCGTGACAACACCGATGTAGGAAATCGATTCGAACGAGCCCGCGAACACGTCGGAGCGGTCGGAGGTGACCGATCCGAGGAACACCTGCATCACGTGGCGTGCGCGCAGAACGAAATCCCCGTTTCCGAGCGCGTTGATATCGCGACCGCCGGAGGAGTAGCTGTCGCCAGTGGCCGTCAGTGCGGCGATCAATTGCAGCGAACAGGTGAGAAGGCTCGCGACGAGTGCCAGCGAGATCGAACGCAACGCTCGGCGCCATTGGCTGTTGCGCCACAACTGAGCAAGCACGAACACCGCGGCGACGATCGCGACTTCGTAGGTCATCTGAGGGTGACCGCTGAGAATCGCCATGCTGACGGCAATCGAAAGGGCGCCGGCGTAGCGCAGCTGTTCTGGGTGTCGGATCACCATCAGGGCACAAGCGAGAACCCAGGGCAGCCACGCGATGACCATGATCTGTTCGATCTGGATGGATTTGGTGACCACTGCGCCGCAGAGAACCGCCACAACCCCGGACACGGTGGCGCCGAGCCGTGACACCGACAAGCGTCGGGAGAAGAACGTGGCGCCCGTGCCGAGAAGGAAAACGTGCGCCGCCGCGAGCAGGTTGAGTCCTCGGGTGGGTTCGAAGAGGTACGACACCCAGCGCAGAGGGTAGAGGGTTCCGGTCTGTGGATTGCCAAGATGCGGCACTCCGCCGAAGATGCGGTCGTTGATCAGAGGCAAGCGCCAGTCGGTGAAGGCACTCTTGCCGACCATCCAGTTGGGGGCGGCGTAGGTGCCGGTGTCGAAGGAGACCACATAGTGGCCGGGCCACCAGAAGTGTCGCGTGGCCCATGCACTCGCGAGCAGGACAATCAGATACGGCAGTCCTCGACGACTCATGAGCCGAGGTTGATTTTGCACATAGCGAACTCTTCCCTGAACGCTCGCCCTGTGCGATGGATGAAGGACGACGGTCTGTCGTTAGTCACGGTCACCCCCGTCGATTCTCCGCCACCGACGTCATGTCAGATCATCATGTTCAAGGCTGCGACGATCTTGTTCCCCAGCGCCACGTCTCCGGCTAGTTCCACCTCGCCGAGCAACGTCTCGGGCGCTCGGCGACCGGTGGCCAAAATAAGAAAAGTTTCGGTGTCCATGGTGAGACGCGCGAGGGGAGCCTCGGGTTCTATCGTCCCGATTGATGCCCTTCCGTCGGCGACGGAACAGATGATGTGTCGTTGCACTCCACCCGTGATATCGAGCACAACGCTGTGTCCATCTGGGGTGCCCGCTCGCTTGCCCACGACGATCGGAATCGTGCGGATGAGCCGATCGATGGTGTGCTCGGCCGCCGGCCCAGACAGATGGCCGGGGAGTCCGACGGCTCGACGCATGTCTTGCTCGTGAACCCAACAGTCGAGAACTCTGATGTGCAGGAAGTCGGCCACGGTGCCGGGGCCAGTGGGGGTCATCGCTTCGACCGCGAAGTAGGCGTCATCGGCCGAACGCAGGGTGGCGAGCCGTGCAGTGGCGATCTCGTTCCATTCCGCGAGAACCTCGGCACCAGTCGAACCACGACGGGCGTCGATCTCGTTTTCATTCGCCTCACCGATGGGGTTCTTCACGTGAGCGGCGGCCGCAGCCTTGTGTGGCGTTGCCGGAAGCCCATTCAGGATGCGTTCGATACCTACGAGGTGCGACAGGTTGTCCTGTACCGTCCAGCCAGGACAGTCGGTGGGCGACTTCCATTGGTCCTCGGTCAGTTGAGCACCGAGGCTCGACAACGACGCGAAGCACTTGGCGAGTTTGTCGATGGTGTCAGTCGGAATCATGTCGCTCCTCAGGGTGCCGGGTTCTGAACACTTTGCCAGTCGCGTCCCTGAAGATAGGGAGTGAAAGCCCGTCCGATGAAAGCGATGTCGGCGGATGTCTTGGGGGTCTTGATCTCGTACAGCCCGTCGACTCGCGTGTAGGCGACGGTGAGATCCCACAGAGCCATCGCATCGTCGCCGAGCGGTGCGGGCACAACGACCGGGCCGAACACCGCTTTCGGTCCACGACCATTATGTGCCGGAAAGACGATGATCGGCACTCCGAATCCACCGTAGGTGTCGACCGCATGAAAGTGGTCGGCTTTCACCTCGTCATGGGTCGTGTCGTCGGACAGAGCCTCGTCCCAATCGTCGGCGCTCGCACCAATGTCGACGAGAAGTTGACGGGCGACCTCGGGATCGTGTGGCTTGCGCCCTTCTTCGTGCAGTGTTCGGCCGCACGCGAGGTACCAAGCGTCGCACAGCGAGGCATCACGCCGCCTCAATCGGGCCGCGACCCGCATGGGGCTCCAGCCGTAGCCGATGGGGCGTTCCCATGGGTGCTTCTTGCCTTCGGGACGGTTGATCTCTTCGAGGCTGAAGAACTTCCACTCGATGTGCAGACCGTTCTGACGACGCACGTCACGGATCCATAAGGAAGTCTGGAATGCGTACGGACACATGGGGTCGAAGTAAAAATCGACCCGAGTGACGTCGTTTGCCATGGTTTACCTCCGAGGTTCAACCCGACCGTAGTACCGTGAAGGCCTATGGAACGCCCCGTAAAGTTCGAGCACATCCGCTTTCTCGGTGACAAGCGCACCCAGTTGGTCTACGACCTAGATTCATGGACTGATGCGAGCGTCATTGATGACATCGTGGCAGCAGAAACAGGGTTGTGTTTCGGTCCAGATTCGTTGGTTGAGGCACGCAATCGGGGGTACACGCTCGCTACCCCAGGTTTGCATCGACGCCACCGTCGGCCACGGGCCTGAGTAGACGCAAATCGATGCAAAGCAACGCAACTTTGGAGTCCGGTGGGCTCAGATTGCCTGCTTATATCGCACGACCCGCGGGACGTGTCGATGCCTTGCCGGGGGTAATCATGTGTCACTCATTTCCGTTTGGCCCTTTCGACGCGCGGCATTCGGCGAGCACGTTCCCTGAACTAATGGACAGAGTCGCCAACGAGATTGGTTTCGCAGCGATGTGTTTCACCTTTCGAGGGTGTGGCGACAGTGAGGGCGACTTCTCCCTTCAAGGTTGGGTCGATGACCTGAGAGCAGCGATTGATCAGATGATTACGGATGCCCAACCGACTGGATTATGGTTAATCGGCTCGAACACGGGGGGTTCGCTGGCGATGTGTGTCGCTGCAGACGACCCTCGAATTCGCGGATGTGCTCTCCTTGGGCCAAGAGCAGATTTCGATGATTGGGCTGCTCAACCTCGGAAATTCCTCGGTCATTGTCGAGAAGTGGGGGCGGTCCGTAGCTCACGGTTTCCAAATGATTTCGACGAATGGACGAGGGAATTAAGACGTTTCCGCCCCGTCTCGGCAGCTCAGCGATTTTTCCCCCGCCCGTTATTGCTTCTGCACGGAGATGATGACGAAAGTGTCCCTGCTAGCGATTCTCGGCAGTTGGCCGAAGCTCACACAAATGCGGAAATGCGGATCATTGATGGTGCCGGCCACCGACTTCGCCATGACCCGCGTGCGATGGCGGTGCTTTTTGGTTGGTTGGATCGGCAACGCGCCGCGGAAGAGTAATCGGACCCAGTTTTCTCGCTGATGCTTCAGTCGTTCTCAACTTGAAACACCTAGAGCGTTTCAAAATCAACTTCTGATTCGCGCACTTCCACCTTTAAATATGATGCCGATTCCTAGGTTGAGGATTTACGACCGTGCAGTTGTACAGAGTGTGATGAATGCCATTGGATGGCGTGACGCAAGATGGTCGTAAGATCACGATCGGCTTTCCAACCCAACAATTCATACGCCAATGAGGGATCGGCGTAAACCTCCGCTGGATCGCCCGAGCGCCTTTCAATCACCTCGAATGGGACGAATAGTCCGAATTGATCGGAGACTTTTCCGATGATCTCCATGACTGATGATCCCGATCCCGTGCCGAGATTTAGCGCGACACTTTCTCCAAAATTCACGAGATAATCCAGGGCCTTCAAGTGAGCGTCGGCGAGGTCCTCGACGTGGATATAGTCGCGGATTCCGGTGCCGTCGGGCGTGGGGTAGTCGTTGCCGAACACCTTCACCGGACTACTGGCGCCCAAGGCGGCTTTCATCACCAGCGGTATCAGATTGCTCGAATGATCCCAGTTCTCACCGAGCACACCGTCGCTGCTGGCCCCAGCGGCGTTGAAATAGCGCAGGCTGACCCAACGCACCCCGTGAGTCTGGCCATACCAATGGATTACACGCTCCATCACGGCCTTAGTTTCGGCGTACACGTTCTCTGGTCGCAAAGGAACGTCCTCGCGAATGGGGAGTGCTTCGGGGTTGCCATACACCGCGGCGGATGAAGAGAAGACCAACGAAGCAACGTTGGCCGCCAACATCCCCTCAATCAGGTTGACGGTTCCTTGTACGTTGTTGCGCCAGTACTTCGCGGGATCTCTCATGGATTCGCCGACGCTTTTGTACGCCGCAAAGTGGATGACCGAGTCGACCCCGTACTCGCGGCACACTTTGGCCACCAATGTCGAGTCACTGATGTCGCCCTGTACAAAAGGCGCTCCCAGCAGTACTTCTCGGCTGCCTCGCTCGAGCGAATCCAACACCACGACATCGCGACCCTCGTTGCGTAATTGGCGAACCGTGTGTGAGCCGATGTAACCGGCTCCTCCGGTGACGAGGATCGTCATGAGATGCGCTCGTGCTCGCGGAAGTGGTTGATCATCAGTTTGAGGCCGTCACGAAGAGCGATCGTCGGTTCCCACCCGAGAACGGATCTGGCCAACGTGATGTCGGGGCAGCGTTGCAAGGGGTCGCCCTCGCGCTCGGCCGGTAGAGGCACCGACACGATCGGGCTGGCCGACCCCGTGAGTTCCTTCACGAGTTCGGCGAGTTCGCGCATGGTGAACTCACCCGGATTCCCTATGTTCACGGGAGTCGTGATGTCCGAATCGAGCAGGGCCATGAGACCTTTCACTTCGTCGCTCACGTGGCAGAACGAACGTGTTTGGTGGCCATCTCCATGAAGCGTGAGTGGTTTGCCGGAAAGAGCCTGAACGACGAAGGTGTTTACCACGCGCCCATCGTTCGGCCGCATGCGTTCGCCATAAGTGTTGAAGATGCGCACGATGCGAATGTCGACACCATGCACACGGTGATACGCCATGGTGAGAGCCTCACTGAAGCGCTTCGCCTCGTCGTAACAACTGCGCGGCCCGGTCGACGACACGTTGCCCCAATACGACTCAGGTTGTGGATGCACCAGGGGATCGCCGTACACCTCGCTGGTGGACGTGAGAAAGAAGGTCGCTCGATCACGCAGCGCACGATCAAGAAGTTGTCGAGTCCCCGAACTTCCAACAGAGAGAATCTCGAGTGGCATGGTCGCAAAATCGTTCGGCGAAGCCGGGCTGGCGAAATCGAGAACGGCGTCGAACTTGTCAGTGAGCGCCGGATGATTGGGCCAGTCACTCGTGATGTCGTGCTCGATCAACGTGAAGGAGTCGTTGCCACCAAGGTGCTCGACGTTGCTGCGTCGCCCGGTGCATAGGTTGTCGATCGCCACCACCTGATCACCGCGCTTCAACAATGCGTCGGCCATGTGGGAGCCGATGAAACCCGCTGCTCCAGCCAGAAGCACCCGCATGTCAGCGTCCGATTCCTTGGTGCTCGAATCCGGCTCGGCGCCATTCATTGTGGTCGAGCAGATTGCGACCATCAACGACCACCTTTGCTCGCATGACGCCAGCGATCGACGCGGGTTCGACCCACTTGAACTGGTCCCACTCGGTGAGCACCACCAGAACATCGGCGTCGCGACACGCGTCGATGGGTTCGGTCTTCAGTTGTATTCCGGTCGGCACGCCCACGCGATGGACATTGACGGTGGGATCGCAGGCGGTCACCCGAGCGCCACCAGCAAGGAGACGTTCGCAAATTGCGACGGCGGGGGAGTCGCGCAGATCATCGGTGCCGGCCTTGAACGTGAGCCCCCACACGGCGATGTTCTTGGCGGATAGATCGCCACCGACAGCGTGACGCACTTTGTCGGCTACCCGGATGAATTGCTGCTCGTTCACGGCAATGACACCTTCGAGCAGATCGAAGTGGTATCCCGCATCCTCGGCGATCTTGATGAGGGCTCGTGAATCCTTGGGGAAACAGCTACCTCCCCATCCGGGTCCGGGTCGGAGAAAACTCTCGCCGATACGTTTGTCGCTCCCCATGCCGACGACGACGTCATTGATGTCTGCTCCTACGCCCTCGCAGATGGCGGCAATGGCATTAATGAAGGAGAGCTTCGTAGCGAGAAAGGCATTCGCGGCGTACTTGATGGTTTCGGCCGATGCCGGATCGGTGATGATGACCCTCGTGGTGAGCCCGTCATAGAGCGATGCGACCTTCAGTGCTGCGCTGCGATCGTCGGCACCGACGACGACGCGATCGGGCCGGAGAAAGTCTTGGACCGCCGAACCCTCGCGCAGGAATTCGGGATTCGACACCACCTGCACGTCGGGTCGTCGCAACGCGCGCTCGACCACCTTGGTCGAACCCACGGGAACGGTCGACTTGTTGACGACGATCGCCTCGTGCGGAAGGCGCGGTGCGATCTGCCGCGCCGCCTCTTGCACGTAACTGAGGTCAGCCGACCCATCATCACCCTGGGGGGTAGGAACACATAGGAAAGCCACTTCGCAGTTTTCGACCGCGGCCTCTCCGCCGACCACGAATGACAACCGTCCGGAAGCAAGACCCTCGCGAACAAGATCTTCGAGGCCGAGTTCGACGATGGGAATGCGACCTTGGCGGAGCGACTCGACTTTGGCACTGTCGATGTCGGCGCAGATCACTTCGTGTCCGAGATGTGCAAGGCATGCGCCAGTTGTGAGACCAACGTAGCCCGTGCCGATTACAGCAACTTGTGCCATGTCTGGGATTCTACGGCCAATAATTCGGTTCGAATTCGAGATTCACTCGGCGACTTTCCGATACAAAGTTTTCAGGAAAATGCGACGTTTGGAATTTGGCGACCCCGCGACTCGTCTACCAACAGATGATGAGTTGACCCGGTGCAACAGGGCCGAGCGACGGTTTGTTCTCTGAATGCGTTCCAAGTAATCAGCGCTGTAAATCATGGCCGTGCCTGGAGCCTCACCCCAGATGCTGTCCAGATTGTTCCGTGGGCTGGCAAGAACTTTGTCGATTAGTTCAAAAGTGAGTTGTGAGGTGCGTTGCCAATTGAACTCCTGGCCGCGTTGCGCGATCGATGCGACCATCGACGAAGCTAGATCGGGAGAATTAATCAAGCGGGTAATCAGGTTGGCAGATTCCTTCACGTCAAACGTTTCAAGAGTTGGCAGGTCAGGCGGTAACACTTCGTCAAGGCTCCCCATCCGCGAGGAAATTGTGGGGGTACCGTGAAGGGCGGCTTCAAAAGGAATCATCCCGAAACCCTCTGAAATGGTCGGGTAAAAAACTGCAACAGAATTGGTATACAGCCAGCGCCGTTCCTGCTCGCTCACCGACCCGAGAAAGGTTACGTTGGCCCGTAAATGTGGATGCTGTTCGAGAAATTCGGCTTCCAGGGTGTTGGATGATCCAACTGCTGGGGACGGCCCGGCCAATGCGAAGTGACATTCGATTTTTTGTCGTGATAACTCTGCAAGAGTGCGCAACGCGAAGAGACGGTTCTTGTGCAGAAAATTTGTTCCGAGGACTGTGACGATGGGTGACTTGATTTTTTCGAGAGCACTAGGGCACGAGGGCGACACCTCCGCGGAAACCTGATTTATCCCAAGACTCACGACCTCGTCGCATGTGCCTCCGACTCGGACACCCAACCTCTCCGCATCACCCCGTACATAGCCACTTATCCACCCAACTCCCTCTACGGATGCGAGGACAAGACGGGTCAATTCTCTATAGCTCAGCCACTCATGTTCGCTTGCGAAGTAGGAAGGATTGGCAAACGCAATGAAGTCAAGTTGAAAGACGACTGCCCGTTGTGCGATTCGTTTCATCCACCGCAATTCTTCGATTGAGTTCACCTGATACGGCCTCAGAATCAAATCAAATCGAAAATGCCCGTCATCCATGATGTCGGAAATTGTTTCAACATGAACATTTGAAATCGAAACAAACTTTTCAACGAGCTCCGGGGGCGCGTGCAACGGGAGGATGACCGTCAAATTTTGCTCCGGGCGGGCTTGAGCCATTGCCACAATTAGGTCAAGGGTTGTTTGTTGGGTTCCTGTCCAGGAGGACAAAAAGCAGTGACCATCAATTGCAATAGCCGTTTGTCGAAGTTGCACTGATGCTCGATTGATTGCGGAGGCTAACGACGAATATGGATCGCTGATCAGCCGATGAACTGCACCGAGGTACCAGGGATAGCGCTGCCGCACCAACTCTTCGTTGGCGTTCTTCTGAGCCGATGCTTTCTCACTGAAGCTGCTTGATCCCTTGTGAAACACGAACACATCGTCGGCGACGATGTGTCGCAACCCAATTTCTATGCATCGTTGACTGAAATCGACCTCTTCGCCATAACCGGTACCAAAAGAAGTGTCGAACCCGCCGACTAGGTTCAATGCGGATCGTTTGATGAGAACACAATGTCCGACCGCAGTTGGTATTACGGGCCGTGAAAATTGTCCGCCGTTGATGACGCGTTGGGCCGCCTCATCAACGGTCCAGCCCCCCTCAATTTCCGCGCTCGGTGAGTTTCTGTGAGGGACAGACAGAATTGTTCCGTTGTTGGTGAAGACTGAAACTGTTGCAACGTCTCTTGAAGCGCCGCCGGCTCGAATGATTCGTTCGTACCACTCTGGTCCGACAATCACATCAGAATTGACTAATAGGACGTCCTCAGGGTCGAGCACTTCAAAGGCCAAGTTGCACGCACCGACAAAGCCCAAATTGCGGGGTGTCTGAAGAATTTCAAGCCGACGTTGAACATCCTCGTTTGTACTCACATAATCGAAAAAGCGACGGTCTGGTCCATGATCATCAATCACCACAACTCGCACTGTTGTTGGAGTGTGACGAAGAACGGAATTCACGCAGGCGATCGTCTCGTCTGGGGCGTTATAGACAGGAATTGCTATCGCAGGCATTAGTTTCAGACTTCCTCTGGTAGCCGACGTCCCATCCGATGGAAGACGATCCAACCGAGGGAAATGCTCAGAAGCGCGGATGCTGCCATGAAGACGAATCGGGAGCCAGAAGGGCATCGTGCGTCATATAGGAGATCGCGGTATGAGGACACAAACGCTCGCATCGGATTGAGATCAAGAATTCGTTCAGCCCACCTCGGGGCACGTTCTTCCAGCAGAGACGGTCCGTAAACAACGGGCGTAAGGAAGAACCAAACCTGCAGAAAAATCGTCCACAAGTAGGTGAGATCTCGAAAGTAAACAGAGAGTGCACTCAGGGCCAATGCAATTCCACTTGCAAAAATAGCGAGTGTGAAACTGACGAGGAACATCACGGGTATCCAAGGAATTATCGGACTTCCAGCTACGAGCAGAACCACGCAAAGAAGACCAATTTCGATACCGAATTGGACGCATGCATGTAAAGAGTTGCTGAATACGAGGACCTCCCGCGGGAATGCCACTCTTCGCACGAGGCCTGAATTCGATGCGATCGATCCCATGCCGAGATTGGTTACTAGAGCGAAAAAATTCCATGGCAATAACGCAGCAAGTAGGAAATATGCGAAACCTTTGAGGCCACTTGGTTCGCCAACAGGAGCACTTGACTTGAAGAGTACGCCGAAGACGAACGAATAAATCGCAACGGTCGCCAGTGGGTTGAGCATTGACCAGGTCCAACCGAGAAATGATCGGCGATACTTGGTGCGCAATTCGCGCAACGTGAGGTTCCAAAGGAGCTCACGAGACCTATAGACGCTGGCGATGGGACCCATAACCATCGAAATCCTACTGATTCTCGGTCGTTCGAGCAGTCGTTGGACAACATTCGCGGTGCTCTATCGGCAAGAATGGGAGTGCATGTCCACTGAAGCCGTCGTCGTCTCGGAACTCTGGAAGAACTTCCGCCTTTACCACGAAAAAAACCAATTTTTGAAGGCTGCGATCCTCCGCGGCCGGCGCGCGCGTTACGAAGAGTTCTGGGCTCTGAGAGGAATCGACTTCTCGGTGCCAACTGGCACGACATTCGGAGTGATTGGCAGTAATGGATCGGGCAAGAGCACCTTGCTCAAATGTCTTACCGGAATCCTTATGCCTGACAAGGGTTCGGTGACCGTGAAAGGGCGTATTTCCGCGCTGCTAGAGCTCGGTGCCGGGTTTCATCCCGAATTATCGGGACGCGAGAACGTATTTATGAATGGCGCAATACTTGGATTGTCGAAAAAAGAGATAAGGAGCAAGTTCGACGAAATCGTCGACTTCGCTGGTCTCGAGAAATTCATTGATACTCCGGTGAAGAATTATTCATCAGGAATGTTCGTGAGACTTGGATTTGCGGTTGCTGCTCATGTTGAGCCCGAGGTGTTGCTGATTGACGAGGTGTTGTCGGTCGGTGACGAGAGTTTTCAGCGCAAGTGTGCTGAGCGCATCGAGCAGTTTCGGCGTGAGGGACGAACCATTGTTTTCGTGAGTCATGGACTGGCACAGGTAGAGCAGCTGTGTGAATTATGCGCTTGGCTTGAAAAGGGTGAGTTGAAATTGGTTGGCCCGTCGGGAGTCGTCATTTCGGCGTATCAAGGACAAAGTCATCATGCCCAGCGAGTCGAAGGTGAACTGGGTCAGCGATGGGGAAGCGGTGAGGCGCAGATCGTCGCCGTGCGAGTACTCGATTCGTCGGGTTCGGGGACATCGGCTCTCACAACGATGGAGAACTCGTCGATCGAGATCGACCTTTCGTCGCACATGCCCTTACAGGACCCGGTAGTGACGATACGCATCGACACTCTTTCCGGTCAACATGTGTGGGGATCTTCGACGCGTCGCAATGGATTGTCACTCGGAATGCTCGACGGTCCAGCGACGGTGACCGTCGCGATGGATGCTCTCCCGTTGCTCGAAGGGGTCTATGACCTCACCGTTGGTCTCACCGATCACACAGAACTGCATCCATACGATCACTGGGAGAAGCGCGTTCGTTTCGAGGTGCGACAGTTCAGATCGTTCGACATCGGAGTGACCCACATTCCCTCGCGCTGGGGCGTGACCGGAACTCGTGGTGTGATGCAAGGGAGCTGAGATGGCTCCGGTTACTGCGATTGTCGTCACGTACGGAGCCGCACCGACTCTTCGCCTCGCCGTCGAAGCTCTTGTTCGACACTCTTCTCGGGAGCTCGGGAGAATCATCGTGGTTGTACAACCCGATATAGGCGGGGTGATTGCCAACGTACCAGCGTTCGGCTTTCCGATCGACATCGTCGTGCTCGACGACAACATCGGATTCGGTCCAGCCAACAACCTCGCAGTGGCGATGTGCGACACCGAATACGTTGCGTTCGTAAACCCAGATCTGATCGTGACAGAGGGCTGGATGACCCCGTTAATTTGTGCGCTCAATGATCCAGCAGTGGCGATAGCTGCACCACCATTCCTTGATGCCAATGGGTATCTCTTCGAAGCAGGGCAGGCGATCTTGTCCGATGGGGGAACGCATGCCCTAGGTGGTCCGCATTGGCTCGGCGAGTATCACGAGCTGATGTTCAGTCGCGATGTCGACTATGTCTCGGCGGCGTGCTGGTTGATTCGTCGGTCGACATTCAATGAGTTGGGTGGATTTGATCCACAATTCGCGCCAGCGTATTTCGAAGACAGTGATTTGGCGCTCACCGCGTGGTCGCGGGGTCTCGCGACTCGACTGGTCGCCGAGCGACCGGTGGTACACCATCACGAGGGCGCGAGCGCCGACCGAGTTGCATTAGCACAACATTCACGTCGTCTGTTCGAATCCAAGTGGGCAGACCATCTCAAGAATCAACCATCGTCAAACCGGCTTTCCGAATCGCCCCGCTCCGTGAGAGATCATCGCGCCATGAGGAAAATCGTTTTCATGGTTGAGGGCGACTCCGACGCGGCCCATGTCGAAGATGCAGCGACTGAAGCTGCTGACCTAGCGCGAAACCAACCTCGCGATCGCATTACGTTAGTTGTTCCCGACAGCCCGAACCTCATGCGTTTGCGCCGCCAACATCGGGCAGCCGGCTTAGAGATCATCACCACTAAGTATTGGCAGGGCGACGATGTCGAGGTCGAAGTACGGCGAGTGCCGACATGAGCCGATCGCGTCGATGGATGGTCGTGGTTGCATTGGGCATCGTTGGGTACGCGATTCGAGCGTGGATTCTCCAGACGCCTTCCGGTGAATTGAATGCCGATGAAGCCTTCACCGGGCTACAGGCGCTCGAGATTGCGAAGGGGGACTTCCCGATCGTTTACCGCGGCATCGGTTACACGGGGGTGATCGACAGCTACGTTTTTGCACCGTTCGCGCACTTCTTCGGCGCGCCGGTTGTGGCGTTGAAACTCCTCACCAGCCTGTGGTGGATCGGCACGTCGGTTGTGATGTTCCTTGCGGTGCGTTCGATCCAACGGTCTGACGGTGTTGAGCATCCCGAGCGATGGGCGTTCGCCGCCGCCGCTTTCACTTGGCTCACGCCCGGCGCGATGATGGTTGTCACCACTCGCGCTTGGGAGGCCTATGGCCTGCTTCTGCTCACCACCTTCTCAGCGGCGTTGCTTTTACGTCGTGTGGTAGTCAATTCGTTGCACTCTCGTCGACTGGTTTTGACGACTGGTGCGACCATGGGAGCGGCTTTCTATCTGCACCCCATGACCTTGGCGTCGGTGATTCCCATGGTGTTGGTGCCCTGCTGGACGTTTCGGCGCGAATTTCGTCGGTGGTGGGTACCAGTGCTTGGTGCGGCCGTCGTTGTGAACATTCCCTTCCTCGCTTGGAACGTAAAGAACGACTGGCTCAGCTTGGCGCAACCTTCCCCTTCGATGAATAGCACATGGGATCGATTCACGAGTTTCTTTTCCGGACTTCTGCCGCGGGCTCTCGGCACGATGGATACCGATGGTGGATGGACGTGGGGAATCGTGTCGGTACTGATCTATCTGGGACTCGTTGCGTTGGCCGCTCGTGGAGTGTGGTCGCTAACTCGCCGGATCCCGGGCGGAATGGTGTTTGCACTGCCGGCCATTCTGTGCTGGCCGTTACTTTCCTTGTTCAACAACATGTGGTTCGTGACTGATGGGCGCTATTCAAGCGTTGGGTTTCCGTTCGTGATCCTGGCGATCGTCGTTGGGTTGTCCGATGTGATCCGACAAGTTCGCGCGGCGAGTCCTCGACCGATTGTATTTTTCTCGTTCGTCGTGGCGTGGGTCGCTCTTTTGGTGATTCCATGGCTGTCGGTCAACGCGGGCGATCGGGTGGACGATCCGAATCTCCGGACACGATTGCTCGTTGAAGCGATCGAGGAGCGCGATCTGCGCTTCGCCGCTGGCAACTACTGGTTGATGAATCCCATCGAATATCAGAGCGATCAGCGCATCCATGCCGCCGTTGCAGGCCATCCGTGGGGAGCAATCTTTCCGTGGCGCAAGAAACTTCCGTGGGGAGTCTCGTTCGCGCAGCGACAGACCGAGGTGCTCAGCCAGTCACCGCTTGAAATCGCGTACGTGTTTCTTGCCGGCGACGAACAAGTTGGCGCAATGCCCTTACCGGTCGATCAGTATGACCGTCGAGAGGTGATGGGGGCCGTGTTGTATCTTCCATTGGTGCCCGAATGATCGACGAAGTGCGGAGACAAGATGTGGAACGGTAAGCGGTTGGCAGTGATCCTGCCGACCTACAACGAACATCTGTCGATCGCAGACTGCATTCGCGGTTTCGAGTCCCTTGGATTTGTCGACGAAGTCCTGGTGATCAACAACAACGCTCACCCAGACACGTCGGCTCAGGTCGCGCCTACATCGGCCCGCGAGGTTCTGGAGACCACTCAGGGTTACGGTGCAGCCATACGTCGAGGTTTTGCCGAGACTCGTGACTTCGACTTGGTATGCGTTTGCGAACCGGATGGAACCTTTGATCCGGCTGATTTGGCCAAGTTACTTCCGTACAGCCAGGACGTCGACGTGGTGTTCGGTTCGCGCACGACTCAGGCTCTCATTTTGTCTGGCGCGAACATGGGATGGTTTCTGAAGTGGGGTAACTGGGCCGTAGCCAAACTGGTGGAGGTTCTCTACAACACGGTCTTTTTGTCGGACGTGGGGTGCACCTATCGCGTGATCCACCGCAAGGCACT
Organism: Actinomycetota bacterium; assembly: GCA_046095045.1. Classification (GTDB taxonomy): domain Bacteria; phylum Actinomycetota; class Acidimicrobiia; order Acidimicrobiales; family Ilumatobacteraceae; genus Casp-actino8. The sequence goes on from JBJTIO010000099.1 coordinate 22,436, forward strand.
TGACCGACTCGAGCCACTGTTCAGTATCGATGGATCCTCGTTTGGACTAGAAATGATGTTGCACGTGGCTCGCCAAAAGCAGTCCTTCGTGCAGGTCCCGGTGAAATACCGCGAAAGGGTGGGGGAGAGTTCGGTTACCGGAAGTCGATACAAGGCGATTGTGCTCGGGTTACAAATGATCGCACTCTGCCTGCGCATGCGTTTCGCGCGGCACGGTCTCGCTTCGCATAGGTAGGCTCTTGGCGTGCGTTGGATCAAAGCCATTGTCGCCCGAATCACAGGTCGCGACCTGCGCGCGCTTCGTTCCGAGGTCGCTGAGATTCGCAATCAGATTCAGGTGATCAATGATGTGGTCCAGTCGCTGAATCACGACGTTCGTTCAGGTGCCGATCGCTCGTTGCCGTTGTTCCTCGGATACGCCGAGCGACTGAGACTTGACACCGACACCGCCATCGCCGCGACACAGAACATCGAGCGCCAGATTGCACGACTCGAAGAGATAGTCAATCAAGCGACGAACCCTGCGAACCGGGCCTGATCATGTCGGGCGCACCCCGTGTACTCGTCGACGGACGGGTGATGTCGCACCCCACTGCGGGCGGTCGGGGCATCGGCCGATACACCGTTGGTCTCGTCCGTAGCCTCGTGGGCGCGGGGGCCGACGTCGTGGTGCTCAACGACTCTCGCGAGGACGAGCGCCGTTGGCGTGAGGCAATCCGCAACCTCGCCTGCGCTCCGATGTCCCGACAGGGGTTCCTCGGTGAGAACCCCAGCACGTGGTTCATGTGCACGCAGATGATGCTTCATCCGGTGAGTCTCGATGTGGTGCCCGAGGCCGTGACTCAAGCCGGCTTGCGGGTAGTTGGGGTGTTGCACGACGTCATTCCGCAGCGTTACCCCGATCGGTACCTCGTTGATCCGAATGCCCGAACCCAGGCCGTGATGCGGGCCCAAATGGTTCGGACATTCGATCTGTTGGTGGCGAACTCGACTTTCTCGGCCGACACCGCGAGTGCAGTGCTCAACTTCATGCGCGAACGCATTCATGTCGTGGGTGCGGCGATCGAACCCCAATTCCAACCTTCGGATGGCGCGGACATCGCGCGGCGCCTCACGCGACTGAACGATCTCGGTCTAGACCCGAATCGCGATCGAGTGGTCGCCGTCACCGGCGCCGACGATCGTAAGAACACGCCTGGTCTTCTGCGGGCCTGGGCGCGGCTCACGCCCGAACTGCGGCGATCACACCAGTTGGTCGTGACGTGCGCGATCACTCCTGCGGTGCGCGATCGATGGCACCACATCACTCATCATCTCGGACTCTCCTGGGGCCACGACGTGGTGGCGACCGATGTCGTGACCGACGACGAGATGGTGGCGTTGCTTCAGGGAGCGAAGCTATCGGTTTTTCCTTCCTTGGAAGAAGGATTCGGACTTCCGGTGGCCGAGGCGGCGGCGTGTGGATGCCCGGTGGTGTGCAGCGACAACTCGTCACTCCCCGAGGTGATCGGTGATCCGACGGCAACATTTGACGCTCACGATGTCGCTGACATGGCATCAGTCATTAATTCGGGTCTGATTGATGCGGGATTTCGTGATCGTCTGCGCGGCATCGCGGCTGACGTTGTGCGGCGCTGCACGTGGGACAACGTCGGACGTCGGGCGTATGACGCGCTGGCCTCCGCGCCGAGAAAGTCGCGTTCACGTCCGATGCGACGATTCGCCTTGGTTGGACCATTCGCCGGATCACCCTCGGGAATTGGCGCCTACAACGAGCGATTGTTGTCAGCGTGGGCATCAAAGGAGACATTGCTCGAACCGGTCGTCGATCTCACGGGCACGAACCTTTGTGCTTCGGGTCGCCACAATGCGGCTGGGCTCGGACGATTTATACACCGTCACGATTTTGATGCGATTTTGAATGTTCTCGGGTCGTCGCCCTATCACGCGGCGACTGTCGCAACACTCAAAGAGGACGCCGGACACGTTTGGTTGCACGAACCCTCGTTGGTTGGTTGCCACGTTGGCATCGGGCACCTGTCGGGAACCCGAGAGTGGGCCGACGAACGCATGCGCGCCGAACTGAAGCGCTGTGGAGTGGCGGCCGACCGATGGCCGACCGACCTGTTGGACGCGGAGGCCTATCATCGCGCGGGCGTCACGTTCCTCGAACCGGTGCTCGACGCGGCGCGGTCAGTCATCGTGTCGTCGGACGACGCGGCCGAGGTGGTGCGCTCGATCAGGGCTGATCACGCTCCGATCCTCGTGATGCCCCTTGCGACCCATCACAACGACCGCGCCACCATGGCCGACGGCCGCACCGTGGTGAGTTATGGCTGGGTGGACGAGAGCAAGAAGCCTGAAGTGGTGATCGGAGCAATCGCGACGTTGTCCGGCTGGATGCGCGACATTCGCCTGGTCTTCGCAGGTGGCTGCTCGGATGTTTATCGCGCCCACCTCGAGGAAGTGGTGTGTTCACGTCACCTCGAGGAGTGGGTGAGTTTCACCGGTTGGCTCTCGGATGCCGAATTGAACGCGACCTTGCTCTCGGCGCGGGTCGGTGTGCAGTTGCGCCGCAATGCTCGCGGTCAGCGCAGCGCGGCGGTGGCCGAATTCCATTCGCGGGGTATACCGGTGATCAGCGACATCGGCTCGGACGAAATCAACGATGCCGACGAGCTGGCCGAGATACTGCGACCCTTGCTCACGAGTGACACCGCGTGGAGTGAAGCGTCTGATGCGTCGTGGCAAGCGGGTCAGGAGTTTCTGTTCGATGATCTCGCCGTGGTGCTCGAACGCTGGGTGGACGAATCGTCGCGTCGACCGAGAGGAAGCATCGCGCACGTCGACGAGTTCATTGCCGGTTCGACGCGTCACACCTCGTTATCGTGAGATCGCGATGACGTCCGTCGAGCCTTTCGTGAGGGTGGTTGTTCTCTCGTTCGACGGAGGTCAAATGACCGTCGACTGCTTGCAATCGCTCGCCGCAACGGATTGGCCCCGGGACCGCTTCGAGGTGGTTATGGTCGACAATGGTTCGCTCGACGACGTGACAGCGCGCGTGCGCCGAGACATGAGTTGGGTGCGCGTGCTCGAGCCGTTGCGCAACCTTGGATTCGCCGGAGGATGCAACCTCGGGCTGTCGGCCAATGTCGACAACGACGGCGCCGCTCTGGCCGAATACGAATTCGCCGCACTGATCAACAACGACGCCACCGTCGATCCCGGATGGTTGCGCGGGCTGTGGTCGGGTTTTGACGCGGGAGACGACGTGGGCGCGGTCAGCGCGAAGATGCTCTTTCACGATCGCTTTCGCGGCATTGATGTGTCGGTGTCGGAGACCACCATGGCCGGTTCGGGTGACGACCGCATGGTGGGCGTATGTATTTCTGGGGTACGTATTGATGGTCGTCGTGAGGATGCACGACTGCAGTTCGACGAAGGATTTCACGGTCCGGTGGTGCACGATCCGACCCGTGGCGAGGAGTTCGCCCGCTGGAGCAAAGCCAGTGGATCATTGCGTATTGCCGATGATCAGGACTGCCAGCAGGGAGAACGCTTGATCTCGCTGCGCTTGTCGGCTCGTACTTCGCGAACTGTGACTCTCGCATCCGATCTCGAGGTCGTGACCACGGAAGTGGGAGGAGGTTATGACGAGAAGTCGCCGACCTTCACATGGGTCGACGTGCGTGTCGGCAACGATCTGTTCGACGTCGTGAACAACGTAGGTTCGAACCTCTACGAACGTGGCTTTGGTGGCGACCGAGGCTTCATGGAACGCGATCAAGGGCAATTCGAACAGGCGGTTGAGGTGTTCGCTTGGTGTGGTGGCGCCGTCTTGTTACGGGGCGAGTATCTGCGCGATGTCGGTCTTTTCGATGATCGGCTGTTCCTTTACTACGAGGACACCGATCTTTCGTGGCGCGGGCGGCTTCAGGGCTGGCGCTATATCTATTCGCCGGTCGCCATCGTGCGGCATCGACATGCCCAGTCGTCGGGTGTCGGCAGCGACATCTTCCGCTTCCACACTGAGCGAAACCGCCTGCTCGTCCTAGCTAAGAATGCCCCGGCGTGGATGGCTATTCGGGCAGGTCTCGGAGAGATCAAGCGAACGCTGATGATCCATCTTCGGCTTCTGGTGTTGCGGCCACTCACGTTGCGTATGCCATCCCGGCACGAACCACGACATCGCCGTCGCGTGTTGAAGAGTTACATGTCGCTTCTTCCCGCAATGTTGCGCGACCGCTGGATGATGGACCGCCACTCCTCTCGGTCATCGCTCATGAGGTGGGAAGTGTCGAAGTGAGTCGCATCGCCATCTACAACCTCTACTGGTCGACGTTTGGAGGCGGAGAGCAGGTGAGTGCCGCCATAGCTGAGAATTTGAAAGCCTCGCACGAGGTCACCTTGCTCGGTCCAGAGTCGGTCGATGTGGCCATCGTGAAGGATCGACTCGGTGTTGACATCGAAGGTTGCGAGTGGCTCGACGTGGATGATGATGCCACGGCGAGTGAAGCCAGTGCAGACTTTGATGTCTTCATCAACTGTACTTATATGAGCCGAGCGCACAATCGTGCGGCGCACGGCTTGCAGTACGTGTATTTTCCCGGCGCTCCGGAAACTTCGCGCGAGCGACGAAATCAAATGCTCCTGCGAACTGGATTGCGGATAATGAAGGTTGTCTCTAAGGACTCCGGCCGACTTTCGGTAATTCGAGACGGTTTCGAGCGACGATTACCCAAGATGGACTGGGCCGACACGTATTCGACGATGGTCGCTTGTTCGGAATACTCGGCGAGCTGGGTTCGTCGATTGTGGAATGTTGACTGCGGTGTGCTCTACCCGCCGGTACGACCTTCGGTGCGACCCGGCGAGAAAGGACATCTGATCGCATCAATTGGTCGATTTTTCGATCCGTCGATGGGTCACTGCAAGAAGCAGGCCGACCTTCTGCGCGGATTCGCCGACATGGTGTCGAGCGGTGTCAACGATTGGCGACTCGCCTTCGTCGGAGGAGCCGACGCGCCGAGTCGCGAGTACGCTCTCGACATTCGGCGTGGTGCCATTGGTTTACCTGTCGAGGTGTATCTGAACGCGCCTCGATCGATTGTCGAGGACACCTTGGCCTCAGCATCGATCTATTGGCATGCGGGTGGGTTCGGCGAGGATCCCGAGGCGCATCCCGACCGCTTCGAGCACTTCGGCATCGCGGTAGTTGAGGCTATGGCTGCGGGTGCGGTGCCGTTGGTGTTCGGGGCGGCCGGTCCAGCTGAGATCGTTCGGCACGGTATCGACGGATTCCATTGGCGAACGCTCGCTGAGTTGACCGACCTCACACGACTTCTCATGCACGACGACGAGTTACGTCGCTCAATGTCGAATTCGGCCATGGAGCGCGCTCGAGAATTCGACATCGACGCGTTCGCGCGGAATTTGGAAAGAACGATCGCGGGTTAGACAGCGCAACTTCCAATTTCGATTGGCGCGTAACTCTAGACAAGAAATCGTCAACGCTTGGCGGGCTTCTTCAGCGGCCGACTTTGTTTGTCGCGCTCGGCGGCCTTTTCGGCCTTCTTCCACGCCCGCACCTTCAGCAATTGTTCGGGAGAGTCGATGTCGGCCACGGTGCGCGGCTCGTGATCGCCAAACACACCCGCGGCTCGCTTCCAGCCGCGCGGTCGAACACCCATGCGCTTGCCGAGCAGGGCGATGAAGATCTGCGCCTTCTCCTCGCCGTAACCGGGCAGGGTGCGCAGACGCTCGAACAACGCCAAACCGGTCGTGACGTCGGCCCACATGTTCTCGCCCTTGCCGGAGTACTCGGCCGCGAGGATCGAACACAATTCGTGAATTCGGCGGGCCATCGATGCGGGGAAGCGATGGATCGCGGGCTTCTCGCAGCACACGGCGACGAATGACTCTCGATCCATCGCGGCAATCTTTCGTGGGTCGAGGTGACCGAGACGTTGCTTCAAAGTGTGAGGGCCCTTGAATGCCCATTCCATGGGCACCTGCTGGTCGAGCAACATGCCGATCAGCAATGCAGTGCCGTTCGAGTTGAGCAATTTGTCGGCGGCCGGATCGCCGGTGATGAACAGGGTGCTCACGATGTCCTTTCCGGTGTCAGTCGCGGGAGAGCCCGTTGGTCGCTTCGGGATCGATGCCGAGATCGGCGATCGCTTTCTCGATCGTGGCATCGGTGATTCCGTGGGTCCCGACGAGCGCGGTGAGCGTGGCCACCACCACGTGCTGGGCGTCGGTCTCGAAGAAGCGTCGCAATGACTCGCGGGTGTCGCTGCGCCCCATGCCGTCGGTGCCGAGTGACAGGAATCGTCGACGTGGCAAGTACGGCGCAATCTGTTCGCTGACGATGCGCATGAAGTCGCTCACCGCCACGATGGGCAGATCGTTGGCACCGAGAGTGCGATCGATGATCGAGGTGCGTCGAGGTTGCGAGGGATGCAAGCGGTTCCAGCGTTCGACCTCCATTGCGTCGTCGCGCAACGACTTGTACGAGGTGGCCGACCATAGATCGACGTTGATGCCGTACGAATCGCGCAAAACATCGGCCGCTTCCACGGCGGCGCCGAACGACGTGCCGGAGAACAAGATCGTCGCGCGAGCATTGCGCTCGGCAGAGCGCCAGCGATACAAACCATTGATGATGTCGGCATCGGACACGTGTGCGGGACGGGCCGGCATCACGAGGTTCTCGTTGTAGAGAGTGATGTAATAGAAGATGTCGGCGGGGTTAGCGCCGTGCATCTTGTCGATGCCGTGGCGAATGATGGTGGCGACCTCGTAGGCGAACGCCGGGTCGTAGGCCTGACACGCGGGAATGGTGCTGGCGAGCAACAAGCTGTGGCCGTCCTGGTGTTGCAGACCCTCGCCCATCAGCGTGGTTCGACCGGCGGTGGCACCCAACAAGAACCCTCGAGCCCGACTGTCGGCGGCCTGCCAGATGAGATCTCCGACGCGTTGGAAGCCGAACATCGAGTAGAAGGTGTAAAAGGGCACGCTCGGAACGCCGCGGGTGGCGTACGACGTGGCCGCGGCGATGAAACTGCTCATCGCGCCCGCTTCGGTGATGCCCTCTTCCAGAATTTGGCCGTCGGACGACTCGGTGTACGACAACAGAAGATCGTGATCGACCGGCTCGTACTTTTGACCCTGCGACGCGTAAATGCGTAACTCGCGGAACAGTGAATCCATGCCGAAGGTGCGGGCCTCGTCGGGGATGATCGGCACCACACGCGAACCGAACTTCTCGTCGCGAGCAAGATTGCGCAACAGACGCGTGAACGCCATAGTTGTGCTCACCGCCTGCCCGCCCGAGCCACCGTCGAATTCGGAGAAGGCGGCACCATCGGGAAGTTCGATCGGGCGGCGCGCGCGCACGACGCGCTTAGGCACCGAACCGCCCAACGCACGACGACGTTCGATCAAGTACTGGTACTCGATCGATCCTTCGCTCGGGCGGAAGTACGGGGGGAGGTCGCCCTCGAGGTCCGAGTCGGGGATCTCGTCATTGAGATAGAGACGATCACGTAGGGCGCGTAACTGGTCGGCGTTCATCTTCTTGATCTGGTGGGTCGCGTTACGTCCCTCGATATCGGGACCAAGGGTCCAGCCCTTCACGGTCTTGCACAAGATGGCTGTGGGGCGACCGCTACCGAGGTTCTGCGCGGCGGCGCGATACGCGGCGTAGAGCTTGCGGTAGTCGTGTCCGCCGCGGGGCAAGGTGCGCAGTTCGTCATCGCTGAGATGCGCAACCATCTGGCGCAGGCGCGGGTCGGGGCCGAAGAAGTTCTCGCGAATGAAATTGCCATCCTCGACGGTGTAACGCTGGAACTCGCCGTCGACGGTGGTGTTCATCTTGTTGAGAAGAACGCCGTCCTTGTCCTGGGCGAGCAGGTTGTCCCACTTCGAGCCCCAGATCACCTTGATGACGTTCCAGCCTGCGCCACGGAACACGGCCTCAAGTTCCTGGATGATCTTGCCGTTGCCGCGCACCGGGCCGTCGAGCCGCTGCAGGTTGCAATTCACGACGAAGACGAGGTTGTCGAGTTGTTCGCGCGCCGCCAACGAGAGCGCACCGAGCGTCTCGGGCTCGTCGGTTTCACCGTCGCCGATGTAGGCCCACACGCGACTGTTGCTGGTGTCGTCGAGTTGGCGGTTGAGCAGGTAGCGGTTGAAGCGCGCTTGATAGATCGCACTGATCGGGCCGAGGCCCATGCTCACCGTGGGGAATTCCCAGAAGTCGGGCATCAGTCTCGGGTGCGGATAGCTCGACAGACCGCGACCGTCCCGACCGATCTCACGACGGAAGTGATCGAGGTCGTCCTCGCTGAGTCGACCCTCGAGGAACGCGCGCGCGTACACACCCGGCGCGGCGTGACCCTGGAAGTAGATGTGGTCGCCGGCCATGCCGTCGTCCTTGCCACGGAAGAAGTGGTTGAAGCCGATCTCGTAGAGCGAGGCCGAACTGGCGAACGTCGACAAGTGACCGCCGATGCCCTCGGCGTGCTTGTTGGCCCGCACCACCATGGCTGCGGCGTTCCAGCGGATGTAGGCGCGGATGCGACGCTCGATGTGTTCGTCACCGGGGAACCAGGGCTCGTGCTCCCGCGGGATGCTGTTCACATACGGCGTCGACACGGTGGCCGGGAAACTGACCTGAGCCTCGCGGGCCCGCTCGAGCAGTCGCGACAGCAAGTAGCGCGCGCGCACTTTGCCGTGCACGTCGATCACGGCATCGAGCGAGTCGAGCCACTCCTGTGTCTCTCCGGGATCGGTGTCGGGGAGTTGATGCACGGATCCGTCGAAGAGCATGGGCTCAGTCTCTCACGGTTACCACCGGGTAGGGGTTCCTCCTGACGCGGAGTTGTTGTGGGAAACTGACGTACCCATGAACGCTCACCACGACCCTCATGTGCTCGCCGTGTACACCGACGGTGCGTGCAGCGGTAACCCCGGCCCCGGCGGTTGGGCGTGGGCGGTGGCGCCCTACGGCGAGCCGTGCGCCTCGGGCGGCGAGCGACACACGACGAACCAGCGCATGGAACTGCTGGCGGCCATCGAAGCGATTCGGGTGAATGCTCCCGTGGCCCGCGAGCATCTGAAGCGACTGGTGATCGTGAGCGATTCGACCTACGTCGTGAACTGTTTTCGGGAGCGCTGGTGGGTGCGCTGGAAGGCGAACGGGTGGCGCAACGCCAAGCGCGAGCCGGTGGCCAACGACGACCTGTGGCGCGACCTGATCGCGTTGTACGAGGGCTTCCCCGAGACCGAGCGCCCCGATTTTCAATGGGTGAAAGGCCATAGCGGTGATCCGATGAACGATCTGGTCGACCGTTTGGCCGTGGCTGAGTGCCAGAAATAGCCTCTGAGCAGGGATGACGAGACTGGGGAGGGCTTGGTTCGGTACCTTGCTCAGCAGTTCGTCGTTCGGATACTTCAGCCTCGGGGCTGAGGGGCCGATACCTCCGGCGTCCCCGACGCCAAAACGCCATGACCGTGATTCGCCGCCTGATTCCCCTCCTCGTCGGGCTGACCCTCGCCTCGGGCCTGACCGTCGGCGTGGCACCCTCCTCGGTGGCTGCCGCTCCGGGTGATCCGAACGAAGCGGTCGCCATCGTGGTGAATGGACAAGGCAGCGGCCATGGACGGGGCCTGTCGCAATACGGAGCACTCGGCTGGGCGATCGGACGACCCGATGGAAATCCTCGCGACTTCACCTGGATCCTCGATCATTACTACGGCGACACAGTGATGGGGAATGTCTCAGTGGACCAACGCATCACGGTGCGAATGCTCGATTACGACGGGTCGAAGCAGATTGCGTTTCTTGCGGCGAACGGGAACGCGCAGTGGTCGATCAATGGATCGGTGCAGGAAGGCTCCTACGCATCGATTGTGGCGCGAAAAGTGATCGGCCAGGAGGCATTCGATGTGTGGGGTTTCCCGCTTGCGGGATGCCCAACCACGACTGATCCCCTCGAGTGGTGGACGTATCTCGGTCGTGCGACCGGCGCCCGCAACACGGCGATCCTCGGCTTATCGGTCCCCGGCGGCGACGATGGCGCCACTTTGGCGGCGAACACCTTGGGACTGTGCGACAGCAACCAGGCCATCACTCACTATCGCGGTATTTTTTTTGCGACGTTCAATGTTGAAGGTGAAGTTCGGCTAGTTAATGACGTACCAGTTGAGCAGTATTTGCGGGGTGTCGTGCCTCGGGAGTCCCCCGCCCTGTGGGGCGATTGGAGTGAGGGTCGGGGCATCAATGCTTTGCGAGCCCAAGCAGTTGCTGCACGGTCGTACGCGCTCGCCCAGAACCGGTATTCGCCATATGCCAAGACCTGCAACACTGACTCGTGTCAGGTGTATGGCGGTGCAGCTAGCCGACCCAACGGTGGCGCTGCGGCGACTAACAAGGAACACGCCAACACCGATCGAGCGATTCTCGACACTGCCAACATGATTCGCGTGCGCACGTCGGCTCCTACTGTGCCGGTGTCGACCGAGTTCTCATCGTCAAATGGTGCGCGCACTGCAGGAGTGAATTTCCCACCGGTTGATGATCCGGGCGATCAAGTGGATTTCAACCCTTTCGTGCGCTGGACTCGAGTAATTGATATGGCAGGCCTTGCTTCGCGCGCTGGATTAGATCGCATCACGCGTATTGAGACGGAGACCGACCCCAATCTGCTGATGCGTGGAACTTATGGGACAACGCCCTCATGGGCCGTACGTTTGCGCCTATACGACGGAACGCAATCTGTAACGAAGACTGCAGCATGGTTGCGCAGTGCTTATGATCTGCCATCTGAGTCGATCACGGTGAGCTTGGTCAATCGTGACTTTGTGAGCAGCGACGAATTTGTCTTCATTTCCGATTCGGTTGGAGCGTCTGTTGCATCAACTTCAGGGTCGGGAGAATTGCCACGACTCCTGAATGGCGTGTTCGCCTCCTCGACATACAACACAGAGTCGTACCGATGCACCGTGGGTTCGTGCTCGCCGTCCTCGGCCGATGGTCTGACCGTCGCGCGCAATTTGGCCGGATCGCCCGATGTGGCGATCGTCGAGTTGGGTTACAACGACTCACAGCACAGTCTGGGTTCGGAGATCGACCAAGTGATGCAGGCGCTGGTGAATAAGGGCGTGCGTGTCGTCGGATGGGTCACCATGTCTGAAAGACGGAGTTCTGGAGGTAGCCCCGTTTATGCGCCAGGTAACAGGGCTCTCCGGACTGCGGCAAGTCGATGGCCGCAATTGCGAGTCCTTGACTGGGATGCAGCAAGTTGGGGAGGCACAAAAGATCGTTGGTACACCGACGATGTACATCTCTCGACCACCGGACAAGCCGAGTTCGCGCTCTGGATACGTGATCGTGCGATTGAGTTGGCGGGTGGGCGTCCTGGCTCACCGCAGTGGGTCGTCAAGGTGTCGCCAGGCACCGACTTGCGCATTCCAATTTTGGAGACTTTCGGTGCCCCGCAATCTGAAGTAACTGGAGTCGGCATGAACCTGACGGTCGTCGACCCTGTGGGGGAGGGGTTTCTTACGGTCTGGCCATGTGGTTCGAACAAACCTGATGCGTCTAGTCTCAACTTCAAGGCTGGGCAGACAGTGGCCAACGCGGTGGTGTCGCAGGTTGACTCAACTGGCTTGATCTGTGTGTCGTCCAATGCCGCAGTTCACGTAATAGTCGATGTCAATTCGTGGCT
>JBJTIO010000100.1:0-2946 GCA_046095045.1 Actinomycetota bacterium
CCGGAACGATGTCGAGGTGATCGACTTCTCGACCGCGAAGATGAATGGAGAGCACCTGACCGACCGGATCGTGACCCCAGCCAACCATCCACGCCGAGTCGATGTCTCCATCGGTCGCCATGGTGGGGCGATACTCGGGAAAATACGACAGCAGTGCCCCGTAAGCGGTCGCGGTGGCGATCCACGATCGTGAGTCATCGACGACGGTGCGGGCATCCTCGTTGGCATCGGGATGAACGGGAAGGCGATTGTCGAAGACGTCCTCGACGTCGAGTGCGGGCAATGTTCCTTCGGTCGCTCCCCACACGTCCTGTGATCCGCGCCAGTGATGAGCCCGTTTGCGGAACCCGTCGGTGACGATCAGTTGGTTGGACGCGTCGAGGGTCGCGCGCAGGTCCTCATCATGAGAAGCCGCCGACGAGAGCACGACGGTTCGACCGTCGATCAATTCGGCCGATGCGGCATCGACCACTCCGGTCCCGTCGCCCGACACGACGATCGGCGCGTCCTCCACCCGCAGCCCGGTCGCCGCATCCTCGACGGCGTAGAGGCTGATCTCCGGCAACGCTCGGATAGGCACGTCGACGCTCGGTCCGCGATTCTCCGCTGGCTCACCGAAATCACTCAAGTGCACGAGGCCGTGGGCAGAAGCGACGACATCGACCGATCTCTCTGGTTGAGGAAGACCGAACCGCTCGTACTGATACGAGTTGATCACCATGACGGTGTCGGCCCCGAGTAGTCGTGCAACGGGAGCTATCGACATCGGATCGGCGGTGCCGTCCTGGAACGAGTCGTCGAGGGCGTAGAGAAGATCCATGTAGGGCGCCGAGCCTTGGGGGACCCAGTCGCGGTTGAGCATCGGCTTCTTCGAAATGCCCGGAAGGATCGGGTCGACCGGATAGCCCCACCGGAAGGCCGCCGACTCGATGCCCGAAAGGATGAGGACCGCGCCGGTGTGCCCAGCGTCGAAGCGTTCATCCAGGTATCGCCCGGCGTCCACCCATGAATCGGGAAGTTCGTTCGGTCGCACCAAATCGGGATCGATGAGACGTCCGGTGAAGAGCGCCGGTTGATTGAGCGCGAGCAAGGCAAACGCCGCCGTGACCACGACCGCACGGCCTCGGGAAGCGTCGACGTCGATCCGTCGTGCGACGAGATGCACCAGATGACCGAAGCCGAGTGCGAGTGCGAGCACGACGAGGGGCGTGGCGCGGGTGGACGAGCGCAGGGCGAGGCTGATCGCACTCTGAGGACGGTCGACGAGCAATCGCCAGAAAGGAGACGGAGACGAATAGGGGAACGCACCGACCGAGAGCACGACACCGGCGAGAAGCATGAGAGACAGCGGACGACGAATTCGCGCTCCGAAGCGCAGGAGACCATAGAGACCCGCGATGACCAGTGCGGCGCCGATCATCAACACGACGGGATTGCTCTGGTACGGACCCGAAGCCGTCGTGAGCGCGACGACGTCGTTGCGGTCGTAGAACAGCCAGTATCCGAGTCCGCGCAACACCTCGGCGGCCGTCGACGTTGCCGACGTCGACGGAAGCGCCTCGGTGTACGACAACACGGCCGAACCATGTCGACCTTGCACGACGAGACCCACGATCCACCACGCACTGGCGACGAGCGCCGAAGCGCCGAGCAACGCGGCGCGCGACACGGCGGCACGCCATGACAACTCGCGGCGCCAGAACGCGTCGATGATCACGGCGAGTGGAGCCGGCGCGATCATCAGCAACGCGGTGGCGTTCAGCCCACCACTCGACGCAATCAGAAGTGTGAACACCGCGAGGTGCGCGAGTCGCGGGTCACGCACGAATCGAATGGTGGCGGCCACGATCCAGCCGAGCAACGCCCAGGGAAGCAGAAGTGCCGAGGTGCGCGAGATGTACGGCAGGACGAGAGGGCTCAACTGATACGCGACGGCGGCCACGACGATCGTCGTCGGGGGCAGTGCGAGACGCCGACCGAGGTGCACGATCCCGGCTCCGGCAAGAAAGAGAAGAGTTCCGATCCAGAGGCGGTGGGCGATCCAATCCGGGATTCTGGCGAGATCGAACAATCCGAACCACGGCCCCGTCGGCCAGAGATACCCAACGTTCTGATGCGGAACCCATCCGCCGAACTGACGACCATCCCAACTGAAGAGCGCATCGGACATCAACCGCCACGGGTCGAGGTAGAGATACAACTTGGTGTCGCCGGGCATCTTTCCCGGTGCCGAGAGCAGCAGCGGCACGTAGGCGATGAGAGCGAGTCCGATGTGCACTCGATGGCGCAACAGGCGCATCAAGGCACGGCCCCGTACGCGCCGTAGAGCGCGGTGATGGTGACGAGGCCCGACAGACACAGACCGACGACCCAGGGCCACCATTCGCGACGTCGCGGATCATCGAGCCACACAGCGGCGGCGATGAACAACGGAAACGCGGTGAACAAGAAACGCGGTCGAGCGGTGACGGTCGCGGGAAGAAGCATGAGTATCACGACGACCGCGGAGTACACCGCGGCCGGTATCGGCAAGCGATGGCGCTTCCAAGCGATCCAGATCACGAACAAGGTGCACAGAAACGATGCCGCCGTGACCATGTCGGTGGGTGACGTGAGGGGCTGCGTGAAGGTCTCGAGAGTCCGACGAATCGCCGTGAGACCGAAGCTCGCCCCCTCCTTCCACGCTTCACCTTGGACGCGGAACCAAACACGCCGTTCGTCGGCGTGGGCGTCGATCCAGAGTTGATAACCCACGAATCCGAGAGGCGCCGCGAGGACGGCCAGGATGGGACGGATCACTCGATCGCGCTTCATCACCATGGCCGCGGCGATCACGCAGGCCGCCACGACCGCGATGCCGTTCGGTCGGGTGGCACCGGCGAGCATCGCCAACAACCCGGCCCACAACCACTTCTCGCGGTGTACCGCGAGCCAGCAGCCAGCGGC
>JBJTIO010000101.1:0-3880 GCA_046095045.1 Actinomycetota bacterium
TCCCGAGAAGTTGGCCGAGTTGCTCGAGGTGTTCGATCGCGAGGCCCGACGCAACAACGTGTATCCGATGCGCGATCCGGGATCGGGTGCCCAGCAAGTGGCACCGGTGCCCACCAGTCTCGGCGATCTGCGTGCGATGACGTACACGTCGGCTCACGTGCGCATGCCCGAGTTCACCGTGGTGAACGTGAAGAACACGTCGTGGCGCATGACCGCCGTGATCGAGGTCGACGATCATCCGCGTGGTGTGATCGCTTGTCAGGGCGGGAACATGGCCGGCTGGTCGTTGTACGTCGACGAGAGCGGTCACCCCACGTTTCATTACAACTGGTTTGGTCATGAGCACACCTCGGTCGTCGCGCCCGCGAGCATCGGTGCGGGACGTCACGAGATCGTGATGGCATTCGCGTACGACGGTGGCTTCGCGGCCGGCGGTGACGTGTTGCTAACGATCGATGGTGTGGCAGCGGCCGCTGGTCGCGTGCCCAACACGGTTCCGGTGATCTTCTCGATGAGCGGTGAGACCTTCGACATCGGCGTCGACACGGGTGCGCCGGTCGGGCCGTATCCGCACCAGTTCCCGTTCGTTGGCCACATCGTGGGGGTCACGATCGAACGACTGGGTGAACGTCCACCCGAGGTGACCGACGCCATGCGCGACGGCCATGTGCGCGCCACCTTGAGTTCCCAATGATCGAAAGTCGGGCGTAGCCTGACCTCGTGAGCACGCCACCGTTGTTCGACCTGCCTTTTTCGGCCGACGATCGTCGTCGGGTCGAGGCCGCGTTGCTCGAATCTGTGCGCACCCCCGACGCGTATCTCACCGAGATCGCCTCGCACTTGTTGGTCGCCGGCGGCAAGCGTCTGCGCCCGATGTTCTCGGTGGTCGCGTCGCAAGTTGCCGGTGCTCCCGCCACCGACGACGCGGTGCAGGGTGGCATCGCGTGCGAACTCGTGCACCTCGGCTCGCTCTATCACGACGACGTGATGGACGAATCGCCCACCCGACGCGGCGTCGAGACCGTGAATGCCAAGTGGGGCAACCTGCAGGCGATCCTCGCCGGTGACTTTCTTCTCGCACGCGCTTCAGAGATCGCCGCATCGCTCGGCACCGAAGTGGCGGCATTGCTCGCGCGCACGATCGGACGTTTGTGCGAGGGGCAGATCGAAGAGTTGCGCCACACCTACAACGTGGCGCGTCCGGTCGAGAGTTACCTGTCGTCGATCAGCGGCAAGACCGCGTCTCTGTACGCCACGGCGGCGCGCATCGGCGGCTTGGTCTCGCGCTTCGATCGTCGCATCATCGATTCGCTCACCGAATTCGGCGAGGCCTACGGAATGGTGTTCCAGATCGTCGATGACCTGCTCGACATCTCGTCGACCGACGAACAGTTGGGCAAGCCCGCCGGTCACGACATGGTGGAAGGCGTGTACACGCTGCCGGTGTTGCACACGCTCGCGAGCGGCGGTGTGCCGGCGCGCGAACTCGCCGATCTGTTGGGCAAGCCCCTCAATTCGGTCGAGAAGGACAAGGCGTTGTCGATCGTGCGGTCGAGCGGTGGCATCGACGCGGCGATCGCGATGGCGCAGAACTACGTCGAAGCGGCCGAACGAGCCTGCGAGCAGTTGCCGAACTCGGCCGCGACCATGGCCCTGCGGGCCACCCCGGCCGCTCTGCTGGCCTCGGTCCGCTGATTACTCTTCGCTCAACCGGAGGTCATCATGAAATCACTGCAACGTCTCAACATCATCGCCACCATTCTGCATCTGGTGCAGGGCGTCGCGATTCTTCTGCTGGCCAACGACTTCGCGCTTCCGGTGACGAGCTTCTTCTGGAACGACGCACCGAACAATCGACTCGACGTGGCACGACTCGACCGCATGTTCGACGTGTCGGTGGCCTGGGCCGCGGCGATCTTCCTTTTCTTGTCGGCGCTCTTCCACGTGATCGTGGCCACGGTGCGCCGAAGCACCTACGAGAACGAGATCTCCCTCGAGCAGAACCGCTTCCGCTGGGTGGAGTATTCGTTGTCGTCGACCCTGATGATCGTGACCATCTGCTTGGTGTTCGGCATCGGTGACGTCGCGGGCCTCATCGGCATCGCCGGCGCGAACGTGGCGATGATCCTCTTCGGCTGGATCATGGAAGTGATCAACAAGCCCGGACGCGAGGTGTGGTGGACGCCGTTCTGGTTCGGCTGCATCGTCGGCATCATGCCGTGGATCGGCTTGTTCATCTATCTCCTCGGGCCCGGCAGTGACATGCCCAAGTTCGTCTACGGCATCTTCGTGAGCATCTTCATCTTCTTCAATCTGTTCGCCCTGAACCAGTTCTTGCAGTACCGCAAGAAGGGTCGTTGGGCCGATTACGTGTACGGCGAGAAGGTGTACTTGTGGTTGAGCCTCATCGCCAAGAGCGCTCTGGCATGGCAGTTGTACGGCAACACCTTGTCGGCCTGATCAGTATGAGTCGCATCGACGAGTTCATCGGCGTCTACGACGCGCGAGGCACGATCGTCGGTGAAGTGTCGTATTGGATCAGTGCGCGACTCGGGCGTGCGCACTGTTCGTTGTGTGATCTCACCCACGGTGTGTTCACGACCAAGCCCGAATGGCGCCACTGCGCGAGCGATCTCGGTGCGCCCTTCACCACCTGGCATCTCGACGATGCCCCCGACGATGTGAAGTTGGTGGCGGGAGGTGCGTATCCCGTGGTGTTGGCTCGCGACGCGAGTGGCCTGAGGGTGATTCTCGATGCGGCGGCACTCGAGACGTTCGGTGGTGACACCACGAGGTTCGTGGAGCGACTGCGAGAGTTGGCGTCGACGTGACCCGAGAGGCTCGCACCAAGAACGGATTCGCCCCACGCATCTGCGCGGCATGTGGCCGACCCTTCGAGTGGCGCAAGAAGTGGGCGCGCGATTGGGAGAACGTGCGCTGGTGTTCCGACGCCTGCCGCACGCGCGGCAACTGATCGAGTCCGGAATCCCCGGTCAGGCGATCACGGCGCGGCCCGAAACCAGCACCTCGTCGGCGATCGGTTCGTTCCTCTTCAGCCACACCCGAACATGACGGTGGCCCGACGAATCACGGTCCGGCAGAACCTCTCCGCCTGCGACCACACGATCGCCATCGAACACCGGACGGTGAAAGTTCACGGTGAGACGTCGCACACAACCCGCTCCAGCGAATTGGTGCAGCGCGTTCACGATGTAACTCACGTTCAACGGTCCTTGGTTGATCACCCGACCGCCCAAGCCCATCGCGGTGGTCGCTTCCCGATCCCAGTGGACGCGATACGGATCGCGAAGAATCGCGGCCATCGTCTTCATTCGTTGCGCATCGACCGAAGAAACGACGAATTCCGGAATCGCGACCGCCTGCGGATGATCACTCTCCACGAAACGTTCGAACGCCGCAGACGATGGCTCACGTCGGAACCGCCACGTGTTCGTGGCCCGCGCCACTAGTTGCGTCGGTTCTGATTCGAGGTGCAACTCGATGGCGAACTGCATGCTGTCGTAGGCGTGCCCGTGGTGGTCGGTCCGGTGTTCCCACCGCACGATCGATCCCGACGCCAGATAATCGGTCTCGATGGTCAGTGGGCGAAAGTATTCCCAGTCGTAACCGTCGAGGCCGACCGAGCCCGGACCTTGCGCACCACAGATGTCGAACAGTTCGCTGATGCTGACGCCGCTTCCGAGAATCGGCACATGGAACATCGCGATTGGATGCACCAGCCCGTCAGGGAGTTGATCGACCGTGGTGCAGTCGGTGAGCAGGAAGTTCTCCCAGTGGGCGATGCGATAACGCCCGCCGGGAAAACGATGTCCGAGGATCTCCGAATCAGAGAGCATGCGACGACGACCTTACGCCGGCG
>JBJTIO010000102.1:0-8453 GCA_046095045.1 Actinomycetota bacterium
TCGAAGCGGTTCTCATCCGCTTGCAACTGATCGCGCCGAACGGCAAGGTGCTCAACGCCGATCAGTACAACCAGATGTTCACGATGCACGCCACCACCATGGTGTTCCTTTTCGTGATGCCGATGGCGGCGGCCTTCGCCAACTACTTCGTCCCGTTGCAGATCGGTGCACGTGACGTGGCATTCCCACGCATCAACGCTTTCGGATTCTGGTGCTTCTTGTTCGGTGGAATCTTCCTCAACACCTCGTGGTTCTTGGGTGGAGCCGCCGACGGCGGTTGGTTCATGTACGCGCCGAACTCGAGCACGTTGTTCTCGCCGAGCCACGGCATCGACTTCTGGGCCATGGGTCTGCAGATCACGGGTATTGCGTCGCTGACCGGTGCCATCAACTTGATCGTCACCATTCTCAACATGCGCGCGCCCGGCATGAAGATGATGCGGATGCCCATCTTCACCTGGATGGTGCTGGTGGTTCAGTTCCTGCTTCTGTTCGCGATCCCTGTGATCACGGTGGCACTCTTCCTGCTCACCTTCCAGCGTTCTTTCGATGCCACCTTCTTCGACGTGGCGTCGGGAGCCGACCCGTTGTTGTGGCAGCACCTGTTCTGGATCTTCGGTCACCCCGAGGTGTACATCTTGATCCTGCCGTCGTTCGGCATCATCTCGGAGATTCTCCCGGTGTTCTCGAAGAAGCCGCTGTTCGGCTATCCGATCGTGGCCATGTCGGGTGCGGCGATCGGCTTCGTCGGGTGGGGTGTTTGGGCGCACCACATGTTCGCATCCGGCCTCGGACCGGTGTCGGTGACCGTCTTCTCGATGGCGACCATGGCCATCGCGGTGCCGACTGGCGTGAAGATCGTGAACTGGGTCATGACCATGTGGGGCGGAAAACTGCTCTTCACGGTCCCGATGTTGTTCTCGATCGCCCTCGTGGTGCAGTTCACCATCGGTGGACTCTCCGGCGTCACCCACGCGGTCGCTCCGAGCGACACGCAGCAGACCGACACCTATTACATCGTCGCGCACTTCCACTACGTGTTGTTCGGTGGAGCGATCTTCGGCTTGTTCGCGGGCTTCTACTACTGGTGGCCCAAGATGTTCCGCAAGCAATTGAGTGAGTCGATCGGACGCTGGAACTTCTGGTTGATGGTCATCGGTATGAACATGACCTTCGGCCCGATGCACATGCTCGGTCTGCAGGGTCAGCCCCGTCGAATGCAGGTCTGGACCGAGGCACGCGCCGGTGAGGGATTCTTCAACCTCGGATTCTGGAACCGTATTGCGTCGATCGGCTCGCTGATCCTCTCGGTCGGAGTACTGCTCTTCATCATCAACATCGTCTACACCCACAAGTCGAAGAAGGTGGCCATTGCGCCGCTCGATCCTTGGGACGGCCGGACTCTCGAGTGGATGACCGACAGCCCTCCGAAGGAGCACAATTTCGACACCATTCCGACGATCGAAAACCTCGACGAGTTCTTCCATCGCAAGTACGCCCAGGATCCCGACACGCACGAGATCAAGCAGGTGGCGTCTGCCGAGGAAGTGTTGGCCGACATGAACGCGCATCCCGACGAGCACATTCACATGCCGTCGCGTTCGTACTGGCCGATTCTGCTCGCGCTGGCGTTGCCGATCATCGGCTACGGACTGATCTACAACCGCGTCATCCTGGCCGTTGGCGCCGCCATGGTTCTTCTCACCATGTTCGGCTGGGCGATGGAGCCCGCGACGTCTCCCGACGACGATTTCGACCCGCCCGCCCCCGGCGACGGTGGCGGCCACACGAAGGAGCTGGCGCCCCTTGGCTGACGCAGCGATCGCTCATGACGCGGGCCATGGTGCCCACGTGACGTCCACCGGCTTGTCGAACAACAAGCTCGGTATGTGGATGTTCCTCGGATCCGAGTGTTTGTTGTTCGGTGGACTCATCTCGACCTACATGCTCTACAAGGGTCGTGTGAACTCCGGACCTCAGCCCGATCAGATCTACGACATCCCCTTCACCTCGGTGAGCTCGTTCGTTCTGTTGATGAGTTCGCTCACGATGGTGCTCGCAGTGTCGGCCGCTCAGCGCAAGGACGACCGCAACACCAATCTGTGGTTGATCGTCACCGCGTTGCTGGGCGCCACCTTCGTGGGTGGTCAGGTGTACGAATTCACGGCCTTCTATCGCGAGGGTCTGGGTTTCACGACCAGCCTGTTCGGGTCGAGTTTCTACACCCTCACCGGATTCCACGGTGTGCACGTCACCGTCGGCATCATCATGTTGATGGCTCTGGTCGGCATGATCAGTCGCAATCGGATCCCGGGTAGCAAGGCCGAGACCGTCGAACTGATCGGTCTGTATTGGCACTTCGTCGACATCGTCTGGATCGTCATCTTCACCCTCGTCTACCTGATCCCCGCCTGAGGAGCCTCCGATGAGCACCGTCACCGAACACAGCAGCGAGCAGGCTCACTCTGACGAGCATCACGGTGCGTCGGATAAGCAATACGTCATCATCGCGCTGATCCTTGCCGCGCTCACCGCGATCGAAGTCTCGACGTACTACATCGATTTCGGTCCGCTGTTCATGCCCACGCTTTTCGTGCTGATGACAGTGAAGTTCATCGTGGTGGTGTCGTACTTCATGCACCTGAAGTTCGACAACAAACTCTTCAGTTACCTCTTCTATGCCGGCTTGATCCTGGCGATCGCGGTGTACGTCGGAGCCTTGTCGACCTTCAAGTTCTTCCTGCAGAAGGGCTGATCGAAGATGGCCATGGTCGATCCGTGGCGCTTTCAGGCCCACCTCGAGGTATGGCTCCTCGTCGCCTGTCTGGTGTCGTCGTACATCTACGTCGTGCGCGTGCTCGGTCCGCGAGCCGTGGGGCCAGGAGAGCGGGTCGTCACTCGTCGTCAGGTGATCTGCTTCGTCGCGGGCATCGTCGTCCTGTGGTTCGCCTCTGATTGGCCGATGCACGACATCGCCGAGGAGTACCTGTATTCGGTCCACATGTTCCAACACATGGCGCTGACGTACTTCATGCCACCACTCGTGGTCTTGGCGACCCCCGAGTGGTTCGTGCGTACGCTCGTCGGTCGTGGTCGGGCCCTGCGCGCGTTGAATTTCATGGCCCACCCGGTTCGGGCGGCGTTCCTCTTCAACGTGATCGTGATGGTGAGTCACGTTCCCGCGGTGGTCAATCGATCAGTTTCGAACGGGCCCCTGCATTATTCGATTCACGTGTTGTTGGTGACGACATCGATTCTGATGTGGCTTCCGATCTGCGGGCCGTTGAAGGAGTACCACATCTCGCCGATGAGCAAGATGATCTATCTGTTCCTCAACAGTGTCGTTGCGACGGTGCCAGCCGGTTGGCTCACGTTCGCTGAGGGAACGGTCTACAAGCATTACAACACGCCCATCCGAGTGTGGGGCGTCTCGGTGAGTGACGATCAGCAGATGGCCGGAGCCATCATGAAGCTCGGCGGATCGATCTTCTTGTGGTCGATCATCCTCGTGATGTTCGTGCGGCACTTCGTCACGACGTTCCGACACGAGAACGAGGATGCCTACGTGCGCAAGCCCCTCACGATGGCCGACGTCGAAAAGGCTTTCGAGGAATCAGAGCCGATCCGCGAATCCCACTGAGTCGCTCACTCCCAGCGGAAGGTGCGCGCCGCGAGCAACGGACTCATGATGGCCCACACTCCGAGCACGATCCACGACGTTCCGGGTCGCTCGGCACCGCCGAGGAGTGCATCGCGCATGACGTCGGCCAATGCGCCACTTGGCAGGCACTTGGCGACCGCGGCGAGGGGTCCAGGCAACTGGGCGAAGTCGATGACCATGCCACCGAGCAGCACCAGCAGAATGGAGAGACCGTTATGCGCGGCCAGATTGACCTCGGCTCGAAGCCGACCGGCGATCAGCATGCCGAGCCCCGCGAAGGCGATGGTTCCCGTCGCGACGGCACCGAGAGCCAGCAACCAGTTGGCGTCGTCGGCGTTCCAGTCGAGCAACAGGGCGATCGGCACGAGGACGATGAGTTGGATGATCTCGATCACCAGCACCGTGATGGTCTTGGCCATCAACCAACGCGACCGTCCGAGAGGAGTCGCACCGAGGCGCTTCAGCACCTTGTAGCCGCGTTCGAATCCGGTCGCGATGCCGAGACTCACCATGGCGGTGCTCATGATCGCCAGCGACACGACACCCGGCGTGAGAAAGTCCATGTGATCGTCGAACGAACTTGGCAAGACGTCGGTGATGCCGAAGAAGACGAGCACCATCACCGGAATGATGAGGGTGAGAAGAAGTTGCTCGCCGTTGCGCAGCACGACTCCAAGTTCGGCGCGCAACTGCGAACGGAACGGACCGCGGCTCATGAATCACCCTCGGTGAGTTTCTTGAAGACGTCCTCGAGACTGTTCAGGCCGGCCCGCAGTTCGACGACATCGATACCGTGCTCCGACAACCAGACGGCGAGTGCACCGATGAGTCCTTGCGGTGCGTCCTCGATCGAATACGTGCCTGGAGCGTCCTCCACCAGCCATCCAGCGAGATTGTCCGGCATGGCACCGAGATCGAGTGGTCGCGCCGTGCGCAGACGCACCGCCTGGCGGGCGCGTCGCACGTCGTCGAGATTGCCGTCGACGAGCACCCGACCCTTGTCGAAGATCACCACACGATCGCACACCTTTTCGGCCTCGTCGAGTTCATGGGTCGCCAGAATCACGGCGCATCCCATGTCGGCAAGATCGCGGATGATGCCGCGAATCATGGTGCGCCCGTTCACGTCGACGCCGCTGGTTGGTTCGTCGAGGAAGATGATGGCTGGTTGTCCGGTCAGGGCAAGGGCCAAGGAGAGTCGCTGCTTTTCGCCCCCGGACAGTCGTCGCCACGGTGTACGTCGACGCTCGGACAACCCGACCCGTTCGAGCAGTTCATCGGGACGATCGACGGTGTCGGTCGAGTAAAGCCCGCAGTACTGGCGCACGACGTCGATCGGACGGGCGCTCGGATAGATGCCACCCTCCTGCAACATGATTCCCATCTGACTGGCGAGCGCGCGTTGTTCATGTTGGGGGTCGAGCCCGAGCACACTCACGCGACCAGAGGTGCGTTTCCTGAGACCTTCGCAGACCTCTATGGTGCTCGTCTTTCCCGCCCCGTTCGGGCCGAGCACCGCGGTCACCTCACCCGCTCGGGCAGAGAACGAGACCGAATCGACGGCGATCACATCGCCGTAACGCACGCAGAGGTCCTCGACCACGAGCGTTCGTTCGGCGCGGTCGATGCGGCTGTACGGATTCCCCGCGTCGACGTTCACGATGACGAGGCTACCCACGAGCAATTGTCGCCGGACTTGCCGGAGGTGGACGGGTAGCCTTGGTGTCCTGTGATCGACGTCCGACTTCTCCGCCACGATCCGGAATCGGTTCGTGCCGCCTTGGCCCGTCGTGGCAAGCCCGAGGTGCTGCAACAGCTCGACGCGGCGATCGCTCTCGATGAACAATTGCGTCACATCACCGTCGAGCGCGACGGTATTCGTGCTCGAGTGAATGATCTGTCGAAGCAAGTCGGTCAGGCCCGCCGTGACGGTGATGCTGCAGCCGCCGAGGACCTACAGTCGCGCAGCCGTGAACTGGGTGAGAGCGAAAAGAGCCTGGCCGAACGTTTCGACGTCGCCCAGACCGAATTACGCGAGGTGTTGCTCCGTATTCCCAACACACCGAGCGTCGAGGCACCCGATGGAGCGAGCGACCGTGACAACCCGGTCGTGAAGGGTCCGGTGGGGATGCCACCCGCGTTCCCCGAGCACCGTCGGGTGGCGCACTGGGACGTGGCCGCCGCCCTCGGAATACTCGACAACGAACGCGCGGTGAAATTGAGCGGTGCGATGTTCACCATGCAGCGTGGGCCGGGCGCCCAGTTGTCGCGCGCGCTCTGCCAGTACGCGCTCGATCGAAACGCCGACGCGTTCGAGGAGATCCGTCCGCCGTCGCTCGTGACGACGGCGACACTCACCGCGACCGGACAGTTGCCCAAATTCGCCGACGACGCGTACGCCATCGAACGCGACGACCTCTGGTGCATCCCCACCGCGGAAGCGCCTCTCACGTCGATGTACGCCGGTGAGATTCTCGACGAGGCCGATCTGCCATTCCGCCTGATGGCTTATTCGGCCTGTTATCGACGCGAGGCCGGATCGGCCGGCCGCGACACGCGCGGCATGTTGCGCTCGCACGAGTTCGACAAGGTCGAGATTTTCGCTCTCAGCACGCCCGACCAGGCTCCGGAGATGCTCATCGAGTTACGTGATCGCGCCGAGGCTTTGATCGCCGGTCTCGGTCTTCCGTATCGCATCATCGAAATCTGCACGGGTGACATGGGTCAGAGCCACCACCGCAGTTTCGATCTCGAGGTCTACGCGCCGGGATGCGACACGTGGCTCGAGGTGTCGTCGGTGTCGTGGTTCGGCGATTACCAGGGCCGCCGAGCCGATATTCGCTATCGCCGAGCGGGTGAGAAGGGTACGTCGATCGCCAACACGTTGAACGGCTCGGCTCTCGCCGTGCCGCGAGTGTGGGCGGCGATCATGGAGAATTTCCGCGAGGCCGATGGATCGGTCGTCATCCCCGACGTGTTGCGCCCCTACATGCGCGGTCTCGACCGCATCGTTCCTCGAGGCTGAGCTCGTGAGCCTGCGCGATCGCCGGGTGCAATACGAGACCGCCGGCTTGGATCGCGACGACCTCGACGAATCACCCGTGCAGCAGTGGCATGCGTGGTACGTCGATGCTCTCGACGCCGATCTCCCCGAGCCCAACGCCATGGCGGTGTCGACGGTCGATCCGGACGGAATGCCCGACTCGCGCATAGTGCTCGCCCGCGGGGTCGACGATGACGGCATCACATTTTTCGGCAACTACGAGAGCGCGAAGGGTCGGCAGTTGACGAGCCAACCATTGGCGAGCGCGGTGTTTCCATGGATCGGACTTCATCGTCAGGTGCGAGTGCGTGGAACCGTCGAGGAACTGGCGCGTTTCGAGAGCGACGCGTACTTCGCGTCACGTCCGCGCGAGAGCCAGATCGGCGCCTGGGCCTCACCACAAAGCGCGGTGATCTCCGATCGTTCGGAACTCGAACGTGCGGTGGCGCGTTACACGGAAGAGTTCGAGGGACGTGAAGTTCCGCGACCGTCGCACTGGGGTGGTTGGCTCTTGATCCCCGAGTCGTACGAGTTTTGGCAGGGACGTCCGAGCCGACTCCACGATCGCTTCCGCTATCGCCTCGATGATGGCGGGTGGATCATCGAGCGTCTGGCTCCCTGATCCACGAGAGAGCCGCCGCGGCCAATCCGTCGACGAGCGACTGCGTGTGCGGAGTCAACGCCGGACCTTCCCAGTCCCAGAACATCGGAGTCGTTCCCCGCACGCGAGGTGGCAACTCGATTTGCACTCCGCGAGCGGGAGGCAAGTTGACGGGATTGCGCGGGTGCATCCCGCGCAGTTCCTTCGGAATGTCGTCGACCTCGTCGATGATGCGGTACGCCGGAAGGAAACGTCGCAAATGCGTCCCGATGTGACGGGCGAATTCGCGATGTTGACCACCGAGCAGCAAGGTCGAGTAGTACCCCTGGCGTCCGTAACCATGGATGGTCACGACCACGTTGACGTGATCGAGGAACGTCCGCAGATTCTCCGAGGCGTCGGGGGAGACCTCGATCGAAGGTATGTGACGCTCCATGCCGCGGGGTTGATGAACTCCGTAGTAACTGGCGTCGCTCGCCGCCGCCGCCCGTTGGGCGACGACCTCGGTCATCTCCTCGAGTCCTCCGCCGTGATACGCCATGAAACCGAGGCGCACTTCGCGCGGTCGATCGTGTCCGCGCAACACGACCACTTCCTCGACGTCGGGATGGTCGAGCAACTCTCGGAACATCTCAGATGTCTTCCGTCGCGCGACGCGACCGAGAGAAGACGATGGCGGCAATCACCACGGCAGTGAGCACGACCGCGAGCAGTGTGCGGTTGTCGTCGATGGTTCGCGCGATGCGCTCCTGCCAATCGAGAACGCTTCCGGTGATGTCGTCGTCGTAGTTCTCGCGGATGTCGTTCAGCCAGTACCACGCGAGATAGAGCCCACTGACCATCATGATCGCGGCCGATACTCGTTCGACATGGCGCATTCCATTGCGAAGAAAACGCAGGAATCCGCTCCTCGATAGGGCGATGGTGACGGTCAAACCGATGACGAGCAACGACATCGCGATGCCGTAGAGAGCAATGGCGACCAGCCCGACGGCAAAGCCTTCGGTGGTGATCGTGCCGAGAACCGTCGCGGTGAAGGGTCCGAGCGTGCAGCCGATCGAGGCGATCGCGTACGCCACACCGAACACGAACATGCTCGCCGTGGTGCGATCGCGTTGGCCGATGTCGAGCTTCGGTGTGGTGAAGGG
>JBJTIO010000103.1:0-61984 GCA_046095045.1 Actinomycetota bacterium
CACGAAACTTCCGGTGCTCATGGATCCGTACGGTGGTCCGCACGCACAGCGCGTGGTCGACTCGTACGCGGCGCACTGCACGTCGCAGTGGTTCGCCGATCAGGGATTCGCGGTGTTGGTCGTCGACGGACGCGGAACGCCGGGCCTCGGAACCGACTGGGAGCGAGCGGTGCACCTCGACTTGGCGACGCCGGTGCTCGACGATCAGGTCGATGCGTTGCACGCCGTCGCGAGCGAGTACGGCGATCTCGATCTCGGACGCGTCGCCATTCGTGGATGGAGCTTCGGCGGATATCTCGCGGCGTTGGCCGTGTTGCGCCGACCCGACGTGTTTCACTGCGCCGTGGCGGGAGCACCGGTCACCGAGTGGCGTCTCTACGACACCTTCTACACCGAGCGTTACCTCGGCAATCCGTCGATCGATGCCGCCGCGTACGACCGCACGTCGTTGCTGAGCGAGGCTCATCGACTGGAGCGTCCGCTGTTGTTGGTGCACGGTCTCGCCGACGACAACGTGGTCGCGGCGCACACCTTGCAGTTGTCGTCGGCGCTGTTGGCCGCGGGCAAACCGCACGAGGTGCTTCCGCTGTCGGGAGTCACCCACATGACGCCACAAGCCGTCGTCGCCGAGAACCTGTTGCTCCACCAACTCGACTTCCTCCGGCGGTCCCTGTCGTAGTGCGTCTCGGGGTCGGGCTGGGCTACCGTTGAGGTCGTGGCAGCAACCCCCTCCCCCGACTTGATCCTCGAGCCGTTGTCGCTCGAAACCGACGGATTCCCCGCCCGACCGCTGAGTGAATGGCTCACCACGTTCCATCTCGCTTCGGTGGTTCTCGATCCCTACACCAACGAGAGTTCCTGGATCCTGCCGACCGCGGCCCGCATCCTGCGCGCCTTCTCGGGTGCCGCGGCTCGCACCAATCTGATCGTCACCGCCCCGGCCGCCGACGCCGCGGCGTTCCTCGGACCCCTCGCCAAGGAGTTCCTCGTCTTCACCGATCCCGATCGCGCCGCGGTTCGAGCATTCGGATTGTCGGCTCTTCCCGCGTTCGTCTTCGTGCGCTCCGACGGCACCATCCCCGCGAGCGCCCAAGGTTGGAATCCTCTCGAGTGGCGCGCGGTCGCCAAGACCATCGCCGACGTCACGTCGTGGACCGCTCCGGCCATTCCCGCGCCGAGCGATCCGACGGCATTCGCCGGCACGTCGTCCGCCGGCTGATTCTGACTCCGCTCACCGACCTCCCCGTCGAACACGTCGTCGACGATCTGCGTCGGGCGCTCGCCGATCATCTCTCGGCGATCCTGATCGCCCCACCCGGAGCCGGCAAGACCACGCTCATCCCGCTTCGTTTGCTCGACCAACCTTGGGTCGGCGATCGACGCATCGTGATGCTCGAGCCTCGACGGTTGGCCGCACGCGCCGCGGCCCGTCGATTGTCATCGCTCATCGGCGACGAACCGGGTGGCATCGTCGGGTATCAAACGCGCGACGAGCGTCGCATCGGATCGAGCACCCGCATCGAAGTCGTGACCGAAGGAATTCTCACGCGGCGTCTGCAGAGCGATCCGACTCTCGATGGAACCGCGCTCGTGATCTTCGACGAGGTGCACGAGCGCAATCTCCCCACCGACCTCGGTCTGGCCCTCGCCCTCGACGCACGGCGATTGGTGCGACCAGATCTGCGCGTGCTCGCGATGTCGGCGACCGCCGACACCAAGGGACTGCTCGCCGTGCTCGGCGCCGACACGCCGGTGGTGTCGAGCGAGGGTCGACAGTTCCCGGTCGATGTTCGCTGGGCACCGATGGCTCCGCAACAACGACTCGACGATGCCGTCGTCGACGTCACGTTGCGCGCTCTGCGCGAGAACGACGGAGACGTGCTGGTGTTCCTGCCCGGTGTCGGCGAGATCAACCGCGCCGTCGGCACTCTGGAGACACGGGTGAGCCCCGACGTCGACGTGCATCCGTTGGCCGGAGCACTGGCGTTGGCCGATCAGGATCGCGCGCTCGCACCATCTCCGCCCGGCCGACGGCGCGTGGTGGTGAGCACCGACATCGCCGAGACGAGCCTCACCGTCGACGGAGTGAGCGTGGTCGTCGATGCCGGATTGGCACGCGTTCCGCGATTCGATCAGCGCACCGGTCTCACTCGCCTCACCACCGTGCCCACATCGCGCGCGTCGGCCGATCAACGCGCCGGTCGCGCCGGACGACTGGGCCCGGGCACGGCATACCGACTGTGGAGCAAGATCGAACACGGAAGTCGTCGCGCTCACCTCGAGCCCGAGATCACGATGGTCGATCTGTCGGGCTTGTTGCTCGAGGTCACCGTATGGGGCACCGCACTCGACGAATTGCGATTCATCGATTCACCACCCGCGGGCGCACTCAAACAAGCGCGCGAGTTGGTGGGCATGCTCGGTGCCATCGATCACGACGGTCATCTCACCGAGGTCGGTCGACGCATGTTGCGGCTACCCGTGCACCCGCGCCTCGCGCACATGATCGGTGAGGCGCACGACGACGATCGAGGTCTCGCTTGTGTGTTGGCGGCCGTTCTCGACGATCGCGACATCATGCGTGGTCGACCCGACAGCCTTCCCGTCGACATCGCCGCTCGCGTGCAGATGATCACCGGTGAGCTGCATGACGAGCGCGCCGACCGCCGTGGCATGGCCCGAGTGCGCGATCGCGCCGACGATCTGGCGCGCCGATCGGGTGCCCGTCTCGACTGGGCATCGATCGATGCCGATCACTGCGGACGCGTTCTGTTGCTCGCTTATCCCGATCGACTCGCGATGCGACGTCAGCCCGGTCAATTTCAGATGCGTGTCGGCAATGAGGCACGCATGGCCAACACCGATCCTCTCGCGCGCGAGAACTTCATCGTCGTGGCCGATCTCGATGGTGACCGCAAGAGCTCGCGCATTCGCCTGTGCGCGGTGGTCGATCAGGCATCGATCGCCCTCGCTCTCGGTGACGACGTGATCGAGGAAAGAACCGTCGTCTACGACAAGGAACGCAAGGACATCATCGAACGAGTGACCGTGCGAGTCGATCGCATGCGCCTCAGCGAGTCGTCGCGCCGCCCATCACCCAGCGACACCACCGTCGACGCGTTGATCGAACGCATCACATCGACCCGACTCGCCGACCTGCCATGGTCGCGCCACACGTCGGAATTGCGCGCACGCGTCAACTTTTTGCGTCGCGAGATCGGCGAATCGTGGCCGGATTGGAATGATCGCGCGTTGCTCGCGAGTGTCGACGCGTGGTTGCGGCCCTATCTCGTCGGCATGACCTCGATGAGCGATGTCGCGGGACTCGATCTGGCGATGTTGCTCCGATCGCAGTTGCCGTGGCCCGAGGGTGCGCGCCTCGACGAACTCGCGCCCGCGCGCATCACGTTGGCGTCGGGTCGCGACCTGACCCTCGACTACGTGGCGGCCGTTACCGAGAACACTGCGCCCGTCGTGCGCGTGCGCGTGCAGGATTTGTTCGGCACCAAGGTGCATCCCACCATCGCCGACGGACGCGTGCCGGTGGTTCTGCATCTGTTGTCCCCCGCCGACCGACCGGTGCAGGTGACGTCCGATCTTCCCGGATTCTGGGCGGGAAGTTGGGCCGACGTTCGCAAGGACATGGCCGGTCGTTACCCGAAACATCGTTGGCCCGATGATCCGGCCAACGCCGATCCGAAGCGCACGAAGTGAGACGCGCATGATCGCCATCGAGATCGCCGGGCTCTCGCTACCGATGGTGTTGCTCTGCACTGCGCTCGCGGTGATCGGGTCGAGCGTCCAGGGATCGCTCGGTTTCGGACTCGGAATGCTCACCTCACCACTGTTCGCGATGATCGACCATTCCTTCATTCCGGTCGCGATGATGCTCGCCGTGATGCCGCTCACCTTCGGAGTCGCGATTCGCGATCGACATCACATCGACGCGACGGGATTCAAGTGGGCGATTCTCGGTCGGTTTCCCGGTGTGTTCCTCGGCATCGTTGCGTTGAAAGCGATGGACGAGGACCTGCTCGCGTACGCGGTCGCGTCGTCGGTGGCGATCGCCGTCGTGATCTCGGTCGTCACCTCGCGGCGTGGTCAGGTGGTGCCCACGAACCCGGTCACGCTCACCAGTGCCGGATTCGCGAGCGGCTTCATGGGCACGGTCACTTCGATCGGTGGTCCGCCGATGGCGCTCGTCTACAAAGATGGTGATCCACGCACGGTGCGCGCCACCATCGCCGCGTTCTTCAGCATCGGCGTCGTGATCACCGTGAGCGGGTTCGTGCTGTCGGGCGAGATCGGTCACCACGAACTGGCACTCACCGCCGTGGTGCTCCCCGGCGTGTTGGCCGGACTCCCCCTGTCGTCCGTGCTCGCCAAACACATCTCCGCCAACGTCATGCGACCGTTGATCCTCGTCATCTGCGCGTTGTCCGCAACCTTGTTGTTCCTGGAAACGGCGCTCTGACGGGCTGGGCATCGGTGCGTCGCTGGGCGTAGCGTGACAGCATGGCCGACTTCGAATTCACCGAGATCCTGCCGCTGGGCGACGACGACACTCCCTACCGACTGGTCACCACCGAGGGCGTGTCGACGTTCGACACTCCGGAGGGTCGTTTCTTGAAGGTGAGTCCGCAGGCCCTCACGCGCATCACGAGCGAGGCCATGCGCGACATCGCCCACTTCCTGCGTCCGGGGCACCTGCAGCAGTTGCGCAACATCCTCGATGATCCCGAGGCGAGCGACAACGACCGCTTCGTCGCGCTCGATCTCTTGAAGAACGCCACCATCTCGGCGAGCGGCATCCTTCCGATGTGTCAGGACACCGGCACCGCGATCGTGAAAGCGAAGAAGGGTCAGTTCGTCTTCACCGGAGGTGGCGACGAAGAAGCCATCGCGAAGGGTGTCTTCGACACCTACCTCACGAGCAACCTTCGCTACAGCCAGATGGCGCCGCTCACGATGTACGACGAGGTGAACACCGGCAACAACCTGCCGGCCGAGATCAAGATCAACGCGATCGACGGTGACGCGTACAAGTTCCTCTTCATGGCCAAGGGCGGAGGAAGCGCCAACAAGAGCTACCTCTTTCAAGAGACGAAGGCGTTGCTCAATGACAAGACGCTCTTCCCGTGGTTGTTCGAGAAGATGAAGTCGCTCGGCACCGCCGCATGTCCGCCGTATCACCTCGCGGTCGTCATCGGTGGCACGTCGGCCGAGCACGCGGTCGAAACGGCGAAGTTGGCCAGTGCTCGTTACCTCGACTCGTTGCCCACCGAAGGATCGAAGTTGGGTCACGGATTCCGCGACCTCGACATGGAACAGCGCATCCTGAAGTTGTCCCAAGAGACGGGCATCGGCGCGCAATTCGGTGGCAAGTACTTCTGCCACGACGTGCGCGTGATTCGCTTGCCGCGTCACGGTGCGTCGTGCCCAGTGGCGATGGCGGTGTCGTGTTCTGCCGACCGACAGATGCTCGGCAAGATCACGGCCGATGGCATCTTCCTCGAGCAACTCGAGACCGACCCCGCGCGTTTCCTCCCCGATGTCACGCACGACGATCTCGCTGACACCGCAGTGGTGGCAATCGACCTCGATCGACCGATGGACGAGATTCGCGCCGAGTTGAGCAAGCACCCCGTGAAGACACGCGTGATGCTCACCGGTTCGTTGGTGGTCGCCCGCGACATCGCGCACGCGAAGTTGAAGGAGCGCATCGACGCCGGCCTCGGATTGCCGGACTACATGAAGAACCTGGCCGTGTATTACGCCGGTCCGGCCAAGACCCCCGAAGGAATGGCGTCCGGATCGTTCGGCCCCACCACCGCGGGTCGCATGGACAGTTATGTCGACGAGTTCCAAGCGAACGGTGGAAGTTTCGTGATGTTGGCCAAGGGCAATCGTTCGCGCGCGGTGACGGACGCGTGCAAGAAGCACGGCGGCTTCTACCTCGGATCGATCGGCGGACCGGCGGCGCGCTTGGCGCAGGACTGCATCACCAAGGTCGAGGTGCTCGAGTATCCCGAGTTGGGGATGGAAGCGGTGTGGCGCATCGAGGTTCGCGACTTCCCCGCTTTCATCGTGGTTGACGACAAGGGCAACGACTTCTTCGACCTCGTGAACAAGCCGTTCGGCGGAACCCCGGTCACGCTGAAGTAACCGCGGTTCTGGGTCGGTGAACCGGCCTCAGTCGAAGAGGGCGCCGAGGCGCAGTTCACCGTCGCGGGTCTGACCACCGTCGGCCAGGAACTTGATCATCGCGTCGCGCGTGCCATCACCACCGAGACAGCGCGCGAACGCGTTCCACTCGGCGATGAGATCGGCTTCGACCTCTTTCTCGGCGCGCACCACCGACGCCTTGGCTTCGGCCACTGCATGTGCCGGGAACGAGGCGATGCGCCGCGCCATGCGCTCGACGAACGGCCACAACTCGGCCGGCGGCAAGGCGCGATTGACCCACCCCCACGCTTCGGCCGTGCGCGCGTCGATGTCGTCGCACCCGAGTACCACCTCGAGCGCGCGCGAGCGACCGAGCAAGCGCGCGAGACGTTGCGTCCCACTTCCTCCCGGGATGATGCCCAACGCCACCTCGGGCTGATTGAAGATCGCTCCGTCACGTCCCGCGCTCGGAAGAGCGGCGAAACGAAGATCGCAACTCGACGCCAATTCGCTACCGCCTCCGCCCACGCGCCCCTCGATCACCGCAATGGTCGCTTTGGGCATGGTGCGCAACGTCTCGCACATGCGGTGATACGGACCGAGCTCGGTCGTGGGTGGCTGATCGGTCGGGAAAGTGAGAATCGCCTCGACGTCGAAGTGCGCGATGAAGAACTCGGGATTGGCCGACGACAAGATGACCACGCGCACCGAGTCGTCGACGGCGAGTTCCTCGACGATGCGCGCCGTCTCGATGAACTGTTCGAACGTGAACAGGTTGATCGGTGGATGGTCGAACACCACCCGCGCGATTCCTGCGTCGATCGACACTCCCACTGCTGCACTCATGACTCCCCCAGTCGTCGAGTGGTACGGACGTTTATTTCAGCAGGCTCTTCACCGCGTTGCGGGTGTCGTTCACCTCGTCGGGTGTGGCACCGAACTCGACCGCCGCGAAGTCGGTGACGCCGATGTCGGCCAATGCGGCCACGCGCTCGGCCACCTCCGACTCGCTGCCGATGATCGCGATGTCGGCCGGACCGCCGACGCCTTCCTTGTCGAGCATGGCCCGATAACTGGGCAACTGTCCGTAGACCACGAACACCTTGGCGGCGCGCTCGAGGGCGGCGGCGCGGTCCTTCGTGACGCACACGGGCAAGGCCGCGATGACGCGCGTCGAATCG
The DNA here is from genome assembly GCA_046095045.1 of Actinomycetota bacterium. Classification (GTDB taxonomy): domain Bacteria; phylum Actinomycetota; class Acidimicrobiia; order Acidimicrobiales; family Ilumatobacteraceae; genus Casp-actino8. The sequence continues at coordinate 7,347 of JBJTIO010000103.1, forward strand.
CGCCCCGCCTTTTCGGCGGCCGCACGCAACGTGGGCACGGTGTGATTCGCGAGCGTCTGGGGTCCGGTGCACCACGTGAGGGTTCCGTCGGCGAGCGCGGCGGTGACTTTCAACATCTGCTCACCGAGGGCCGCGATCACCACGCCCGGACGCGAACCGCCCGGAACGGCGACACCGCCGTTGACACGAAACTCCTCGCCGGCGTGCGACACGGGCTTGCCCTCGAGCAAGGGCATCATCACCTCGAGGTACTCGCGCATGTGACGCACGGGCTTGTCGAAACTCATTCCCCACATGCTCTCGACGACGATCTTGTGGCTGAGTCCGACGCCGAGACACAGGCGCCCGTTCGACGCGGCGTTCACCGTGAGCGCCTGCTGAGCCATCATCATCGGATGGCGCGGATAGGTGGGCACAACGCTCGTTCCGAGTTCGATGCGCGGCACCTCGCGACCGATCACCGCGAGAGCGGTGAGAGCGTCGTGTCCGAAGATCTGCGGGGCCCAATAACTCGCGAAGCCCGCGGCCTCGGCCGAACGGGCCTCGGCCACCATCGCGTCGATCGTCCCGTCGTTCGCCGCACCACCGAAGATTCCGATTCTCATGCCGCCACCGTACTCGCAACACCGACGATGCCCGGCACGGACGGGAATCAGGCGAGGCTCACCACGTCGAGCCAATCGGGACCGAAGTAGTCGACCTGCCCGTCGGGCATGAGCAGAACCTTGGTGGGTGAGAGATTCTCGACGAACTCGGTGTCGTGACTGACGAAGATGATCGCGCCTTTCCAACCCGACAACGCTTCGGCGACGGCCTCGCGACTGGGCGGATCGAGGTTGTTCGTGGGCTCATCGAGCAACAACAGATTGTTGCGACCGACCATCAGCATCGCGAGAGCGAGTTTCGTCTTCTCCCCACCGCTGAGGGTGCCCGACTTCTGGAACACCTTCTCCCCCGACAAACCGAACATGCCGAGCAAACCGCGCAACTGGGTCTCGGTCAATTGCACGCCCGGTGGCACCTCGCGACGAATGTTGTCGAGCAACGACGCGTTGGTATCGAGGTTGTCGTGTTCCTGCGCGTAGTAACCGCACTGCACCTGATGTCCGAAGGCGAACTGACCGAGATCGGCGTTCGTCTCGCCGGCGAGAATCCGCAACAGACTCGTCTTGCCCGCACCGTTGAGACCGAGCACGAGCAACCGTTCACCGCGGCCGAGGTCGAACGACACGTCCTCGAACACGGGCGGGCCGCCGTATCCCTTGCACAGATGTTCGGCGGTGATGACCGTCGTGCCGCACGGGGGCGGGTCGGGGAACTTCACTTGGATGCGTCGAGTCGCGTTCGGTGCGTTGACCTTCTCGCCGTTCAAACGGTCGATGCGCTTCTCGATGCTGTGTGCCATCGCCGCCTTGGTCGCCTTGGCTCCGAAACGGTCGACCACGGTCTGTAGTCGGTCGATTTCCTTCGCTTGGAGTGCGGCTTTCTTCGCCAACCGCTCCTCGTCGTCGGCGCGGGCCCGTTGATACTGGCTGTAGGTGCCGCGGTATTCGACGAGATGTCCGGTGGCGTCCTCGGCCACGCGATCGAGGTGCAACACGCGAGTGATCGCCTCGTCCAGCAGGTCGAGGTCGTGGCTGATCACGAGCAAGGCACCGCGATATTGACGAAGGAATTCGAGCAACCACGACTTGGCGTCGACGTCGAGGTGGTTCGTCGGCTCGTCGAGAAGCAGTGCGTCGCTACCGGCGAAGAGGATGCGCGAGAGTTCGACGCGACGGCGCTCACCACCCGACAGCACTCCCACTGGAAGGTCGAGTCGACCTCCGCCCATGCCGAGTCCGGCCGCGATGCTGCGCGCCTCACTCTCGGCGGCGTATCCGCCCTTCATTGCGAACTCTTCTTCGGCTCGGCTGAAGCGCTGCACGTTGCGATCGCTCGCGTCCTCCTCCATCGCGATGCGGAGTTTCTCGATGCGCATCAGATCGTCGTCGATGTTGCGCCCCGACAAGATGTGCGAGATCGCCGACCGCCCGTCGTAGATGCCCGCGATGCGCGGATCCTGCGGCAGATAGCCGAACCCGCCCTTGCGCATGATCTTTCCGGCGATCGGCTCGGCCTCGCCGCCCAAGACCTTGAACAGACTCGTCTTGCCCGCTCCATTGCGACCGACCAAACCGACCTTGTCCTTGGGCATCACGGTGAAGGTGGCGTCGGCCACCACGAGGCGACCTCCCACCTCGACCGAGAGCGACTGGACCTGGAGCATTGGATCAAGTGTGTGCCGTCACGACCCCGAGGACAACCATCCCCAAGGATTCGATGTTCAGCCCGGAGGAACCGCGGTTGTGGTCGTGGGCGTCACGACGGCCGACGCAATCGTGGTCGTGGTGGCCGATGGGTCGGCGGTCGTGGTGGTGACGTTCGGATCGACGGTCGTCGTCGATTGATCGGGCGGCATATTGGTCAGCGGAGCGTCGTCGGTGAATTCCGACGGCAGGCATTTGCCGTTCGCCGGTGCGGGGGCCGGTCCGAGAAGTTCGATCAAGTGATCCATCAACACTTCGTTACCGGCGGCGATCGGATGGATGCCGTCCTTCCACAACAGACCCGGGGCTTTCGAGATGTTGCGCCAGTCGAGCAACCACAAGTTGTCGCGAGCCGCGACCTCCTCGAGGATGACTTCGTTCACTTCGGCGATGTACGGCTTGTATTCGGTGGCCGTCATGATGATCACCGGTCGAGGGGCGAGAGCATCGAGGATCTGCCGCAACATCTCTCGATACTTCACCTGATCGCGGCCGTAGTTGGTGCCGAGGAACAGAACTGCCGCATCGAACCCCTGCGGCAACTTCTTCTTGACGATGCTCAATCCGAGATTGACCGGCTTTCCTCGTTCCGCCTCGATCGAAACCTGCCAGCCGAGCGGGACCAACAGATCGCACGCCGGTCCACTGAATCGGCGCGATAAACCGGCGAGAATCGAGTCACCGATGAAGAGGAGGCGGTTGCCGTTGGCGACCTCGCCGATCGTCAACTGACGAGTGGTCGGCTCCGTGGTGGTCGAACCTCCGTTGCCCACGCCCGCACTGCCCGACTCGCTCGGGACGATGCCGACGCCCGCCACCGTTCCGAGCGGACCCGACGGAGTCGCCGGAGCATCCGAGCCACCGCACGCTGCAATGACGATCGACGCGGCGATGATGCAGGTGGCTCGACGGGTGAGCGAGTCGAGGATCACTTCTTCTCGTTCTGCTCGCGGATCGCTCTCAACTCGTCGCGAATGGAGGTCAGCAACGCAACTTCACTCGGGGGCGCCTCGGCCGGAGTTCCCGTGGCTTTGTTGTACGCCTTCAACATCAAGAAGAGGACGAACGCGATCGACAGGAAAGTCACCGCAACCGTAAGGAACGCGCCGAAGCGAATCTCAGCGTCGTTGAGATGGAGGATGAGGACGTCATCGAACTTCGGCTCGCCGAACGGAATGGCGACGATGGGCATGATGATGTTCTCGACCAGAGCGGTCACGAGGCCGGAGAACGCCCCGCCCACCACGAAACCGATGGCAATCGCCAGGAGATTCCCTCGGTTGATGAAGTCCTTGAATTCGGAAAACAGACGACGCACGTGATCACCTCCGGAGTGACGAAATCTACCCAGATGTTCGGGGTATTCGTTCGGCAGTACCCTGTTCACATGGCGTTTGGAGCCGACGAATCACCCGAGAAGAAGGATGACGGCGCACTCTCGCAGGTGCCCGAGTTGCTCCTCGACCAGATCGACTCGTTGCGCGTCCTTCGAGCTGACAGCGACGAGGAGAAAGGTGCTCTTCTCGAACAGATCGGCGGCAAGGGCGTTGTCGAACAGGAGATGGTCGCCCAGATGGCGGCGGCGCGACCGTTGCATCATCCGACCCGCTTCGAGGAGGCGCACCGCATGGTGATGCGCGCCGTCGAGGTGCTCGATCGCAACGGTCAACGACCGGCGAACGTGCCCCGACTCGGACCGCTCACTCCCGTCGCCAAGTGGCTCGTTCAACAATCGACCCGCTGGATCGTGCGCAGCCATCTCACTCGACTACTCAATCGCTTGTGTGGCTTGTACGAACGTCGCGAGGCCAACAGCGAGTGGTCGACACCCGAACACTCGATGCTTCGCCGCGCGCGTCTCGATGCCCGAAGGGTGCAAGGTGGAATGAGCAACAAGGCGCTCGGTCTGCCCACCTTCCTTCTCGGCGGTGCGTTCCTCACCTCGATCGCGAGCGCCCTGCAGAGCGTCGCGCGAGCCGCACTCGAGTCGCGCACGGGTGTGATCGCCCTCAGCGTGGTGGTCGTCGCCATCCTCGCGGCGTTGTCGTGGGTCGCGCTCTACAGCGCCGGCGTCGCTCGTCGGCGCATTCGGTTGTCCACCGACCAACCAGTGAAGGCGTTGTGGGAGACGATCGGCATGGCGGGTCGACCTCCGCGCGACGAGAGTTACAACTTCGCCGTGTACGCGATCGTGTTGCTCGTGCTGTCGTGGATCGTCATTCCGTTCGCGGTGTGGCTGGCCATCACCGCCTGACACAACCTCAGCGTGGGTTCTCGGGGGTCTCGAGTTCCTCGAATCGATCGACGCGACGAAGGGTCGGGAAGAAGACCGAGTACAGAGCCACGATGCCGACTGTCGCCACGCCGCCACCGATCACAGCGGTTTGCGTGCCGAATGCCTGAGCGGCGACACCGCTCTCGAACGCACCGAGCTCGTTGCTCGCGCCGATGAAAACGTTCTCGACCGCCATCACGCGCCCGCGCTTGTCGTCCGGAGTCACGAGTGGCACGAGGGTGCTGCGAATGAACACGCTGATCATGTCGGCGCCCGCCAACACCACGAGCGCGATGAACGCAACGAGATAACTCGTGGTCACGCCCAACATGACCGTTGCCACGCCGAAGATTCCGACGACGAGGAGCAAGGTGCGGCCCACACGTCGGGTCACCGGTCGCGACGCCAACACCAAGGCCATCAATGCCGCACCGATGCCGGGTGCCGCACGCAACCAGCCGTAGGCGACGTCGCCGACGCCCAGACGTTCCTCGGCGATCGCCGGGAGCAACGCGACCGCACCACCGAACAGAACGGCGAACAAGTCGAGAGAGATCGCGGCGAGCAGGATGGGAGTGCGACGGATGAAGCGCAACCCTTCGAGAGCCGTGTGCAACGACACCTTCTCGATGTTCGGGTCGCGCGGCGCCGGCGGGTTGACGAAACGGATGGCGAGGATGAAGAACATGCCGCCGCCCACCATCGCCGCGGAAACCGCGTAAGCCACGAAAGGATCGACCGCGTAGAGGATGCCGCCGAGCGCGGGTCCGATGATGGCCGCCGAAGTCCAGGTGGCCGAATAGAGCGCGATCGTTCGAGGCAACGCGCCGTTGGGGGCGACCATCGGAGGGATCGAGCGGATCGACGGAGCGGCGAAGGCGCGCGCCACACCGAACAGAACGGCGATCACGAAGAGCGGCCACACCGCCGTCGGATCGGAGAGCGCGTACATCATCAACGCGAGCGAGCACAGCGCCTCGGCGCCGATCGCCAACGCACCGATGAGTTTGCGGTTGTAACGATCGGCCACGGTTCCGGTGACGAGAACCAACAAAGCGGCGGGCAGAAACTCGGCGAGTCCGAGCAGGCCGATGTCGAGTTCGCGACCGGTGATGTCGTACACCTGCTTGCCGAGAACGGTGGCCTGCAACATCACGCCGGCCGAAGTGAGAATGCTCGAGCCAAGCAGATTGCGAACCGGCGCGACCCTCAGCAAAGCCCGCGTGCTCGTGGACGGATCATCGGTCATTGATGGTTCACCCTAGTGTCACCTGCTAGTAATTCGATCATGGGTTCGATCGCCGACGACACACGATGGATGGACGCGACTGCACAAGCGGAACTCGTCGCTCGTGGTGACGTCACTCCGCTCGAGTTGGTCGAAGCTGCAATTTCGCGCATCGAGAAGTTCGATCCGATCCTGAATGCCGTGACGTATCGATGGTTCGACGACGCGCGCGCACTTGCCAACAACCCCGATCTTCCGCGTGGTCCATTCCATGGGGTGCCCTATCTGTTGAAGGACCTCTTCGCCGCCGAGGCCGGCAAGCCCCTGAGCAATGGCAACAAGGCGCACAAGGCCGCTCACTACGTCTCCAGCGCCGACACCACCTTGGTGAGCCGTTACAAAGCGGCAGGACTCATCAGTCTCGGACGCACGAACAGTCCCGAACTCGGCAGCGTTCCGGTGACCGAACCCGAGGCCTGGGGACCGACGCGCAACCCCTGGGACACGTCGCGCACGTCGGGCGGTTCGAGTGGTGGTTCGGCATCGGCAGTCGCGGCCGGCATGGTGCCCATCGCCCACGCGAGCGATGGTGGCGGCTCCATTCGCATTCCGGCGGCATGCTGCGGTCTCGTCGGGCTGAAAGTGTCGCAGGGTCGCATCTCGATGGGACCCGCACGCGACGAGAGCAACCTGGGTGTCGAACATTGCGTGAGTCGCACGGTGCGCGACTCGGCGCGTTTGCTCGACGCGACGCACGGACGAGGGATCGGCGACGTGATCATCGCGCCGGCACCGTCGCGACCCTTCATCGACGAAGTCGGTGCCGATCCCGGACGCCTGCGCATCGGTTTGCTCGACCACAGCCCGCGTGGGTTCGCCACCGACCCCGAATGCGTCACCGGCGTGCACAACACCGCCAAGTTGCTCGAGTCACTCGGTCATCACGTGGAGCCCGCGTGGCCCGAAGCCCTCGCCGACAACGAGGCGGGACGAACCTTCGGACAAATGTGGAGCACGAACATGGGAATGTCGTTGCGCCGTTTCGCCGAGGCTCTCGGTCGCGAGATGACGGCCGACGATGTCGAGATGATGAACTGGGCTCAAGCGCAGTTCGCCAACGAGGTCAGTGGTGTCGATTACGCCGCCGCCTTGTCGGCCGCCGTGTCGTTCCGTCGTCGGGTGCAGTCATGGTGGAGCGAGGGTTGGGACCTGTTGCTCACACCCACTCTCGCCGCACCTCCGGTTCCCGTCGGTTCGATGCTGAACGATCCCGACAAGCCGATGCGTCCGCTGATGACGGCGGGGCAATGGGTCACCTTCACCGGACAGTTCAACATGAGCGGACAGCCGGCCATCAGCCTTCCGCTTCATCGCACCGCCTCCGGCCTGCCGGTCGGGATGCAACTGGTCGCTGCTTACGGTCGCGAGGACGTGCTCATTCGCGTCGCCTCGCAACTCGAGCAGGCCGCCCCGTGGGCGCACCTGACGCCAACTTTCTGAGTCGTCGTCAACCGAGCGAGCGTTCGGCGCTCACCGCGTCAATGTCGATCGTCCCGTATATGTGCGGAAATTCATCGGGAGCATCACCCAGTCGCTCGACGACGACCTTCGACGAGAGGCGAGTTTCGTCGATCTCGAGCAACACCAACTCGTCGTCGGCGAGGTCGGCGTAGAAGCGCTCACGGACTCCGCGCCACTGGTGTTCGAAACTGCAGTGCGTGTATCCCTCATCCTCGACGGTGATGCCCCGGGTCGACCACGGATAGCGACCCTCGGTCTTCGCTCGTTCCCAATCTGAACGAATCGCGAGATGCAGGATCACCGAGCGGTCCAGCCGCCGTCGACCACGACTTCCTGGCCGGTCATGAACGTCGACGCATCGGACGCGAGCAACAACAGCGCGCCGTCGAGTTCGGCGAGTTCGCCCATCCGCGGAATGGGCGAGTTCTGACGAAGGAAGTTCATGCTCGCCTCATCGTCCATCGCCACGGTCATCTCGGACGGGAACCAACCCGGACACAGTGCGTTGACACGCACGTTGCGTCGCGCCCATTGCAAACCGAGTTCGCGGGTGAGGTTGAGCACCGCGCCCTTCGACGCGCAATAGTGCGACTGCTTCACGGGTGAGGCGCCCACGATGCCGAACATCGACGCGATGTTGACGATGCTGCCGCCACCGGCCTCACGCATGTACGGAGCGCACAACTTCGACAGATGCCAGATCGCCGTGACATTGACCTCCATCGCGGTGCGGAAAGTCTCGAGGTCCTCGTCCTCGACCGCAACCTTGTGTCCGACACCGGCGTTGTTCACGAGCACGCGCGGGGGTCCGACACGTTCGACGGTCTCGCGCACCAACCGTTCACGATCGGCGGGTTGCTGAAGATCAGTGGCGATCGCGATCGATCCGGGCAGCTCCGACATCAACTGCTCCAATCGATCCACCCGCCGAGCCGCCAACACCACCGTGGCACCGACGGCGTGAAGAACACGGGCGAAGTGAACTCCGAGACCGGACGATGCGCCGGTGACGATGGCGACGCGACCGTCGAGCCGAAATATCGAAAGGGGGTTCATCGCGGGAGACGTCGTGGACATGCGGCAAGGCTAGGGCGACCGGGTCGATGGTGTGCCACGATGAGTCCATGGTTGCTCGTCACGTCGTGTTGGTTCATGGTGCCTGGCACGGTGCATGGTGCTGGTCGGCGTTGCAAGCCGAACTCGATCGTCGAGGAGTTCCGAGCATCGCCATCGATCTGCCCGGACACGGCGCGTCGACGGCACCGCTCACCGATCTGCACGGTGACGCCCAATGCGTGGTCGACGTGCTCGAGGTGCTCCGTAATCGAGGGGTCGAACAACCTGTCCTCGTGGGTCATTCCTACGGAGGCGCGGTCATCACCCAGGCCGCGGCTTGGCATCCACAACTGTCGCATCTCGTGTACGTCGCGGCCTTCGCTCCGAACGACGGAGAGAGCGTGATGAGTGCGCTTCTCTCATTTCCACCCGCCAAGGTCGGTCTGCAAGCCGCGATGGTGGGGCGCAACGATGGCACGTCGGTGCTCGATCCGATCCTCGCCAAGACCGCGTTGTACGGAGATTGCGATCCGGTCGCCGCCGATGCCGCACTGGCCCGTCTGTCGCCCCAGCCGAACGCGACCGTGTCGCAAGCAGTCGCCGGCTCACCGCGCGACTCGATCGCGTCGACCTACGTGCTGTGCACCCGCGACGACTCGGTGCACCCCGACCATCAGGCGATCATGGCCGAGCGTTGCCGATCGACCGTGCGCATCGAAACCGATCACTCACCGTTCCTCTCGAGAGTGAGCGAGACCGCCGACGTACTCGAAGGAATCGCGCGCTCGTGAAGATTCGAGTCGGATACGGACTGGGTGTGCGCACCCGACTCAACGACGAGGGATTCGGTCGTGTCGTCGACGCTCTCGAGAGTTTGCGCTTCGACAGTCTGTGGTTGAGCGAACGCATCGGCGGCGAGGCACCCGACCCGCTCGTTGGCATGGCCTACGCGGCCGGTCGCACCACGCGCTTGAAGTTCGGCATGAGCGTGATGGTGTTGCCGGGTCGCAATCCGGTCGTGTTGGCGAAGGAACTCGCCACTCTCGATCGCTTGTCGGGCGGTCGCTTGCTGCCGGCCTTCGGCCTGGGCGTCGCCGACCCGCACGAGCAACAGGCGTTCGGTGTCGCGCGCGAACAACGCGCCAAGCTCTTCAATGAAGCGATCTCGGTGATTCGCGCGTGCTGGACCCAGGACTCGGTCACGCATCACGGCGACTTCTTCCACTACGACGACTTGCGGGTGCAACCGAAGCCCAAACAAACGCCGCCCGACGTGTGGCTCGGTGGAATCGCGCCGAGCGAGTTGAAGCGCGTCGGACGACTGGCCGATGGTTGGTTGCCGAGCGTCGTCACGGCAGCCGATGTCGAGAAGGGTCGCATCGAGGTCGAGCGCGCCGCGCGCGAACACGATCGCGAGATCGACCCCGAGCACTTCGGAGCGTTGATTCCCTACGCCCACGGCCCTCTGCCCGACGCGCTGATCGCCGGGTTGCGTCAACGCCGACCCGACCTCGACGATGTCGGGCAGTTGGTGCCACGAGGCTGGGACGAGTTGCGCGCGACCATCGGGCGATTCGTCGACGTCGGCTTCTCGAAATTCGTGGTGCTACCGATCGTCGAGCCTTCGACCGCCGACGAATGGGTCGACCACCTCGGCGTTGCGGCAGGCGAACTCTTGAATCTGCAGACCTGAGCGCGCGGCTCAGACGAACGGCGTCAGCCAGGCGTGAACGTTGCGACCGATCGCCTCGATGTCGTAGCCGCCCTCTTGCAACACGACCGTCGGTAGTCCGATTTGACGCACGACCTCACCGCAACGGCGATAACCATCGGTGGTGAGAGCCAAGTCGCTGATCGGGTCGTTCCAGTAGGTGTCGAGCCCCAGCGACACGATCACCATCGACGGCGCGAACGCCGCGATACTCGCGCACGCGATGCCGAGTCGGTCGACGTACTCGTCATCCTCGGCCTCGGCCTCGAACACCACGTTCAGGTTCGCCCCACGACCCTTGCCGGCGCCGATCTCGTCCTCGTGACCGATGAACCACGGATACGCGCGATTGGGGTTGCCATGCAGCGACACGAATTGCACGTCGTCACGCTCGTAGAAGATCTGCTGCGTGCCGTTGCCGTGGTGATAGTCGACGTCGAGAACCGTCACCTTCGTGCCGGTGGTCGACGCCACATGATGAGCGACGACAGCGGCGTTGTTGAAGTAGCAGAATCCGCCGAACACGCTGCGCGCCGCGTGATGTCCGGGAGGCCGACACAGCCCGTACGCCGACGACGCACCCGCGAGCACCTTGTCGGCGGCGGTGAGAGCGACGTCGACCGAGGCTCGCGCGGCGACGTATGTTCCCTCGACCATCGGCGTCGCGGTCTCGTAGCACCAGTAGCCGAACGCGGCGGCGGCGCCATTGGGCGGACGAGCATCGCTCATTCCGTCGCGCAAGCCGGTGTGCAACATGGCTTCGGGAGCGAATTCGGAACGACCCGTCGCGCGATGCATCTCGGGCCACGCGGTTTCGAGGTAGTCGATCAAACCGTGATCGTGGACTGCTTCGATCGGCGCGCGCCCGTGCTCGACCAAATCGACGAATCGAAAGCGATCGTCGGTCTCGAGTTCGCGACGAATGGTCTCGGCTCGCTCACCTCGCTCGTAGGTGGGGATCGGTTGTCCGAGGTTGATCTCGAGTTTCGGGTTCTGTCGCCGATGCAGATCGGTCCAAACGACGTCCATGAACGAGAGCCTAAGCGCGACCGGTGTCACGGAACGGTGTGTCGAGGAAAGGCGGCCAGTCACCGCCACCGTGCACTTCGATGGTGGCACCACTGACGTACGACGCCAACGGCGATGCAAGGTACGCGCACACGTCGCCGATCTCCTCGGGCCATGCGAGCCGCCCGATCGGAATCTGCGCCCCCGTGCGCCGCACACCTTCCTCGTCGCCGTAATGCAGATGTGCCAACTCGGTGCGCACCATGCCAACGGTGACAAGGTTGACGCGCACCTTGGGAAGCCATTCCTGACCGGTGGTGCGTGTGTAGTTGGCCAACCCGGCCTTGGCCGCGCCGTACGCGGCGACGGTGGGTGCGGGACGCTCGGCCGACACGCTGCCGATGTTCACGATGGCTCCGCCGTCGGGTTGCTTCTGCATGTGGCGGTTGGCGGCCTGACTGCACCACATCGCCGAGAACAAGTTGACCGCGACGATCTTCTGCGCGAAGTTCGCCGACGCGGTCGACGTTTCCGACGGCGGACTTCCACCGGCGTTGTTCACCAGCACGTCGATGCGACCGAATCGTTCGACCACGGCATCGATCAGCGCGTCGGCTTGCTCCGGTTCGCGCAGATCGACCGCGAATCCGGTCCAGTCGGCGGGAAGGTCATCGGGCAGGTTGCGCGCGCACACCACGACCGTCGCTCCGGCATCGGCGAAACGACGCGCGATGCCCTTGCCGACACCCTTAGTCCCGCCGGTGATGAGAGCCACCTTGCCCGAGAAATCGATGGTCAATGCCACGACCTGCACCCTAGTGCCGCACCCGCCTTCGTTTCTGACGCTTCGTCAGATGGCGAGTAGCCTCGCCACCGTGGGAATCACTGCGAAGATCGACGACCGCGGCATCGCCGAAGTGGTCATGGACTGTCCGCCCGTCAATGCCCTCACCGTGGCCGAGTGGTTCGGACTCGCCGACACCATCACTGCTCTCGGACGTGATGCGGCGGTGCGCGTGGTCGTGCTGCGCGCCGAAGGTCGGGGCTTCAACGCCGGTGTCGACATCAAGGAGATGCAGAACACCGACGGCTTCGATGCACTCATCGGTGCCAACAAGGGTTGTTTCGCCGCCTTCGCCGCGATCTACGACTGCCCGGTGCCGGTGATCTCGGCCGTCGCAGGATTCTGCGTCGGCGGAGGCATTGGCCTCGTCGGCAACAGCGACATCATCATCGCGAGCGACGACGCGTTCTTCGGACTTCCCGAGGTCGACCGCGGCGCGCTGGGCGCGGCGACGCACCTCGCGCGTCTGGTGCCTCAGCACAAGATGCGGGCGATGGTCTACACCTCGGCCACGGCGACCGCCGCCGAGTTGCATGCTTTCGGCAGCGTTCTTCAAGTGGTTCCGCGAGCGGAGTTGCGCGATGCCGCGATGACGCTCGCCGCGAGCATCGCCGACAAGCATCCCACCGTCATTCGCGCCGCCAAGGAGAGCCTGAACGGCATCGACCTTTGGGATGTGAAGCGCAGCTACCGATTCGAACAAGGATTCACCTTCGAGTTGAACCTCACCGGAGTCAGCGACGAGTTACGCGACGATTTCGCGGGCACCAACAAGAAGAACGAAAAGAAGAACTGATCACATGTCCGATGTTCGCAACAAGGTGATCGACGAACAGCAAGCGATCGCCACGATCGAGAGCGGCATGACCATCGGCATCGGTGGTTGGGGCAGCCGACGCAAACCCATGAGCCTCGTGCGCGCGCTGTTGCGCTCCGACGTGCGCGACCTCACCGTCGTGTCGTACGGCGGACCCGACGTCGGACTGTTGTGCGCCGCCGGCAAGGTGCGACGTCTGATCTACGGTTTCGTGTCGCTCGATTCGATCGCCCTGGAGCCACACTTCCGTGCGGCGCGTCAGGCCGGAACGATCGCCGAGCCGGTGGAATACGACGAGGGAATGTTGCAGTGGGCGTTGTACGCCGGCTCGTTGCGGTTGCCGTTCCTCCCCACCCGCGCCGGACTCGGCAGCGGGGTGATGGATGTGAACCCGAACCTGAAGACCGTCGCGTCTCCGTACGCCGACGGCGAACAACTGCTCGCCGTCCCCGCGATTCGTCTCGACGCCGCCTTCGTGCACATGAATCGCGCCGATGCCCGTGGCAACGCGCAATACCTCGGACCCGATCTCTACTTCGACGACTTGTTCCTCGGAGCCTGCGAACCCGGACGTCGTTTCGTGTCGGCGGAAAAGATCATCGACACCACCGAATTGCTGAACGAGGGCACGTTCCACACCCTTCGCATCAACCGTGCCATGGTCGACGGCGTGATTCACGCTCCGAACGGTGCGCACTTCACCACGTGCGAACCCGACTACGGACGCGACGAGGCATTCCAAAAGGCCTACGTCGATGCCGCCCGTGACGCCGACACGTGGAAGGCGTTCGTCGATCGGTTCTTGTCGGGCGACGAGTCGAGCTATCAACGGGCCGTCGCGGAGTGGCGCGCCGACAAGGCGAAGGAGGCGACGAAGTGAGCGAGTCTCCCGCATTGGCCGACGTCATCGCGGTCGCCTGCGCCGAAGCGTGGCGAGGCGACGGCGAGATCTTCGCGTCCGGCATGGGAGTGATGCAGATGCTCGGCGCACGTCTGGCCCGCGCGACGTTCGAACCCGATCTGATGGTGTCCGATGGCGAAGCGTTCTACGTGGCCGGCGATCTGCCGATCGGTGGTTCGAACAAGGTCGTCGAAGGTTGGATCCCCTTCCGCAGCGTGTTCGACACGCTCGCGGGCGGGCGACGTCACGTGATGATGGGTGCGAGCCAGATCGATCGCTACGGAAACACCAACATCGCCAACATCGGGCCGTGGGCCAAGCCGAAGGCGCAGTTGCTCGGCGTACGAGGCGGACCGGGCAACACGGTGAACAACGCGACGAGTTTCTTCATTCCGAAACATCAGTCGTCGGTGTTCGTCGCGTCGGTCGACATGGTCAGTGGTGTCGGCTACGACCGAGCCAAGAAGATCGGCGGATTCATCGCCAAGCGTCACGATCTGCGCCGGGTCGTCACCAACCTCGCCGTGCTCGATTTCGCGACGCCCGACAATTCGATGCGCATCGTGAGCATTCATCCCGGTGCGACCGTCGACGACGTGATCGCCAACACCGGCTTCGAGCTCGTGGTCCCGGCCAACGTGCCGACCAGTCGCCCTCCGACATCCGACGAGATGGCCGCGATCGAACGCATCGATCCCAAGGGTCTGCGTCATCGGGAGATTCCGTCGTGACGGTGATCCCGCACGAACGCCTGCGCACATCGTTGTGCGACCTGGTGGGCGTGCGATATCCCATCGTTCAGACCGGCATGGGGTGGGTCGCCGGTCCCAAGTTGGTGAGCGCCACCGCAAACGCCGGTGCACTCGGCATCATCGCGAGCGCGACGATGGACTTCGATCAGTTGAAGCAGTCGATCGCCGAGGTGAAGAGTCGCACCACCGCGCCCTTCGGCGTCAACTTGCGCGCCGACTCGGCCGACGTGAAGGACCGCATCGCGCTGATGATCGACGAGGGCGTGAAGGTTGCGAGCTTCGCTCAAGCGCCCAAGCCCGACCTCATCGCGCGTCTCAAGGACGCCGGAGTCGTGGTGATCCCCTCGATCGGAGCCAAGCGCCACGCCGAGAAGGTTCTCGAATGGGGTGTCGACGCGGTGCTCGTGCAAGGTGGCGAGGGCGGCGGACACACCGGAGCGGTGCCGACCACGGTGTTGCTCCCCCAGGTGGTCGATGCCGTGGCCGGGCGGGTGCCCGTGATCGCCGCCGGCGGATTCTTCGACGGACGCGGACTCGTGGCGGCTCTGGCTTACGGCGCATCCGGAGTTGCCATGGGCACGCGCTTTCTTCTCACCAGTGATTCGTCGGTGCCCCAATCGGTGAAGGACTACTACCTCGGCAAAGGTGTCCTCGACACCGTGGTGTCGGTTCAGGTCGATGGCGTGCCGCATCGTGTATTGCGCACCGAGTTGGTCGATCAACTCGAATCGGGCAGTGGCAAGGTGCTCGCGATTCCCCGAGCGGCGATCAACGCGTTGCGGTTTCGCAAGATGACCGGAGCCCGCCTCGGCGACATGTTCCGTGAGGGCATGGCGATGAAGAAGTCGATGGATCTCTCGTGGACCCAGATGGTGATGGCCGCCAACACGCCGATGTTGCTCAAGTTGTCGCTCGTCGATGGTCGTACCGAGAGTGGTGTGATGGCGAGCGGTCAGGTGGTCGGGATCATCGACGACCTGCCCTCGTGCGAGGAACTCGTTCAGCGCATCATCGCGCAGGCGAACGACGTGCTCGACGGTCTCGGCCGTCGGTGATTCGGAGGAATTTCTGATGGCAGCAACCGTTCTCGACGGCCCCGATGCCGTGCGCGCCCATCTCGGTCGTCACCTCGGCTTCAGCGAATGGATCACGATCGATCAATCGCGAGTCGACTTGTTCGCCGACGCCACCGGCGACCATCAGTGGATCCACGTCGATCCCGAACGTGCCAAGGCCGGACCATTCGGCGCCCCGATTGCGCACGGATATCTCACGTTGTCGATCTCGAACTTGTTCCTGCCCCAGATCGTCGACGTGCGTGGATTCTCGGCCGGAGTGAATTACGGCGTCGACAAGGTGCGTTTCCCGAATCCCGTTCGGGTCGGCTCGCGCATTCGCGCCGGCGCGGAGTTGACCGCCATCTCCGATGTCACCGGCGGACTGCAGACCACGATCGTCATCACCATCGAGATCGAAGGCGAGAGCAAGCCCGCCTGCGTCATCGAATCGCTGAGCCGCTGGCTCTTCTGAATCCCCGAGTCAAAGGAAGTCACCATGAGTGTTCTCGCCCGTTTCGACATGTCCGGCAAGGTGGCCCTGTTGTCGGGTGCCGGTCGCGGCATCGGGGCCGCCAGTGCGCTGGCGCTGGCCGAGTCGGGGGCCGACATCGCCGTGATGGCCCGCAGCGTCGATCAGATCGAGTCGGTCGCCAAGCGCGCGCGAGCCATGGGGCGCCGAGCGATCGCCATCGCGACCGATGCCAATGATGCCGACGCCGTGAAAGCCGCGGTGGCGCGCACGGCCAAAGAACTCGGACGCATCGACACCGTCGTGAGCGTGGTCGGCGGAGCGATGCCGCAACCGTTCATGAACACATCCGACAAGGATCTGCGCAACTCGTTCGAGAACAACGTCGTCAACGGGCTGCGACTCGTGCGCGAGTGCGTGCCTCATCTGCTCGCGGCGGCCGGCGATCGCCCCGGCGGAGCATCGGTGGTGATGGTCTCGAGCGCGATCGGACACCTGGTTGGACGCGGATACGTCTCATACGGCTCGGCCAAAGCGGCTCTCGATCATGCCGTCGAACTAATGGCGGCCGATTTGAATCCTCGCATTCGCGTCAATGCGGTCGCTCCCGGTGCGATTCTCACCGAAGCGCTCGAGATCGTTGCGGCGAACCCCGAATTGAAGGCTTCGATCGAGAACGCCACTCCCTTACGCCGTCTCGGCGAACCCGACGACATCGCCGCCGCCGTCCTCTATCTCGCGTCGAGCGCGTCGAGTTACGTCACCGGCCAAGTACTCCCCGTCGACGGGGGCACCGTCACAACCAACTTCAACTTTCCGATCGCCGATCTGTGAACTCGTCGCGACGACATAGTTCGCTCGGGGCCTTGCGCCACCGCGACTTCGCGTTGTTCTGGACCGCGGCCGCCATCTCGAACGGCGGCGGCTGGATGCAGATGGTCGCGGTGCCCGCGCTGTTGTTCGACATGACCGGCAGCTCGACGTGGCTCGGATTGGCGTCGATGGCGTCGTTGTTGCCCGCGGTGTTCCTGACACCGTACGCGGGCGTGCTGGCCGATCGCATGAGTCGTCGTTCGATCCTTCTGATCACCCAGACGGTGCAGATGTTGTGCGCTTTCGGCTTGTGGACGTTTTACCTGACTGATTCGATTCGACCGGGACTCATCGTCGGGATCGGTTTCATCGGTGGTATCGCCACGGGCTTCCAAACCGCGGCCTGGCAGAGTTTCGTGCCGTTGCTCGTTCCCGCCGACGAATTGCTCGACGCGGTGAAGTTGAACTCGGTGCAGTTCACGTTGGCGCGCGCCATCGGACCGGGGTTGGCCGGTGCGGTGGTGAGCACCCTCGGCACCGGCGCCGCGATTCTGATCAACGCGATCACGTACCTATTGGTGATCGGCGCATTGTTCATCTCGAACCCCCGCCAGAGCATCATCCCGACGAGTTCCGGGCGAGTGTCGGAGGTCCTGCGGGACGGCCGGCGCTTCGTGTGGCACAACCGACCCTTGCGACTCGCGGTTTTCCTCGCCTTCGTCACCTCGCTGTGCGGCCAAGCTCTGCAACACGTCGCGCCGGCCATCGCGAATCGCATCTACGACCGTCCGTCGACCGACAACGCCGGACTGCTGGTGGCGCTCGGACTCGGTGCGCTGGCATCATCGGTGATCTCGGTTGCCGTCGGCGACCGCCTGCGTCGTTCGACACGAGTGATCGTCGCACTCGTGTTGTTCGCGGCGAGCACCGCTCTGATTCCGATCACGTCCTCGTACACGGTCGGTCTCATCGCCTACTTCATCGGTGGTCTCGCCCATCTTCAATCGGCCGTCGCCCTGAACACCCTCATCCAAGGCACGGTGCCCGATCACCTGCGCGGTCGCACCATGAGCTTCTACGTGCTCGGCATCCTCGCCGGCATTCCGCTCGGAGCGTTCACCCTCGGTCGACTTGGCGACATCTTCACCATGCGCGTCGCGGTGTACGCCGATGCCGCGGTGTTCGCGCTGTTGATCATCGTGCTCGTCGCTCGGGGTTGGCTCTCCGACCTCGACGTGAGCAGAATCGATGATGTGACGAGTGAGGATTCAGTGTCGGGAGACGCGCGATGAAGCACCCCGAGGGTGAGGATCTCCACTACGACGCGGCGCGCATCGAGTTGGGCGCCACCGCACGCCGACTGAACCACGCTATCGTGGCGCGCGACGTCGAACTCGAGCAATTGCAGTCCGCGATCGCGGAGTTGTCGTCGATCGCCGAGGAGTTCGAGCGCTCCGACCGACGCGAGCGGAGCTTCACTCATTTCAAGGACAGCAAGCGCGTCGAGTTCGTCGACGGCGACATCATGACGAGCCACATCTGCCGTCCCGGATCGGGCCCCGGAAGCCCCCATGGCCTGGAGATGACCGTCACCCGCAACGGTGACGTGGCCGAGGCTCGGTTCGTGATCGGCGATTCGTACGAAGGGGCACCCGGGCGCAGTCACGGGGGCATCGTCGCTCTCGCGTTCGACGATGCGATGGGTTTCGTGCTCAGCATCATCCATTCGGTGGCCTACACCGGTGAGATCTCGGTCCGCTACAAGGCGCCGACTCCGCTGAACACTCCCCTCGTCATCCGAGCCCGACTCGACCGAATCGAGGGACGCAAGCTCCATCTCGTGGCCGAGATGAGCGAGGATCGACCCGACGCACCCCTGATCGCCACGTCGCACGCACTCTTCATCGCGATCGAAACGTACTGACGCGACTCTGACACAATGATCAACTGACACTGGCGTCCGACCTTGGGGGGAACATGACGGCACTCGACAACGAACGTTCGACCGCACGCTTTCCACGCGATCTGGTGCGTCGACTCGTCGACAACTATCGCAACAAGACCCTCGACCATTGCGCCGAGGCCATCACTGAGCCAGCAACGGTGTTCACCGACCCCGTTCGATTCCAGCGCGAACTCGACGTGCTCTTTCGGCACGGTGCGCACATCGTCGGATGGACGGGCGAACTGCCGACACCCGGAACGTTCGTCACCAAAGACGTCGCCGGACATCCCGTGCTGATCACCCGCGCCGAGGATGGTCGACTACGGGCATTCCGCAACGCGTGCACGCACCGCGGAGCGCAAGTGGCCCAAGGTTGCGGCGAGGCGCGCCGTCTGACGTGCCCGTACCACGCGTGGTCGTTCGAACTCGACGGCTCGTTGGTCGGCCAACCCCAGGCCTACGCCTTCGACGCGATCGACAAGGCCACGCTCGGTCTCGAACCCCTTCCGGTCGCGAGTGTCGCCGGTTTGATCGCCGTCGGCTTGATCGGCGATGTCGATCCGGCGGCCGCCTTCGCCGACATCGAACCCGAATTGCGTTGGTGCGGATACGAGACACACGAGATCGTGTGTCAGCACACGTTCCACCTCAAGGCGAATTGGAAGATCGCCTTCGACGTGAATCTCGAGACGTATCACGTCGACTATCTCCATCGTGAGACGCTGTCGAACCTCGTGAAGCACAACCCGATCTACGACACCTTCGGTCGACACGCTCGCTGGGGTTTCCCCACGACCGGAGTCGAGCACTTGGTCGATCTACCCGAGGATCAGTGGCCCGATGTCTCGCCGGTGAGCATCATCCACACCTTGTTCCCGAGCGTGGTGCTTCTCGAGACACCCGTGAGCTGTCAGATGTTCCGCATCTATCCGGGTCGCACCGTCGGTGAATGCACCGTCGATCTCACGGAGGCCGCCCTGACGCCGGTGACCAACGACGAGGATCGTGCCGCCCGCAAACGCGGCGCCGATTTCGCGGCGTTGGTGGTGGGCAAGGAGGACTTCCCCGCGGCCGAACAATGCCAACGTGGCGCCGAGATCGGACTGAAGAAGTTCGTGTTCGGCGCGAACGAACCGATGCTGCAACACTGGCACCGCACCTGGAACGCCGCGCTCGCCTGATCCATCGACACCTAGAAAGCACGCCATGAACACCGCCAACATCGTTTCGATCATGAAGGCCCTCGCCGATAAAGCGGCCGCCGATCCGAGCCGCCCCGCAATCACGTGCGGCGATCAGAGCATCACGCGCGGCGACCTGGAGTCGCGCACCAATCGACTCGCCCGTGCCTACGCCGAACGCGGCGTGACCTTCGGTCGCTTCGTTACGGTGGCCTTACCGAACTCGGTCGAGTTCTACGAGGCGTGCATCGCCACCTGGAAGTTGGGCGCGACTCCGCAGCCGGTCAGTTATCGCCTGCCCGATCGTGAACGCCAAGCGATCGTCGAACTCGCGGACTCGGCGTTGGTCGTCGGTGTCGAGCCGTCCGCTCATCCCGGACGTAACACGGTCGCGGCTGGTTTCGATCCGTCGGGTTACGACGACTCGCCGTTGCCCGATGTGACCGCTCCGGCGATGAAAGCACCGACGTCGGGGGGTTCGACGGGTCGACCGAAATTGATCGTCGCCGGCGATCCCGGAATCGTGAACGTGGGCGCTCCCGGCATGGGCCAGCGCGTCGACGGAGTGGTGTGCATCCCCGGACCGCTCTATCACAACGCGCCGTTCTCGTTCGGCGCCGGTGCGCTCTTCCAAGGCAATCATCTCGTGCTGTTGCCGCAGTTCGATGCCGAGGCGACACTCGCCGCCGTCGACAAGCATCGCGCCGACTGGATTTTGTTCGTGCCCACCATGATGTCGCGCATCTCGCGACTGCCCGACGACGTGAAGAATCGTTACGACCTGTCGTCGCTCACGACCGTGTGGCACATGGCGGCACCGTGCCCGCCGTGGCTGAAAGAAGAGTGGTGCCATTGGTTGGGTGGCGAGAAGATCTTCGAGCTCTACGCCGGCACCGAAGCGCAGGCCGTGACGATCATCCGAGGCGACGAGTGGTTGGCCCACCGCGGTTCGGTCGGTCGATGCGTCACCGGTGAGATGAAAGTGCTCGATCCCGAGACATACGAGGACCTGCCCGCGGGCACGGTTGGCGAGATCTTCATGCGCAACAGTCGCGTCACGTACAAGTACCTCGGCGCCGAGGCGCGACGGTCGCCCGATGGCTGGGAGAGCCTCGGCGACATGGGCAAGATCGACGCCGAGGGATACGTGTACCTCACCGATCGTCGCGGCGACATGATCCTGTCGGGTGGTGCCAACATCTACCCCGCCGAAGTGGAGATCGCGCTCAGCGAACACCCCGACGTGGTGTCGAGTGCCGTGATCGGATTGCCCGACGAGGATCTCGGTAATCGCATCCATGCCGTGGTACAGGTGTCGAAGCCCATCGACGAGGACACACTGCGCACCTTTCTCGGCGAGCGACTGGTGCGTTACAAGGTGCCGCGCTCGTTCGAGTTCACGAGCGAGCCAGTGCGTGACGACGCCGGCAAGGTGCGACGCTCGGCCCTGCGCGACGAACGCAGCTAGACCGCGCGGAACGTCACCGGCAAACTCTTCATTCCACGCACGAACGACGCGTGGCCATACTCTGGCACGAAATCGGCATCGGCAAAACGCAAGTCGACCATGCGCGTCAGCACTTCGGTGTAGATAATTTTCAACTCGAGGCGTGCCAGGCTGGCCCCCAGACACAGGTGCGGCCCCCATCCGAACGAGATGTGCGGGTTCGGGTCGCGCGTGACGTCGAACTCGTCGGGATCAGCGAAGTGGTCCTCGTCCCGATTGGCCGCCGTGTAGTGCATCAGCACCTGTGCGCCGGCAGGAATAGTGACCCCGCGAACCTCGACATCTCGCGTGGTGACCCGCACCATGTTGATGATCGGTGTCACCCAACGGATGCTCTCCTCGATCGCTCGTTCGAGATCCTCGGGTGATCGACGAGCGATCGCCATCTGGTCGGGTCGACGAATGAGCGCTTCGAGACCGCCGGCAATCACGTTGCGCGTCGTCTCGTTGCCGCCGACGAGCAACAACAACGCGTTACCGATCACGTGGGCATCGTCCATCACCGTGCCGTCGTCGAGCGGCGTCATGAACTTGCTGATCAGATCGTCGCCCGGATGCGAACGCCGCTCTTCCATCACCCGCCCGGTGTAGGTGTAGAACTCGATCGCCGCGTTGATCACCTCGTCCGTGACGTAACGCGGATCATCGGCGCCGGTGATCATCACGTCGGAGAGGTGCTGCAGCCAGTCGTACTCCGAAGGCTGAGCACCGAGCATCTCACCGATGAGAGTCATGGGAAGCGGTTTGGCGATGTCCTCGACGATGTCGCACGACCCCTTCTCGATCACCGCGTCGACCAGTGCTCGCGCCACGTCGCGCACGTGCGCCTCATAGGCCGCCATTTGTCGGGGTCCAAACCCTCTCGCCACGCTTCGACGTTGGTCGGCGTGGGCCGGGTCGTCACTGTCGATCATCGACGGCTGGGGTTGCCCGTTCGGTCGTGAACCGATCGCGCCGCTCGAGAACAAGGCGGGTTGCCGCTCGGCCCAGCGAATGTCGTCGATCTTGGTGAGAGCCCAGATGCCGTTCGGATCGCAATAGACCGGTTGGTTATTGCGAATCCACGCCAACGTCGGATATGGATCGCCCTGATACAAGTCACGATCGAGAATCTGCACCTGCATGTCGCCCCCTCTTGGACAACAGTAATGACTCGACGGCGACAGCACCCGTCGCCCAGAAATGGAGTGATGTCCCTCGATCCGCCAGAATGACGAGGTGCGAAAACTCCCTTCATTGATCCTCGTGTCGTCTCTATTCGTGGCAGCCGCCTGCGCCAATCGTGGTGACGAGGTCACCACCACCTCGTCGGCTGGGTCGACCGACTCGACCGTGCCGGTGACCGAGGCCCCGACCCCGGAAAGCATCACTTTCGGTGACCTCCCGTCTCCGTGTGGTCCGGCCCCCGAGGGTGTCACCCCGTCGGTGGCTGACGGTGAAGGTGGAGGCGCCACCGACGTCATCCGCATCGCCGCTGCGTCTGACAAGGGCAATGTTGCGGTTCCCGGCTTGAACGCCGAGCTGTACGACGCCACCGCTGCATTCGCCGGTTGGTGCAACGAGCAGGGCGGAATCGCGGGCCTACCCCTCGAGGTGATCGACGCCGACGCCAAGTTGTTCGAGGTGCCGGCACAAATGGAAAACGTGTGCAGCAATGCCTTCGCGATGGTCGGTGGTGGTTGGGCGTTCGACGACCAGGAGTTCCCGCGCTTTCACGAGTGCGACATGATCGACTTCGCGGGTTTCACCGTGAGCGCCGCCAAGTCGTCGTCCGACAATCTGGTGTCGGCCATGCCCAACCCGTCGAACCTGAAAGATGCGGGATGGTTCAAGTGGGCCGTGGCGCAGTACCCCGACGCGATGCAGAAGTTCGCCACGGTGTACTCCGACATCACCACCGCACAGGTCGTCGAGCAGCAGTACATCGAGGCCGCCGAGATCATCGGTGGGGTCACCACGGTCGAACGCATCACCTACAACTCCCTCGGAGAAACCTCGTGGGTTCCGATCGCGCAGAAGTTGAAGACTTCCGGCGTGCAGGCATTGGCTTTCGTCGGTGTACCTGAAGTGCTCGCCCTGCTCACAAAGGCGATGGACGAGATCGGCTACCGACCCGAACTCATCATGGCCGACGCCGGTTTCTACGCGAACGTGCTCATCGAACGCGGTGGTTCGAGCGTCGAAGGAGTCGTGGTGCGCACCGCGTACGCGTTGCTCGAGGAGTCGGACCGCGTGAAGGCCGTGCGCGATTACGTCGACATAGTCGGTACGTACACGACGGATGGAAAGATCTCCGGACTCGGAATGCAAGGTGCCTCGGCCGCGTTGCTCTTCGCCTCGGCGGCCCGTGACTGCATCGTCGCCGAAGGCGTTCTCAGTCGCGCTTGCGTGCTCGAAGCGGCCAAGGCCTACACCACTTGGACCGGCGGCGGACTTCACGCACCATCACAGTCCGGTCTCGGCATTCCTTCGCCGTGCTACCAGATGATCACAGTCAAAGACGGTGGCTTCGCCCGCTTGTATCCCCCGCTCGAGCCGACCGAGGCCGACCGCGCCATCGTCGACTCCGTGACGATCACCGATGATGGTTGGGCGTGCGATGAGTCGACGCTCGTCGAATTGGTGGGTGACTACGGAGACGTCACCGCCGGCAAGAAGCCGAGCTGATTCTCAGGCGAGTTCGACCTCGACCAGAGTGTCGTAGAACGCCACGCCACCACCGAAATCGGTGGGTGTGTCGCTGGTGAGCATGTTCACCGTCGCGCGGTCGTCGGTGCGATCGCCGACCCAACCGAACGGCACGATCACGACACCGGGTCGCACCCGCGAACGATCGTGCGACACTCGAGCGAACGCCGTCAGGCTGGCTCGATCGTTACGCACGCGCACCATCGAACCGTCCGTGATGCCGCGCGACGCGGCGTCGTCAGGGTGCAGTTCGCAATACATGCCACCCTCGGGCTCGGCATGGGCGTCGAGATGCGAATACGACGAGTTGAGGAATCGCACGTGGGCCTTCGGCGACATCATCGCCAGCGGATAACGCGACAACAGGCTCGCATCACCGTCGAGTGTCTCGCGCCCCGGCTCGTACGTCGGCACGTCGGGCAGTCCGAGCGAGGCGAACTTGTGACTCGCCAGCAAAGCTCGTCCCGAATCGGTGAGGTATCCGCCATCGACGTAGGGAAGCACCGGATCGGGCAACGACAACCGCACGAAACCATCGCGTTCGAGAGCGACTCGGTCGAGATCGAACAGAGCCGCGTCGAGCAACGACTCGTCGGATTCATAGAGCTCGGGTTCCTCGAAACCCATCGCTCGCGACAGTCGGCGCCAGAGCTCGGTGTTCGGAACGCTCTCACCCACCGGTTCGATCGCCTTGTGGTTGTAACCGAGATACAAGTGGCCCCACGCCGGAACCACGTCGACCTGTTCGATCTGGGTGCTTGCGGGAAAGATCACGTCGGCGTAACGCGCGGTGTCGGTCACGAAGTGTTCGGACACCACCGTGAACAGATCTTCGCGCTCGAGTCCGCGCCGCAACAGGTCGGCGTTCGGCGCCGTGACCATGGGGTTGCCGTTGTAGACGAAGAGCACCGACACCGGCGGGTCGAGCGTTTCGTCGGTGAGATGGGTGCCGAGCTTGTTCATGCTCAGCGAGCGTCGGTCGGAATCGACCTCGAGCGACGGCACGTCGAACACCGAATCATCGACGTTGATTTCTGCGTACGAACCGACGCTGCGACTGAATCCTCCGCCTTGATGACGCCACGCACCCACCAATGCGGGAAGACAGGTGATCGCGCGGAAGAACATCGCGCCCTTCTCTCGGTGCTCGGCGCCGATGAGGGTGCGGATCATGACCGGCGTGGTGGTCGCGTAGTCGCGCGCCAGGGTTTCGATTTCGCTGGCATCGATGCCACAGATCGCGGCGGCACGCTGAGGCGACCACTGTGACACGTGCTCGGACAACCGGTCGAAACCCTCGGTGTGATGGAGCACGTATTCGGCGTCGATCAGACCGTCGCGAATGATCACGTGCATCATCGCCAGCATCAACGCCACGTCCGTTCCGGGTCGGGGCTGAATGAACCAATCGGCCGACTCGGCGGTGATGGTGCGGATCGGATCGATCACCACCACGCGCGCGCCGTTGGCCCGTGCTTCCTCGATGAAGGGCCAGAGGTGTCGATTCGTGAGGCGAGTGTTGGTGCCCCACAACAGGATGAGTCGACTGAAGCGCACATCCATCGGATCGGAACCGAGCGGCGATCCGAGGGTGAGGCTCGACGCCACCTTGGCCGTCCCGCCGCATAAAGAGTCGACCTGGCGCGAGGCACCGAGGCGCGCGAAGAACCGTCGATCGAGACAATTCATCTGCAGCAAGCCCTGGGTACCGGCATCTCCCCATGGCAGCACCGTCTCGCCCCCAAATCGCGCGACCGAGTCGCCGACGCGGGTAGCGACGAGAGCCAAGGCCTCGTCCCACGTCGCCCGACGAAACTCGGCCGTTCCCTTGTCTCCGACGCGAATGAGTGGGGTGGTGACGCGATCGGGGTTGTAGACCCGATCGACGAAGCGATTGACCTTCGGGCACAACTCGCCACGCGAGAAGGGATGCTCGGCGTTGCCCCGCATGCGCACGGCGACCCCATCGACCACCTCGACTTCCCATCCGCACGAATCGGGGCAATCGTGATGGCAGGTGCCCTTCACGAGAATCGGACTCGACGATCGCGGGGACGACATTCGTACATTCTGCCAACAAGAGAGTGGGCAGCGGGTTCCGTTTAGGATCGGAACGTCACCACCAAAGGGGAAATCATGAACGAAGCACTCGACCGCGCACTGATCGCCGACCTGCTGGCGCGTTATTCATGGGCACTCGCCGATCGCGATTGGCCCACCTGGGTGGGATGCTTCACCGCCGATGCCAAGGTCGACTACTCGACTGCCGGTGGTCCGGTCGGTTCGCCCATCGAGGCCGCGGCCACCTTCGGCAACATGATGTCGATGTTCGACGTGTCTTTGTCGTCGGGCGGAAACGTGACGATCTCGTTCGACGGCGAGGACTCCGCCAAGGTGCGATCGATCTACACCATGACCATGCGCATCCCCGGTGACCAACCCACGTACATGCAGGCGAGTGGTTGGTACAACGACACCATCGTGCGCACCGCCGAAGGTTGGCGCATTGCGAACCGCTTCGAACAGCTCGTCTACGTGAAGCCGGCCTGATCGTGCCCTTACCGTCGAAACGTAATCCCGAGCAGTTGGCTCGCACACTCGAAGCGTGGTTCACCGCGCAGTTCGGGCATGCCTGCACGGTGTCGGATGTCGGCATTCCCGAAGGAACCGGCATGAGCAGTGAAACGTTGCTCTTCACCATTCATCACGACGGCCGATCCGAAGCGGTGGTCACCCGCTTGAGCCCTGACATGAACGACTGGCCGGTGTTCCCGGTGTACGACCTGGCAGCGCAAGCCGGTGCGATGCGTCTGGTCGCCGTCCGCAGTGACGTGCCCGTACCCAACGTGCGCTTTCTCGAGACCGACCCGACGATTCTCGGTTCGCCCTTCATCGTGATGGATCGCGTCGACGGCCGTGCGTTGCCCGACATGCCGCCGTACGTGTTCGGCGGCAGTTACATGGACGCCTTCGATGTCGAACAGCAACGCGAGTTGGGCCGCCGAGTGGCGCGCCTGCAGGCTCGGATTCACGCCATCGACCTCGACGCGGCCGAAGCCGCCGGTTTCGACGTGTCGTTCCTACCGTCACGTCGGGGTGACGCGATCGAGCGCCTGCTGAAGGAGCAACGCGATTACTACGACTGGGCGCGCGGCGATCTGCGCCTGCCCATCATCGAACGTGCGCTCGACTGGTTGGCCGCCCACAAACCGACCAATCCGGGTCCGACGGTCATCAATTGGGGTGACGCGCGACCGGGCAACGTGTTGTTCGATGGTTTGAATCCCACGGCCGTACTCGACTGGGAAATGATCAACGTCGGACCGGCCGCGGTCGATGTGGGCTGGCTGATCTTCATGCACACGTTCTTCCAGTCGTTGGCCGACGTGTTCCAGATGCCCGGCTTTCCCGAGTTCTGCCGTCGCGATGACATCGTCGAGGCTTACACGACGGCGGGTGGCGGCTCGTTGGACGATCTCGACTGGTACGTGGTGTACGCGAGCCTGCGCTTCGCCGCCATCGCGATTCGCACCTCGTTGCGCGAGGTGAGTTACGGCAATCGCGAGATGCCCGACGACCCCGAGGACCTCGTGATGCACAAGGCCCTGTTGTACGCGCAGATCGCCTAGTTCTTCAGTAATTCGGGCCGCATGGTGGCGATCTGACGGCGGATGCCGTCGCGCCAATCGATCGACGAATGGAATCCGACGTCGTGCAACTTCTGCAGGTCGGGAACGATCGATGCAATCGTCGCCGTCGTGGGTGCGAACTTCGGCGTGAGGCTGGTGAGTCGACCCATCTCCTCGCACCAGTCCTCGATCGACACCAGTTGATCGCCTCCCCAGTTGACGATGGTTGCATCGTTGCTGGCGTACGACATCAGATACGGAATGCTGCGCGTGATGTCCTCGGCGTGGATTGGGGTGTACGTGGTGGGCTGGTCGACGTGAACCGGCACCGCGATGTCGCGCTCCATCATCATCAGGTGGAACGCCATCCAGCCGTAGTTGTCGCCGTAGGGAACGTTGAGCCGAGCGATCACGGTCGGCACGCCGAGTCGGCGGGCCGTGTGGGTGACGAGCACCTCACCGGCGATCTTGGAGATGCTGTAGGTGGGCATACCTGGCATCGGTCGGTGACTGTCACCGAGCAGGTCGGTCTCCTTGCGAGCGACGCCGTGCTTGGGCTCGTACACCGCGGTCGACGAGCAGTGGAAGAAACTCAGCGAATCGCTGCGCGATGCGGCGACTTCCATCAGGTTCGCACTGCCGTGCGCGTTCGACGCGAAAGCCTCCTCGAAGTTGTTGCTCTTGGCCACGGCGAAGTGCAACACCATGTCGAGGTCGCTCGGCACCTCGTCGAGCTGTCCGGCGGCCAGATCGATGCTCACCGTCTGCACATCCTTGGCGTGCCACGGCGCGCGGGTGTCGGGATCCTTGAAGCGAGCGGCACCGTACACGGTGTTCCCCGCGGCGGCCAACGACTCGGCCAACGGTCCGGCCACCCAACCCGTGACGCCGGTGACGAGGATTTTCTTGCCCGTAATCGCTTGCATGTTCTCCCCCATCACCACAGTTGATCGGTGTACGTGTCGGTGCCGAACACGGTGTTCTTGAACGGCGCGGTCCAGAGGTGCGTGGCCAACCCACTCGCCTCGAGTTCGGCTCCGAATCGACCGTAGCCCTGCGCCCATTCGGCTTCGGGCGCGTGATCGAGAAAGTGGATCTGTAGGAATCGTTGATCGGCCTTGGGCACGCGCGGCACGTCGGGCGGCGCATCGGGCAGCAACGGAAGAAGCGTCGTGTAGTTGAACACGTCGGGACCCCACGAAGAGGCGAACGCTTGCGGCGCCCACTTCTGACGCATCCAGTCACTCATCTGTTGGTGAGTGACTCCGTCCTTCAGTTCGCCGACGTTGACGACGATTCCCGGGTATCCGCGATCGAGCGCCAACTCGATGTTGGTGGTGTTCTCGGTGCGAGTCATCGACCACTGGTTGTCGTACAACTGGGTGTGAATGTGGGTTCGCTCGGGGAACATGCGCCCGGTCGCGTGGAGATTCTTCACCGTGTCGACGCTCCAACGGTTCCAGTCGTCGTGATGGCCCTTCAACACCCAATAGATCGCCAGATACGAACCGGTCGAGGTGTCGGGGGTCATCGGTGACTCGGCCGGGTACCGCAGTGCCTTCAGATCGCGCGTCGCCACGAAGCGATCGCCCGCGAACGAGTACGCACCGACCAACACTCCGCCGTAGAAGTGGTCGCGTTCGTACCAGCGGTTGTACTCGACCTCGTGACCTTTGTGGGGCTCGACCATCGTGAAGAGCAGGGTGCCCAGTTGGATCGGATACGTCTTCATACTCGCACCCTAGAGCGTGCCGCCACCGAGCCCGCAACCGACCAGTGGGGTCAGGGAAGGTGATCCAGATCGTCGATGTCCTTCGGGCGTCCCGACGCCTTCTTGTTCCTCTTCAGGTCCTCGAGAGAAATCACGGTCACTAATTCACCATCGACGTCGAACCGCATCGCTCGCGAGTGACAGCCGTCTAATCAGCGGTCGTGCGAACGTAGCCATGAAGCGCGACCGCGAATCCGCCGACCAGGAGATAATCAATCTCGTGATCGTGGAGCAATCGCAAGAACTCTTTGAAGTCTTGCGGAAACTCGATCGGTTCCATAGTTGATCCGTCGGAGTAACAGAAGATGCTGAAGCCGAGCAGCCGGTGTCTGAGCATGCCAGTAGGCGATGTCAGCGTTCTCGGCTTCCTCGTGGGATTCGAAGATTCGAACGGAACGGTTCAGCACATCCTCATTCTACCGACCCATGACGAGGCTTTGACGAGGGTCAGTCGAGTCTCCGAGACAACCCGGCTTTCACGTCGAGCCAATCGCGACGGATGATCGCGAACACCGCGGTGTCGCGCAGCGTTCCTTCCTCACCTGCCACGTAACTCGGACGATGCGACCGCAACACCCCTTCGAATTCGGCGCCGATGCGCAAGATCGCATTCCGACTCCGCTCGTTGCGCGCGTCGGTGCAGATCGCCACACGCTGCACTTCCCACGTTTCGAAGGCGTGGGTCAACAACATCAGCTTCGCTTCGGTGTTCACCGCCGTGCGTTGCACCGAAGCGGCGAGCCACGTGCCACCGATCTCCACCTCGTCGGGAACGGCGGATTCGGCCGTCCTGCGTCCCAACGGGTGACGAATCTCCATGAATCGCGTGCACCCCACCACACGTCCAATCGCACCCGACGTGTCGACCAGACACTGAGCGAGCGGGATGACTCTTCCCTCGTCGCGATCGTGCAACAGCGACGCCACGTACGCATCCATCGTGCGCTCGGAATCGGGAACCGCGGTGAAGTCGTAAGTCGAGCGATCCTCGACGGCGGCCCGCACGAGATCCGGCACATGATCGATCGCGAGTGGCACCAACGCCACGTGACGACCGACGAGGGTCGGGGTCATTCGCCGATGACGATGCGAGGTTCCTCGGTGAGGATCCAATTCAACGACGACGAGTCGAGGAACCGCGCGGTGTCGGCCATCACCTCGGGGAAGTCGGGTTCACCCATGTGCGCGAAGAAGTCGGCTGGCGAGTCGAAGTATTGGATCGTCACGCCGTCGAAGTCGGGTTCGGGTTGCTTGCTGCCTTCCGGCGGCCATGAGGCGGGGTGCTGCTCGTAGCGACGCACGTACTTGGCCGCCGAACAATTCTTGATGAGCGGAGCGTGCACGTCGAACCAGTAGTCGAGGAACTCCTGGTGAGTCGTACCGGGCTTGCGCTTCAGCATCGAGATGAGTTTGATCATGCGTTCAGTCTCGCATCTCACGCGGTCTCGGTCTACAAGCCGAGGAACGATCCGCCGTCGCAGATGATCGTCTGACCAGTGACGAACGCCGAATCGTCGCTCGCGAGGAACAGCGCGACCGAGCCGATGTCATCGGTGATGTCACCGACACGACCGAGCGGGGTGCGGGCCTCGATCGCCTGCTGCAACGCCGGATTGCGCTCGAAGGCCGTCAGCAGAGCCGGACTACCCGCGACCGGACCGATGCAATTCACGGTCACGCCGTGCGGACCCCATTCGCGCGCCAGGCTCTTGGCGATGGCTCGTTGCGCCGCCTTGGCCGGTGAATACAGCGGGATGTTGGCACTGCCCTCGACTCCCGACGGTGAGGTGATCAGAATCAATCGACCGCCACCATCAGGACGACGCGAACTCTCGACGAGGTGCGGCATGGCGGCCCGAGCACAAAACAGGCTGGCCCACACGCCGGTGCGCGACATGTTGTTCCAGTGCTTGTCGATGCGCGCGTCCTCGAGACGGTGCGGGATGCCACCCATGAACGCATTGTGCACGACGATGTCGAGACGACCGTGACGATCGACGGTTGTCGCGACACAGTTGTCGACTGACGACGACTCTGACACGTCGGTCACCACGCATTCAGCCCGACCACCCGCGTCACGAATGGACTGCGCCACCGGCTCTCCGGTGTCGGCTCGTCGTGCGGCCACGATTACGACACACCCTTCCGACGCGAGGCGACGCGCGATGCCCTCACCCACGCCCTGACCGGCTCCGGTCACGATGGCCACTCGTCCGCTCAGACGGCTCACATCCACAGCCCTCCGTCGCAGACGATCGTCTGACCGGTCACGTGCCCGGCCGCCGACGCGCACAACCACGAGACCAAAGAGGTGGGATCGACCTCGCCGGACAGTGCCCGAGGAGCGATCGAGACGGGTCCCGACACCGCAACATCGACATCGAACTCGTCGGGCGACAAGGCGACGGCGTTCACCGTCACGCCGTTCGCACCCCACTGTCGAGCCGCCGACTTCACGAGCACCCGAGCGGCCTCGGCAAACGCGGCGTGCACCGCATGACGATCGCCTCCGGACATCCCGATGGTCGGCACCACCACGACGATCCGCTTGGCTCCCGCATGAAAGGCGGTCTGAAGCGAAGCGATCAGCCGTTGCATCGGTTGCTCGAAGCAGGAGTCGATTTCGTCGTCGGTCAGACGTTCGATCGGTGTCACCGCTCGACCGCCGTCGACTTCGGCCACCACCACCGCCGATTCGATGTCGCTCTGCACCGCATCACGCAAACGTGCCGCCACCGCACAGTCACCATGAACCGTCGCGAGCATCACAGACCTCCGACGAGGTGCGCCGACACGTCGCCGTGGGCATCGACCAACATCACGCGTTCGTCGAACCGCCACCGATCCCCGTCATCGCGGACGAATCGGTCGTGATAACGACCGGAAGCCACCACTTGAAGGGGCAAGACGTCGGGCACCGCTTGCAACACGGTGAACTGCGACCGTGAGGTGGCTTCGTCGGGACCCGTCGACTCAATGATCGAGTTGGTGACCAGATGCTTGGTGAGCGGCGAACCGTCGTAGGTGCGAACGAACTTGGCCATCACCGCGCCCACCATCGAACCCGGCACCGCGGGATGATCCGGACCCGCCATGAACACTTGTGCCCGTTCGAACAAGGCCGACACACCATCGAAGTCGCCAGCGTCGACGCGCTCGGCGTAGGAGAAGAGCAGGTTGAGAATCGCCCGCTCGTCGGCCGATGTGAGCATGCGGACACCGTAGACCAACTACCGTGGCGAGCGTGTCCGAAACGAATGAACCCACTCCCTCGTGGCCTCTCGCCGGTGAGCAGACCGACGAGATTGTCCGCGCCGCATTTCCGCTCCGCCTCGGTCTCGCCGAGGGCAAGGTTGCTCTCGTCACTGGTGCCGGGCGTGGCATCGGTGAAGCGACCGCACGATTGTTCGCGACCGAAGGTGCGGCCGTCGTGGTGTGCGACATCGACGTCGCTTCGGCCGAGAAGGTGGCCCAATCCATTCAGGAGCGCGGCGGCGAAGCTGTCGCCGTCGCGGCCGATCTCACGAAAGAAGACGATGTCGCGGCGGTGATCAACACCGCGATCGATCGCTACGGGCGTCTCGATTGCGCGGTCAACAACGCGGGCATCAGTGGTCGGTTCGGGTCGTTCATCGATTTGCCGCTCCACGAGTGGCACCAGATGATCAATGCCAACCTCACGAGCGTCTTCCTCTGCCTCAAGTACGAACTCGGCGTGATGGCGGCCCAAGGATCGGGCGCCATCGTGAACGTGTCGTCGGGGGCCGGTGTCGTGGCAGCACCCGGGTTGCCTCACTACACGGCGGCCAAGCATGGCGTGCTCGGACTCACCAAGTGCGCGGCGCAGGAATACGCGGCCAAGGGCGTTCGCGTGAACGCGATCCTTCCCGGCACCACCCGCACGCCGATGATCGAGAACTTCATCAACGGTGATCCGCAGATCGAGAAGATGGTCAGTCGTGGCATCGGACGCGGACATCTCGGCGAACCCACCGAGATCGCCGAAGCCGCGGTGTGGTTGTGCAGTGATCGGGCCAGCTTCGTGTGTGGTGAATCGTTGCTGGTCGACGGCGCCACCGTCTGTCGCTGACGATCAGCCCCACTCGGCGATGATCTCGCCGATGTCGACCGCACCGGGGTGACCCGGCTCACGGGCCGACGCCGCCGTGCGCGAGAACCTCGGCGCGATCTGAGCCTGCACCGAGCCGTTCACGTCGACTGTCACACCACGAGCCGCGGTGTGCGGATGCGTCACCACCTCGTGCGGAGCGAGCACCGGCGCGAAACAGGCGTCGGAACCGTCGAAGATGGTTTCCCATTCGGCGCGCGTGCGAGTGGCGAAGATCGCGGCGAATCGACGTTTGCCTTCGGCCCATACCGAACGATCGTTCTGACGACTCGCCGACAGAATCTCGTCATCGGTCACCCCGAGACGTTCGAGCAACTCGGCGTAGAACTGCGGCTCGATCGCGCCCACCGACACCCACTTACCGTCACTCGTTGCGTAGACGTTGTAGAAGTGCGCTCCCCCATCGAGATGATTCGTGCCACGCTCGCTCCAGAAACCGTTCGTCGCGGCCACGAAGAACGGACCGAGGATCATCGCCGCCCCGTCGACCATCGCAACGTCGATCACTTGACCCATTCCGCTGGTGTGGCGTTCGACGAGTGCCGCCGACACACCCATCGCCAGCAATAACCCACCACCGGCGAAGTCCCCGAGCATGTTGATCGGCATCGTCGGTGGTTGTCCTTCGTAACCGATGGTGTGCAACGCGCCCGACAGTGCGATGTAGTTGATGTCGTGTCCGGCGCGATCGACCCACGGGCCACTCTGACCCCAACCGGTCATGCGGGCGAAGACCAGTCGCGTGTTCCGCTCGCACAACACCGTCGGACCGAGACCGAGTCGTTCGCACACGCCGGGTCGAAACGGGTCGACCAGAACATCGGCGCGATCGACGAGGTCGAGCAGTCGCGCGCGATCAGCGTCATCTTTCAGGTCGAGCGCAACACCGCGCTTGCCGCGCATCATCGGATTGGTCGCTGGGCGATCGCGTTTCGCGCGCGAGGCGACCTCGGGTCGGTCGACGGCGATCACGTCGGCCCCGAGATCGGCCAACAGGGCCGCACCATACGGGCCGGGGCCCTGACCCACGAGTTCGACGACTCGAATACCCGCGAGGGGACCCGTCATGTTCAGCGGCCCGCGTCCTCGATGGCTCGCTCCTTGGCCCAGCGATAGTCGCTCTTGCCGGCTGGTGAGCGCACCATCATCTCGACGAGCGTCAGCTGACGCGGAACTTTGTAACCGGCCACGTGCTTGCGACAGTGTTCCTGCACGCTCTCGAGCGTCGGGGTGGTACCAGCCCGCGCTTGCACGACCGCCGTCACTCGTTCGCCCCAGCGTTCGTCGGGAACCCCGACAACGACCGCGTCGAAAACCTCGGGATGGCTCTTCAGGGCGTTCTCCACTTCCTCGGGGAAGATCTTCTCGCCACCGCTGTTGATGCACACCGAACCACGACCGATCAACGTGATCGAACCGTCTTCTTGCATCACCGCGAAATCGCCGGGGATCGAATAGCGCGTGCCGTCGGGTCCGGTCACGAAGGTGGCCGCCGACTTCTCGGGATCCTTGTGATAGCGCAACGGAATATTTCCCGTGCGCGCGAGCTTGCCCATCACACCGGCGGGCACCGGACGGAAGTCGTCACCGAGAACCACGGAATCGGGCGCGGCCTTCACCGTGAGGCCGGGTGTCTTCGGCGCGTCCTTGCCCACCATCGTGATCCCGTTCGCACCGCCCTCGCTCGAACCGACGGCATCGGTCAGAACGATGTTGGGGAACATCGACATGAACTGGTCCTTGCACGCTTGGGAGAACAGAACCGCACTCGAACTGACGGCGAACATCGACGAGAGGTCGTACTGCGCGCGGTTGTCGACGAGGTGATCGAGCATCGGTCGCGCCATGGCGTCGCCGGTGATCATCACGAGGTTCACCTTCTCGGCGTCGATGGTGCGGAACACGTCGGCCGGATCGAACTTGGCGCGCAACACCACCTTGTTGCCGATGAAGCTCTGCCCCATCACGCTCCATTGGGTCGCTCCATGCATCAACGGTGCGATCGGCAGACCGCAGAGGTGAAAACCGTTGCGGCCCTTCTCGACGAATTGATGTGGTTCGGTGAGTTTGATTCCGGTGGTGATGTCGACGCCGCCACCGAGGGCCATCACCACGTCCTGGTGGCGCCACACCACACCTTTGGGCATGCCGGTGGTGCCACCCGTGAAAAGCATGTAGATGTCGTCGTTGCTGCGCGGTTCGAAGTCGCGCTCGTCGGACTGCGCAGCCAACGCTGCCTCGAACTCTGGTCCGATCACGAGTTGCGGTAGGTCGGGTTGCACCGCGCGGGCCCGATCGGCGAACTCGGGCTCGACGATGAGATACGTGAGATCGGCGTTGCCGAACAAGTAGGCGAGTTCGTCCTCGACGTAGCGGTAATTGATGTTGATCCATACGGCTCGGATCTTGAAGATCGCCCACAACGACTCGACCCACTCGACGCGGTTGAGCGCGTAGATCCCCACGTGGTCACCGGGGCGGACGCCTTGCTGACGCAGGTGGTGCGCCAAGCGATTCGCCCGTCGGTCCATCTCGAGGTAGGTGCGACGCACGTTCTCATCGACCACGTACTCGCGGTCGGGCCACTCGTCGACCGACGCCTCGAAGAGATCCGCGATGTTGAAGGTGCGAGCAGGCATGTGAATGTGCTACCACAGAACGCACACAACGAGGGAAAACGGAGTCGACATGTCGGGGACCGAGCATCTACTGGTCGAGCAAGAGGGTCACACGTTGATCGTCACCATGAATCGTCCCGAGGCCAAGAACGCCCTCAGCCCGGCGATGATCGTCGGTCTCGCCGATGCCTGGGTCCGACTCAACGAGGACGACGACCTGCGCTGCGCGATCCTCACCGGTTCGGGCGGATCGTTCTGCACCGGCATGGACCTCAAGGCCCGCGCCAACGACGACGCCGGACCGAACCCCTACCAAGAGCGTTGGGCCGCCGACCCCGATCTCCACTGGAAGGCCCTGCTGCGTCATTACCGCTTGCGCAAACCGCTGATCGCCGCGGTCGAGGGTTACGCCGTCGCGGGTGGCACCGAGATTCTGCAAGCCACGCATCTGCGGGTCGCCGGAGAGAGCGCGACGTTCGGAGTGTTCGAAGCGCGTCGCGGTTTGTTCCCCGTCGGTGGTAGCACCGTTCGACTGCAGCGTCAGATCGGTTACACGAACGCGCTCGAGATGTTGCTCACAGCCCGCGGTTACACGGCGAGCGAAGCCCGAGAGATCGGATTGATCGGACACGTCGTGCCCGACGGCACCGCGTTGGCCAAGGCGAAGGAACTGGCCGACATGATTTGCGCCAACGGCCCACTCGCCGTCGAGGCCATCTTGAAGTCGGTGCAGGAGACCGCGTCGATGCCCGAGGCCGAGGCGTTGAAACTAGAGTTCGAAATCGGTTGGCCGATCTTCAGCACGAACGATTCGAAAGAGGGCCCACGAGCATTCGCCGAGAAGCGCGCGCCCAACTGGACGCGCACCTGAGTCAGGGTTTGCCGTTCGACACCAGCCACATCGCGAAGAACTGACTGCCGCCGCCGTACGCGTGGCCGACCGCCTTGCGGGCCCCGTCGATCTGGTGTTCACCGGCTTTGCCCATCACCTGCATCGCGGCCTCGCCGAAACGCAGCATGCCCGAGGCGCCGATCGGGTTGGTCGACATCACGCCGCCCGACGGGTTGATCGGTAGCGAACCGCCGATATCGGTGACGCCGTCCTCGACCCAACGCCAACCCTCATTGCGCGGAGCAAACCCGAGGTTCTCGAGCCACATCGGCTCGAACCAAGCGAATGGAACGTAGATCTCGGCGACGTCGATCTCCTTGGCCGGGTTGGTGATGCCGCCTTTGCGCCACAAGTCCTCGGCGCACATCTCACCGGCTCGCGGACTCACTTGTTCGCGTCCGGCGAAGGCCGTCGGCTCGCTGCGCATGGCCGTGGCGTGCACCCACGCTTTCGGTCCGGGGTGCTTGTCGGCGCGCTCCTCGCTCATCAGAACGAGAGCCATCGCACCGTCGCTCGACGGACACGTCTCGACGAAGCGAATCGGATCCCACATCATCGGACTCTCGAGCGCCTTCTCGAGGGTCCAGTCGGGTTCGTGCAGATGCGCGTACGGGTTCTTGCACGCGTTGGTGCGATCCTTCACCGCGACCATCGCACCGATGTGCGTCGGTGCGTTGGAACGCTTGATGTAACCGCGCACGATCGGCGAGAAATAGCCGCCCGCACCGGCGTGCACCGGCATACCGAACGGAATCGGAACGCTCAGTGCCCACATCGCGTTGCCATCGCTCTGCTTCTCGAAACCGATGGTGAGCACAGTGCCGTGGATACCAGCCATCACATGATGCGCCGCGACGATGGCGGTCGATCCACCAACCGACCCGGCCGTGTGCACGCGGAACACCGGCTTACCGTGCGCGGCGAGGGCATCGGCGAGCCACAGTTCGGGCATCGCCACACCTTCGAGCGGATCCGGAGCCTTGCCGATGACGATCGCGTCGACATCGTCGATACCGATGTTCGCATCGGCGAGCGCACGATCGACCGCCTCACGCACGAGACCGGCGATCGACACGTCGGCGCGACATGACGCGTGCTTGGTCTGTCCGACACCGACTACCGCACAGAGATCGGCCATCTCACTCACCCTCCATGACGCACACCAGGTTCTGTTGAATCAACGGTCCGCTCGTGCAGTGAGCCAACACGCGGTCGGCCGAGCCCGAGAACACGCTCTCGGCGGCCTCGACGAAACG
The DNA here is from genome assembly GCA_046095045.1 of Actinomycetota bacterium. Lineage (GTDB taxonomy): Bacteria > Actinomycetota > Acidimicrobiia > Acidimicrobiales > Ilumatobacteraceae > Casp-actino8. The sequence continues at coordinate 45,725 of JBJTIO010000103.1, forward strand.
CGCGAGACCGGCGGCCATCGCGGGGTTCGACACCAACGCTCCGCCACTCGGATTCACGTGCGTCGCATCGGTCAACTTCATGGCCTTGCGCAACAGGATCTCTTGGTGGCTGTACGGGGCGTGAATCTCGGCGACGTCGATGCGATCGGTGCCGACACCGGCCTTCTCGGCGGCGACCGCGGCCGAATGGCTCTCGATCATCGAACGCGCTCCGAGGCGCTGGGTGTCGATGCGATGATCGATGCCACGAATCCAGGCCGGGCGTTCGGCCAGTCGCCGCGCCGCGTCTCCCGCCGCGAGGATCACGGCGTTCGCGCCGTCGACGGGCACACCGCAGTCGTGAGCCCGCAACGGAGCCGTGGTGTAGGGCCGCTGCAACAGCGCCTCGGCGGTGACGTTCTCCTTGGCGTAAGCGACCGGATTCTTCAATGCGTCGCGATAGCTGCGCGCCGCCACTTCGGCCATGTCGGCCTCGGTCAACACGCCGGCGTCGAGACACGCGCGCGCCTGCAACGCCGCAAGCGCGTCGAAACCGGGCCACAACGGGGTGACCATGTAGGGATCGGCTTGCAGGTTGAGAATGCGGTCGATCGGACCCGAAGTTGTCTTGCCATTCGAGAAAACGAGCGCGACATCACATTCGCCGGTCTGGATCTTCACCCACGCCTCGTACAACGCCAACGCGCCGTCACCTTCGACGTGGCTCTCGACGATCGGTGGCCACGCGCCGATCGCATCGACGGCAGCGACGAAACTGAACGGCTGACCGCTCATGTAGTCACAACTGCCGTGGCACCAGAACCCGATCTCCTTGCGATCGATGCCGACCTTGGTGATCACGTCGTTGATCACCGGAAGAATCAACTCGACCGATGTGAGGGTTGTGCCCACTTGGTTCGGTCGCTGTGCCACGCCGACAATGGCCACCTCACGCCGCGCCATCAGCTGGCCCCCGCTTCGCTCGACATGTCGCGATCGGGCTCACCCGTCGGACGGAAGTGCGCGATGCTCTCGAGCGTCGGACCCCACTCACTGCGGTCCTTCCACACCGGCTCGACTCGCATGCCGATACGCACGTCGGAGGCTTCGCACTCTTGGATGAGGTGTTGCATCGAGATGTCGGCTCCATCGAGAAGGATCTGGGCCGCCACGTACGGAAGCTTGATCTTCTGTCCGAGGAACGGAACGTTGACCACGCAGAAGGTCGTGATCGTTCCGCGCGGTCCGACCACGACGTCGTCGCCGAGGATGCGAGCGCACTTCGGGCACACACCGTTGCGCGGCGGGAAGTAGACGAGTGAGCAACCCGGGCAACGCTTGCCCACGAGTTTGCCCTCGAGCAGTCCATTGAGATGACTGGTCGCATTCGGACCGGCCGACCAGTTGTAGGTGACCGAAATCGGCTGCCGAAGTCGCAGGATGCCGTCGGCTTCGCTCATGACGCCTCCCCGATCAGGTCGAAACACGCGATGTCGCGAATCCCGCCGTTGCGTTCGGCGGACCAACGCACTTTCACTCGCGATCCGGTGCGGACTCGCGACATGTCGCCGGCGTCGACCGCGTGCAACAGGGGTACATCGGCGCCGTCGAGGGTGATCATCGCCCACGCGAAGGGACGGTCGAGGGGCTGATCTGGTTGGGGCACCGATTGCCAGGCCCACGTGGTGACCGTGCCCGTCTCGGGGAGCGTCACCCATTCGTCGAGTTGTGCGCCCGTCACGGGGTCGAACTCGGCCGGTGGGAAGTACACCCGACCGTCCGATCCTCGGGTGCCCTCGAGGCGGCCCTCCTGCAGAGACATGAAGAAGCGCGACAGCAGGGTGCCCACCGTGCGCTTGTAGGGATACGCGACTTCGAGGGGTGCGACGAAGACTCCGTCGGCACCCGAAGTCGACGACGATGCTGAAGTCGACACGGCTTCGTTCTTATCACTCCCGGGTCGATCGGCGCATGTCGGTGCCGGGTCACTGACGCCCTATCGGTGAGGGGAGCGTGCTTGCTAATGTCGGTCGTGAGTCGGAGCGGGGGCTCCGATCGACATCTCGGGGGAATCATGATCAAGAACCGTCGTTCGGTCCGTGCGTTGTTCACATTGGGTGTCGTGGTCGTCACCGCGGTCGGATGTTCGAACCGCGAAGGGGGCGCCGACTCCACCAACGCCCCCGCCGCCGAGGCACCTTCCACTGAAGCTCCCACGTCGGATGCCCCGACCACGGAAGCTCCCGCTGGCGAGATGTTCGGCGACATGGCCAGCCCCTGCGGTCCGGCCACCGACGCTGGCGTGCCCACATTCGCCGACGGTCAGAACGGTGGCGACACCTTGAAGATCGGAACCGCCACCGATCACGGATACGAGGCCGCGCCCGGTTTGACGGTCGAGATGCTCGACGCCGCCGAGGCCTTCGCCGGATGGTGCAACGAGCAGGGCGGCATCCGCGGACTGCCGATCGAGATCGTCGACCTGGACGGAAAGTTGTTCAACGTTCCCGCCGCGACCGAGCAGGCATGCGCGGAAGTGTTCGCCATGGTTGGCGGTGGATGGGTGTTCGACAATCAGATGTACCCCCGATTCCACGAGTGCGGGATGATCTCGTTCCCCGGTTACGCCGTCACCGCCGAGGCGTCGATGGCCAATGGTCGTGTGCAGCCAATCCCGAACCCGTCGAACAAGAAGCCGGCGTCGTGGTTCTTGTGGGCCAAGGAGTATCAGGCCGAGGCCATCGGTAAGCCAGCCATCATCTACGGCGACTTCGTGAGCACGAAGATGGTCGCCGAACAGATCAGAGCAACGATGGTCGCGGTCGGGGGTTTCGGAGATCCGTTGATGATCCCCACCAACCCAGCGGGTGAAGCCAACTGGACGCCGTTCGCTCAGCAACTGAAGGACGAAGGCATCACCATGCTTTCGGTCGTCGGCGAGCCCGGCAACATGATCCTGCTGTACAAGGCGATGCGCGAGGTGGGTTACGTGCCCGACCTCGTGCTGAACGACGCCAACCACTACAGCGAGCAGATCGTGGCCGAGGGCAACGCCGAATCGACCGAGGGTCTGCGCGTGCGAACGGTGTACTCACCGTTCGAGGAGGCCGACACGAACCCGGCTCTCGCCAAGTTCCTCGACATCATGGCGACGTACAACCCCGATGGGCGCATCGCCGGACTTGGTCAGCAAGCAATGTCGGCTCTGTTGCTCTTCGCCCAGTCGGCCAACGCATGTCTGGATGCCAACGACAACGTGCTCGAACGTGAATGCGTGCTCGCTGAGGGCAAGAAGGTCACGTCGTGGACCGCCGGTGGTCTGCACGCCGAGTCGAACCCCGGTGAGAACGAACCGCCCAAGTGCGGTCTCATCATGGGAGTCGTCGAGGGCAAGTGGACCCGCATCTACCCCGAACTCGGTAGCGCCGACGACAACAGCGGCGGCTGGCACTGCGACGAGAACGGTGCGGTCGACATCGAAGGCGACTTCGGTGATGTCACGGCCGCGGTCGATCCGACGCGACCCAACTGAACGACCTGATTGTTTCGTGAACCGAGCGACAGACCGCTGATGCAGGAACTACTCACGTTCACCATCATCGGTCTGTCGACCGGAGCGATCTACGCGGTGGTGGCGAGCGGTCTCGTCGTCACCTACACCACCTCGGGCATCTTCAACTTGGCGCACGGTGCCACGGGCATGCTGTCCGCGTTCACCTACTGGCAGTTGCGTTTCGACTGGGATCTGCCCGCGCCTCTCGCGCTGTTCATCACGCTGTTCATCCTGTGCCCGCTCTTCGGCATCGTGACCGAACGTTTCGTGATGCGCGGTCTGCAGGGAACGACCGAAGTGGTGCGCCTGTCGGTCACCGTGGCGCTGTTCGCCTTCATGATCGGCTTGGCCAACTGGATCTGGCCGAACGACGCCAGTCGGGAGGCGTTCCTCAAGTTCTATGAAGGCAACAGCATCTCGATCGGAGGCTTCAACGTCAGTTGGCACCGCCTCATCACGTTCGGGTGCGCGGTCGTCGTCGCGATCGTTCTTCGCATCGTGCTCTACAAGACCCGCATGGGTGTCGCAATGCGTGCGGTGGTCGACGACCGCAATCTCACCGAGCTCAACGGTGGGCGACCCGATCGGGTGTCGATGTTCGCGTGGGGCATCAGCGCCTCGCTCGCCGGTCTCGCGGGAATCCTGCTCGCGGGTGATCAGCAGTTGAACATCGAACCGCTGGTGTTGCTCGTCATCAACGCGTACGCCGCGGCGATCATCGGTCGGCTGCGCAGCCTGCCTCTCACGTTCCTCGGAGCTGGTCTGCTCGGTTTGCTCGACGCCTACTACCTGATGATCTCCGACGAGTCGTGGTTCCCGCAGACCGCCTTCGGCTTCTCCTTGTCGGGTGTTCGCGCCGCGCTTCCCACGATCGTGCTGTTCATCGCATTGTTGGCCCGACCGCAGAGTCGATTGAAGGTCGGCACGGTGAAGTTCCGCGAGGAGCATCGGGTTCCCGAATGGCGCACCGCGGTGCTCGGGGCGATCGTGTTGGTTGTCGCGGTCATCGGCATCTCGGGAATGTTGACCCGCGCCAACACCTTGTTGCTCCTCAACGGCTTCACCTTCGCGATGGTCACGTTGTCGTTGGTTCCGCTCACCGGATACGCGGGTCAGATGTCACTCGCTCCGTTGACGTTCGCCGGTCTCGGAGCGATCGCGATGTCGAAGTTGCCCGGGAACGGCAACCTGCTCACGCTTCTCGTCGCGGTGACGATCGTCGCGATCGTTGGCGCGATCGTGGCACTGCCGGCTTTGCGATTGTCGGGTATCTACCTCGCCTTGTCGACGGCGGCGTTCGCCGTGATGGTGAGCAAGATGGTGTTCAATCAACGCCAGACGTTCCAGACCGGCAACATCACCGTGCCCGTGCTGAAGGTTCCCTTCGTCACCATCGACACTCCCCGCGGCCGTCTGATTCTCGCCTCGATCGTGTTCGCACTGCTCGGACTCGCCGTGACCGCCGTCCGACGCAGTCGACTCGGACGCAGATTGGTCGCGTTGAAGGACTCCCCCGCCGCTGCCGCCACGCTCGGCATGAGTCTCACGCGCACCAAGTTGGCCGCGTTCGCCATCTCGGCGGCCATCGCCGCGTGCGCGGGTGCTCTCGCCGGCGACAAGGTGAGCCCGCAGCAATACGAGTTCACGCAGAGTCTGCCGATCGTGTTGCTCGCCGTCGTCGGCGGAGTTGGCTCGGTCGCGGGAGCGCTGTTCGGTGGTTTGTTGCTCGGTGGAAACTCGGTGCTCGCGACCATCGTGCCCACGGTGAAGAACATCACCAAGATCGGCCCCGGCACCATCGGCATCACCCTCGGTCGCAATCCACAGGGCGCGGCGTCGCAGATCGGCGACGCATTCCGACCGCTCACGCAACAGCCCCGTCTCGTCACGATCTCGCTCACTGGCGCGGTGGCGATCTGGGCGCTCACGACCGTCGATGCGATCTCCCATTGGACGTTCTTCGTCACGATGATCGTTTGGGTGCTCGCGGTGTCTCCGAATCTCCCCGCGTTGCTGGCCGCGGATCGAGGTCGTCGCCTCGTGGCCGGCGCCTGGTTGGTGATCGGACTCGCGGTGTCCGCGGGCATCGATTGGGGTACCGCACTCGATGCAACGGGCAAGCGAATCATCGTCATCGTCGGACTCGTTGCCTTGTTCGGAGTCGGCGCCCAACGCTTCACCGAGAATGCTCCGCGCGTGCACACCGCGTCACCCGATCTCGCGGGTCTCGACACCGCGTTCACGCGCGAGGAGATCGAAGTCGCGGAGCAAAAGGTCGGGGTGGTGATCTGATGTCGTTGCTCGAGGTGCGCGGAGTGATGGTGCGTTTCGGCGGTGTGATGGCCGTCGGCGGCGTCGACCTCACCGCCGAGGTCGGGCAAGTGACGGGCCTGATCGGGCCGAACGGCGCCGGCAAGACCACGTTGTTCAACGTCATCAGCGGCATGCAGGAACCGACTGCTGGACAGGTCTTCGTGAGCGGTATCGACATCACACGCGAGGCGCCCCACAAGCGAGCCAAGCGCGGTCTCGCCCGCACGTTCCAACGACTCGAATTGTTCGCCTCGCTGACGGTGCGCGACAACGTGCGCGTCGCGGCCGAACTCGCCGGCGTACCGGACGTCGATTCGACCGTCGACGATCTGATGACCAAGGTGGGCGTGGCCCATCTCGCCGACTCGGTCGCTGGTGATCTACCCACCGGTTCGGCTCGATTGGTCGAGATAGCTCGCGCTCTCGCCACCATGCCCCGACTGTTGTTGCTCGACGAGCCGGCATCGGGACTCGACGACGGTGAAACCGAGCGACTCGGCGCGTTGCTGCGTGAGTTGGCGAGCGACGGACTCGGTGTGCTCTTGGTCGAACACGACATGGATCTCGTGATGCACGTGTGCGACCGCATTCATGTGCTCGATCTCGGAAACATCATCGCCGTCGGCGATCCGAACTCCATCCAACACGATACGGCCGTGCTGCAGGCCTACCTGGGGACGGCATGAGCGACCAACCGATTCTCGAACTGCGCAACGTGCGCGCGGGCTACGGATCGATCGACGTGTTGCATGGCGTCAATCTGACGATCGGTCGTGGAGAAGTTGTCGCACTGCTCGGCCCGAACGGCGCGGGCAAGAGCACGACGATCAAGGTGATCAGTGGTCTGTTGCGACCGTCGGCCGGACAACTGATCGTCGCCGGACGTGACGTCACCGGTGCGGCGGCGAGTTCGCTCGCCCGTGCCGGACTTTGCACCATTCCCGAGGGTCGCGGAATCTTCCCCAATCTCACCGTGCGCGAGAACCTGATCATGGCGACGTTCAGTGGTCACAAGATGCACGACATCGAGGAGCGCACCTATTCGCGCTTTCCGCGTCTCGGCGAGCGTCGCACGCAACTGGCCGGAACGATGTCAGGTGGCGAGCAGCAGATGTTGTCGCTGGCCCGAGCGCTCGCCACCGATCCGGCGATTCTGTTGCTCGACGAGTTGTCGATGGGTTTGGCACCGTTGATCGTCGCCGAGTTGTACGCCCAGGTCGCGGCTATCGCCTCCGAAGGTGTGTCGGTGCTCGTCGTCGAACAGTTCGCGCGCACCGTGCTCGGAGTCGCCGACACCGCCGTGTTGCTGGCGCACGGAACGGTGCGAATGGCCGGCAAGGCCTCCGAAATCGGCGATGATGTGTTGGCGGGGGCCTATCTCGGCTCGTGACCCACGATCGCAAACAAGAAGAACCACGAGGAAACGGACACCACATGAACGAGAACCGAATCCAGACCTTCACCGAGGAAATCGGCGAGATGAAGTTGCGCGGCGCTCGCGCCGACCGCGAGCGGTGGCTGCTCGTCATCGGCACGGTCGCACTCATCGCCGGAGTCGCACTGGCGATCGTCGGTGGGTTCCAGGCGAGTGGCACCCAGGAATTGGGTGATCAGATCGCCTTCCTCGCCACCGGAACGCTCATCGGTCTGGCGCTCGTGATAGCCGGCACCGCGCTCTTCGTGCGCTACTCACTCGCGCGCTTCATGCGCTTCTGGTTGATCCGATTGGTGCACGAGCACCGCAGCGAGACCGACCGTACGATCGAGGCGCTGAAGCGCATCGAGGACAAGCTGCACTGAAAAGTCAACGGCTGCGATACGTGCCGCCGCTACCCGAGCTCTGATCCTTGTTCAGACGCTTCGAGAGGTGCATGCCCTCGAGCACGAACTCGACCGCCGCAGCGACGTTGGCCGGACTGTTGTCTCCGGCCAACAGCGGTGTCACCGCCGCACTCAGGGCGGGCATCGCATCGACGAGTGCGGCCTGCTCGACCGAGGGAACGTCCTCACCGGTGTGCACGATCGCGCCCTCCTCGAAGGCCGTGACGATGTCGCGCGTCAGCTCGGGACTCACCACGTCGCGATAGGTGGTGAGCACGGCGGCCTTCACCAGATCGCGCAGGATCGCACCCTCGCGACCGTCCTCCATCGCCTCGATCTCGATCTTGCCACCGGTCGACGCCGCGAACGCGTCGAGGTCGCACACTCGCGGCACCACGTTCGTCTCACCGAGACGCAGACCGCGGCGCAAGGCGTTGGCCGCCATCACCTCGTAGTTGCTCACGCTGAGTCGCACCGACACACCGCTGCGTTGGTTCACCTGACTGCTAGATCGCGCGAGTTGGCTGAACGTCGCCACGACGGTCTCCATGTACGCCGGAACGGTGACCGTGATGTCGCCCACACTCGGCGGTCGGGCCTCCTGACGGATGATGCTCACCTCGGTCGCCGCCTCGAGCGGATAGTGAGTGCGAATCTGACTTCCGAAACGATCCTTCAACGGCGTGATGATGCGTCCGCGGTTGGTGTAGTCCTCGGGGTTCGCCGACGCCACAAGAAACACGTCGAGTGGCAGTCGAATCTTGTAGCCACGCACCTGAACGTCGCGCTCCTCGAGAATGTTGAGCAGACCGACCTGAATTCGCTCCGAGAGGTCGGGCAACTCGTTGATCGCGAAGATGCCACGATTGGTGCGCGGCACCAGTCCGTAGTGAAGGGTCAGTTCGTCGCTGAGATAACGACCTTCGGCCACCTTGATCGGATCCACCTCGCCGATGAGATCGGCGATCGCGGTGTCCGGAGTCGCCAACTTCTCACCGAAGCGCTCGGAACGGTGCACCCAGGAGATCGGCGTGTCATCACCCATGCGGGCGACGAGATCGCGTGCGTGCTTCGACACCGGATCGTAGGGATCGTCATTGATTTCGCTGCCCGCGATGATCGGCATCCACTCGTCGAGCAACCCCGTGAGACTGCGGATCATGCGCGTCTTCGCCTGACCGCGCTCACCGAGGAAGATCACGTCATGTCCGGCGAGGATGGCGTTCTCGAGTTGGGGCATCACCGTGTCCTCGTAACCGAGCACGCCCTCGAACAACGGCTGCTTGGCCATGATGCGGGCGACCGCGTTGAGCCGCATCTCTTCTTTCACCGGGCGCGACACCCATCCCGCGGCCCGCAGGTCCTTGATCGTTGCAACTTCGGGCGCTCGTGATTCAGCCATGTCGCGACAGTACTGCCCAGCGGCCGTCAGCGACACGGCGGAACCAGCCGTCCACTACGGTTTGTCGTCGTGAGCATCGAGACCGAACGCATTCATCGGCCGGGTCTCGACCTGAGCGGCGAGTGGCGGGTCACCATTGCGTCCGACGACACCCTGCGCACGAGCGTTGGTCTCGAGACCGACGATTCGGAATGGCCTGCCATCACTGTGCCCGGGCATTGGCAGTCGCACCCCGGATTCGCCACGAGCAACGGTCCCCTGCTGTATCGACGGGAATTCTCGTTGCCCGCACCCTCCGACGGCGAGCGACGTTTCGTCGTGGTCGACGGAATCTTCTATCAGGGGGACGTGTGGCTCGACGGCGCGTATCTCGGTGACCCCGAGGGCTACTTCATTCCACACGCGTACGACGTGACCGCCTTGTCGAAACTCGACGACGACCACGTGCTGGCGATCGGTGCCACATGTTCACCACAACGCGACAAACGGAACAAGCGCAACATCACCGGCGTGTTCCAGCACTGGGACTGCATCGATCCCGCGTTCAACCCCGGTGGCATCTGGCGCGGCGTGCGCATCGAATCCACCGGACCGGTGCGGATCGACGCACTTCGGGTTCTCTGCCGCGACGCCAACGAGGGTCGGGCGAACCTGCGACTTCATGCTCGACTCGACTGCGATGTCGAACGACCCGTGAAGGTCTCCACTTTCGTCGACGGTGTTCTCACCGACGAACAGCAACGCACCGTGGCCGCGGGTTCGAACGACATCGAATGGGATGTCGACGTGCGGCGACCGGCCTTGTGGTGGCCGTGGTCGCTCGGTGATCAGAACCTCACCGATGTGCGCGTCGAGGTGTCGTGCGACGGTGTCACGAGCCATTCGGCCGATCGCCGCACCGGTTTGCGCGAGGTCGCCGTGCGCGACTGGGTGTACACGATCAATGGCGAGCGGATGTTCATCAAGGGCGCGAATCTCGCACCGACGCGCGCGATGCTCGGCGACGCGACCGCCGCCGAGTTGCGACGTGACGTCGAACTGGCGCGCGACGCCGGACTCGATCTCATTCGGGTGCACGGACACATCTCGCGCCCCGAGTTGTACGACGCGGCCGACGAACTCGGCATGCTCGTGTGGCAGGACTTCCCGTTGCAATGGGGTTACGCCCGACAGATTCGTCGACAAGCGGTGCGTCAGGCGACCGAGGCGGTGAACCTGCTCGGACATCATCCGAGCATCGTCACGTGGTGCGGTCACAACGAACCCCTCGCTCTGTCGGTGGGCGACGGCGACTCTTTCGACCTGAAGAAACTGGCGATCCCCTTCATCGCCGGACATCAGTTGCCGTCGTGGAACAAGAGCGTGCTCGATCGTTGGCTGAAGCGAGCATTCGAGAAGGCCGACGTCACTCGCCCCGTCGTGGCGCACAGCGGCATCCTTCCGCACCTGCCCACGCTGGAAGGCACCGACAGTCATCTCTACTTCGGCTGGTATCACGGCAACGAACGTGATCTACCGGGTTTCGCGGCCGCACTCCCCCGGTTGGTGCGATTCGTGAGCGAGTTCGGCGCCCAAGCCGTGCCGGAGTCGGCTGCGTTCATGGAGCCCGAACGTTGGCCCGATCTCGATTGGAGTCACCTCGCCGCCCACCACGGTCTGCAGAAGGCGATCTTCGACGAGCGCGTTCCACCGAATGCCTTCGAATCGTTCGACGAGTGGCGCATCGCGACACAGGTGCATCAGGCCGACTTGTTGCGATTCCACATCGAGACCTTGCGTCGTTTGAAGTATTCACCCACCGGCGGTTTCTGCATGTTCGCGCTCAATGATTCGATGCCGATGGTGTCGTGGAGCGTGCTCGATCACGAGCGGGTGCCCAAGATCGGATACACCGCGCTCGCCGAAGCATGCCGACCCGTGATCGTGGTCGCCGATCGTCCGCCCGCCGAGATGCGACCCGGTGACCGACTGTCGATGAACGTCCACGTCGTCAGCGACCTTCGCCACGATCTGCAGGACGCGGTTGTCACTGCGCGAGTCGAGAGCGAGCACGACGACAAGACGTGGAAGTGGGAAGGCGACATCGGCGCCGACGAGTGCTGTCGCGTCGGATCGATCGACGTCGTGGCTCCGTTCACTCCCGGCCGAATCACGATCGACCTGACGCTCGAGTGCGGCGACGTGGTGGCGACGAATCGCTACGTCACCCACATCACCGACTAGTGGCGGTTAGGAGGCTGTGCGCTGCACCTCGGTGATCTTGCAGATCGCACCCGCCGGAAGTTCATTGGTGAACATTCCCTCCTCGGTCATCGTCTGACCGGAAGCAAGTTCGGTGATCATGATTGTCGTGTCGTCATACTTGGTTGCACCATCAGCAGATTCCGCAACAACCGTGATGAAGTAAGTCGACGTCTTCGAGGAATTATTGGTCACACTCACCGACGGGTAAGTAATTCCAATTGAATCCGGAGTTCCACAGTCCAGGGAGTTGATGTCAGCGGAAGCGTCTTTCGAGCCCAAACCAGTGCCAATGGAATTGTCGGTGCTTGATTCTCCAGAACCGGAAGATTTTGAAGAGCCAGAATCGCTAGAACCTTCCGAACCACTCGAACCAAGAGCAGACCCGACAGCAATGGCAACCACAATGGCCAACAGCCACCATCGCTTCATCTTGTAAAAAGGTCGCAAGCCTTTGGCTCGTGCCTTCGCGGCTTTCGCCTCTGCTTTTGCTTCGCGTGCTGCATCCGACATCGTGTCCTCCTTGACAGGAGAAATGTAACGAGACACAAAGGGTCAGTGGATTCGAGCCACACCGTTAATGAATACTGATTTGGAATCAACCGAACCCGGTTAATTGCGGCTGAGTTCCTTGCGGTTCTTGACCTTGGCCTTGCGGTAGTCCTTGTTCATCAAGGCGATCACGTCGATCGAGATCTCCTTGGGGCAGGCCGCCTCGCACTCACCATGGTTGGTGCACGATCCGAAGTACTCGTCCATCGTCTCGACCATCGCCTCGACACGCTTGAACCGCTCGGCCTGACCTTGCGGCAACAGGTTGAGGTGATTGATCTTGGCCGCGGTGAACAAGTTGGCCGCACCGTTCGGGCAGGCCGCCACGCAGGCTCCGCATCCGATGCACTCGGCCGAGTCCATCGCCGCGTCGGACACGGGCTTCGGAATCGGGATGAGGTTCGCATCGGGAGCGCCACCCGTCGGAGCGGTGATGAAACCGCCCGACTCGATGATGCGATCGAACGCCGAGCGATCGACCATGAGGTCCTTGATGATCGGGAACGCCGAGGCGCGCCACGGCTCGATCACGATCTCGTCGTTGCTCTTGAACTTGCGCATGTGCAACTGGCAGGTGGCGGTGCGGCGCTCGGGACCGTGCGCCTGACCGTTGATCATCAACGAACACGTGCCACAGATGCCCTCGCGGCAATCGTGGTCGAACACCACCGGCAACTTGTTGTTGGCGATGAGTCGCTCGTTGAGCACGTCGAGCATCTCGAGGAACGAGGCCTCGTCGCTGATCTCGTCGATGACGTAATCCTCGAAGTGACCGGCCGACGTCGGCCCGTCCTGACGCCAGATCTTGAGTTTGAGGTTCTTGAGGTGGTTGCTCACTTGTAGCTCCGTGTCGCGAGATGAACGGCTTCGAACTTGAGTTCCTCGGTGTGTCGGACCGAGGCGGTGGGGTCTCCGGTCCATTCCCAGGCGGCAACATGCGCGAACTTGTCGTCGTCGCGCAACGCTTCGCCTTCGTCGGTCTGGTACTCGGCGCGGAAGTGACCGCCGCACGACTCCTGACGCTCGAGAGCGTCTCGACACATCAACATGCCGAGCTGGAAGAAGTCGTCGACGCGACCGGCCTTCTCGAGCGTCTGGTTCAGGCTGTTGCCATCGCCGGTGACGCGCAGGTCCTTCTGGAACTCCTCGTACAACGCGGGCAGTTCCGAGAGCGCCTTCTCGAGACCCTGTTGCGTGCGTTCCATGCCGCAGTAGTCCCAGATGATGCGTCCGACCTCGCGATGGAAGAAGTCGGGCGAACGCGTGCCCTTGATGTCGAGGTAACCCTGATAGCGCTGACGCGCGGCCTGCTCGGCCTCCTTGAACGCCGGATGATCGGTGCCCGGGATCGGCTTGTTCAACATCGGCGCCAGGTAGTTGCCGATCGTGTACGGCAACACGAAGTAGCCGTCCGCCAGACCCTGCATGAGAGCCGAGGCACCGAGACGGTTCGCACCGTGATCGGAGAAGTTGGCCTCGCCCGCCGCGTACAAACCGGGGATCGACGTCATCAACTCGTAGTCAACCCACAGGCCGCCCATCGTGTAGTGCGATGCCGGGTAGATGCGCATCGGCATGTCGTACGGGTTCTCGCCGGCGATGCGCTCGTACATCTCGAAGAGGTTTCCGTAACGCTCCTCGACGACGTTGCGGCCGAGACGATTGATCGCGTCGCTGAAATCGAGATACACGCCGTTCTTCAGCGGACCCACACCACGGCCGGAGTCGACCGCTCGCTTGGCGGCTCGCGACGAGATATCACGCGGCGCGAGGTTGCCGTAGCTCGGATACAGACGTTCGAGGATGTAGTCGCGCTCCTCCTCGGGGATCTGCGCCGCCGCACGATTGTCGTCGGGATTCTTCGGCACCCAAACGCGACCGTCGTTACGCAACGACTCCGACATCAAGGTGAGCTTCGACTGCGTCGGATCGCTCTGCGGAATGCAGGTCGGGTGGATCTGCGTGTAGCAGGGGTTCGCGAACAACGCGCCCTTGCGGTGCGCGCGCCACGCGGCGGTGACGTTGCAGGCCATGGCGTTGGTCGACAGGAAGAACACGTTGCCGTAACCACCGGTGGCCATCACGACCGCGTGCGCCGCGTGCGACACCACTTCGCCGGTCATGAGATCGCGCGTGACGATGCCGGCGCAACGACCATCGACGGTGACGACATCGACCAACTCGGTGCGATTGAAGAGTCGCACGTTGCCGAGGCCGATCTGACGGGCCAATTGCTGGTACGCGCCGAGCAACAACTGCTGGCCGGTCTGGCCACGCGCGTAAAAGGTGCGGCTCACCTGAGCGCCACCGAACGAACGGTTGTCGAGCAATCCACCGTACTCGCGCGCGAACGGCACGCCCTGAGCAACCATTTGGTCGATGATGTTCACCGACACCTCGGCGAGGCGATACACGTTGCCCTCGCGAGCGCGGAAGTCACCACCCTTGATGGTGTCGTAGAACAAACGGTGCACGCTGTCACCATCGCCCTGGTAGTTCTTGGCCGCGTTGATGCCACCTTGAGCGGCGATCGAGTGCGCGCGACGCGGCGAATCGTGGAACGTGAACGCGTCGACCTGATAGCCGAGTTCGGCGAGTGTGGCCGCGGCCGAGGCACCGGCGAGACCGGTTCCGACCACGATCACCTTGAACTTGCGCTTGTTACCCGGTGCGACGAGTTTGACGTCGGACTTGTAGTTGCTCCACGCATCGGCGACGGGGCCGGTGGGGATCTTGGAATCGAGAGTGATCGACATTTTTGTCTCCTGATGATCCGGGTCAGCCGACGATTCCGGCGAGAACAGCGATGGGGAACGACACGTTGCCGACGACAACGATCGTGGCGATGCCAGTCGACAATCCGTTGCGCCACTTGTTGAACTTGGGATTGTTCCAACCGAGCGACTGGAAGAGGCTCCACACACCGTGGAAGAGGTGGATGCCGAGCATGATGTTGGCGAGCACGTAGAAGATCGCGACCGGCAAACGGTCGAGGCTGAACGCCACCGCGCCGTAGACGTCCTTCAATCTTTCGGAACCCTCACCGGTCATCTTTCCGGTCTGCGAGTTCACCACACCGAAGGTGAGGTCGAGCAGGTGCCACACGATGAAGAGCAACACCACGATGCCGGTGAGACGCATCGAGCGACTGGCGAAGCTCGCCACCTGGTAATCACGCTCGCTCTGGTACTTCACGGGGCGCGCGTGTCGGTTGAGGATCGTGAGCGAATACGCCGCGTGAAGGTGCAGCAACACCATGCCGATCAGCCCGGCGCGCAGGATCCAGAGCATTACCTTCTCGGGAAGGATCGGGTAGAGCAGTCGCTCGAGGAAGTGGGCGTAGTGATTCAGGTCGGATGCACCCATGTACATCTTCAGGTTGCCGATCATGTGGAACACGACGAAGCCCATGAGTCCGATGCCCGTGATGGCCATGGCGTACTTCTTGCCCACGGCCGTGCTGTACAGGTCGAGGAGGAAGGGTTTGCGTTTGCGCGCTGACCGCGCCACGGCGGTTCCGGTGACCGGACCCCGCTTGGAGACTGTTTGCGCCATGACCTGCGCCTTTCGCGAACGGCCCCTCGGGCCACCAGCGGCTCACCACCCGGTGAACCCGCCGAAACGCTACTCCCCGTGCGCTCGCGACCCCGAAATCGACCCCCGGATTGGAGCCGCCGGAGCCAACAGTCACAACCACCCGTGGTCACCCACTTTCGTCACCTGTGATCGCCCGAGCAGACTCAAAGGGTCCCTGCCATCTCGCCCGAACGGGGTCGGAGTCTCTAATATCCATTCGCCCCTGGCAGGGCGGTCATCCGGGCCGTCCCGAAATCATCTCGAGGAGAGATCTGGTGTTTTCACTTATTGCCGCAGAAGGCGGTTGGCAGTCGTTCACGTTGAAGGGTGGTGAATGGGCCGTTCTGTGGTTGTCCGCAGCCGCTGCCCTCCTCGCCCTCGGTGTGGGCTTCTTCCTCGTCAAGAAGGTCATGGCCGAGAGCGAAGGCTCACCGAAGATGATCGAGATCGCCACGGCGATCCAAGAGGGCGCCTGGGCCTACCTCAAGCGCCAGTTCAAGACCATCGGGCTGATCCTGATCCCACTGATCGTCATCGTGTTCGTGACCTCGACCGAGATTCTGAAGCCGTCGGGTGACTCGGCGCTCTCCTTCGCGCAAGCGGGCATCTTCCGAACGATCGCGTTCGTTCTTGGTTGCCTCGCGTCGGGACTCACCGGCTACATCGGCATGACCTTGGCGACCCGCGGCAACGTGCGCACCGCCGCGGCCGCGCTGAGCAACAGCATGCCGCGCGCACTCACGGTCGCTTTCCGCACCGGCGGAGTGGCCGGCATGTTCACCGTCGGCCTCGGTCTGCTCGGCGCCACCGCGATCATCATGGT